>JBCCET010000007.1:0-76949 GCA_039030095.1 Pseudomonadota bacterium | reverse complement strand
TGTTTACGCGGCAGCCCGCTGGTCAACGCTACCCGCACTGCCTGGGCGCGAAATTCCGCGGTTGGTTTCGATGCCATGATGTTTCTCCTTTGTGGCAAAATACCAAGTCAAAGCAGCGGAACAATTCCGTGGCAGGTCTAGACACTTGCAGCACCAGACCGGGGACGTGGTCGAAGTTGTGCATGACGGGGCTTCGCAAGTCGCCTTGAGGGTATTTGAGTTGTTCGCACCGCTTCGCGGTCTTCGGTGCCGTGTAGCGGGGCATCCAACGGCCTCACGTAGCTTGCAACACGCCATAAGGTGCGACGTTGTGCAACGCTAAAAACTGCGCAAAGCGCGAAACTCCCTAATTTTCAAGGATTCTTGCCGCTTTATGGCGCGTTATGCAATGCTATGTGGGAGGTTTCTGGTGGAGCCTAGGGGGATCGAACCCCTGACCTCTTCGCTGCCAGCGAAGCGCTCTCCCAGCTGAGCTAAGGCCCCATTTTAGGCGCGGTATTCCCCGCGCCAGAGGTAATTAGGGCGTCCCGCTTGCCTTCGCAAGCGGAAATGCCCGTTCACTTGTGTGGTTAGCTTTCGTCTTCCTCGGCGGGAACGTCAGCTATTTCTTCCAGCGATACTTCTGTGTCGTCGTCGTCATCGTCGAGCACATCATCGCCCAGATCTACATCGACGTCAGTATCGTCGTCATCGTCCAGCACGTCGATCTCATCATCGTCGTCAGCTGCCGTGGCTTTTTTGATTGCCGATTTGTCTTCTTTGTCGGCCATGGTCGTCTTCGACTTGTCATGACTAAAGAAGTTCAGATCATATTCCTTACCGGTATATGGGCTGACAATCGGGTTGTTGTTCAGGTCGTAAAACCGTTTGCCTGTCTCTGGACAGACCCGCTTTACGCCCCATTCCTCTTTGGGCATGTGTACCTCTGAGAATTGGTTTTGAGAAGTGTCGCGCGGCCTTGCCACAGGCGGCGAGGCTTGTCAAAGGGCAAGCGAACGAATTGAGGTGCAAATGGCCAATCAGGTGGAAATCGGTGATCCTCCCATCACGATTGCCGTAAAACGGTCGGCTCGGGCGCGTCGGTATTCGCTGCGGATTTCCAGCGTAGACGGTGGCGTAAGCTTGACTGTGCCGCAGCGAGCAAACCTGGACGATGCACTGGATTTTGCCCGCACGAAAGAGGCTTGGTTGCGCGGGCATCTGGATCTGAAACCAGATACGGTCACGGTTGGGATCGGCGCTTGCGTGCCAATTGAGGGGCAAATGGTAACCGTTGCGACAGGGCAGGGGCGTAAGACCATCAGATCGGGTGATGTTTTGCAGGTTCCTGTGCGCGGGGCGCCGAGGCGTGTGAAAGCCTACTTGCAAACCCTTGCGCGCGACCGGCTGTCCAATGCAAGCGACCGATATGCCGCGCGGCTTGGCCGGTCATTTTCAAAGATCACCTTGCGCGACACGAGATCGCGTTGGGGCAGCTGCACCAGTGAAGGTGCGTTGATGTATTCCTGGCGGTTGGTGATGGCCCCGCCTTCCGTGCTGGACTATGTGGCGGCCCATGAGATTGCCCATCTGGTGGAAATGAATCACGCGCCTGCTTTCTGGTCCGTGGTGGAAAGCCTCTACCCCGATCACCGGTCTGCAAGGTCGTGGTTAAGGGAAGAGGGTCCGGCGCTACATCGTTACCGTTTCGATGGTTGAAGGCAGTTTATGGGCGCCGTAGTCAGGGCCTAACGGAACAAGTGGTGTGCAATGAAACTTTATGGCCTGAAAAACTGCGATACTTGCCGCAAGGCGCTTAAAGCGCTGGAGGCTGCTGGCAAAACTGTCGAATTTGTCGACGTGCGTGCTGACGGCGTGCCAAAAGACGCCTTGGCTGTTTTTCATACAGCTTTCGGTGACGCGCTTTTGAATACGCGCTCTACCACTTGGCGCGGCCTGGATGACGCTGAACGGGCGCGCCCCGCCCTTGAACTGTTGGCGGATTACCCGACGCTCATGAAACGCCCCGTGATTGAAGATGGAGCTAAAGCCGGGGACACCCGCACGCTGGGTTGGACAAAAGAAACGCAAGCCCAGTGGCTTTCCTGACGCTGCCTTCCTTTGTTCGAAAATATCCCGGGGTGAGGAGCGTCAGCTCCGAGGGGCAGCGCCCCTTTTGAGTAAATCTCTAAGCTGGAACGTTCGAAATAGACGGCCCCTTAGACACTTGGGGACGACAGCCCCGGAATTGATCCGGGGCCGCGAGTATATCAATCCTCGGTCTGCGATCCAGCTAACAGCCGGTCGACTGATAGAGGTCCCGCGCCTTTGATGATCAGAACAAAGAACAGCAGCATCCACATCAGCCGTTGGTCCATGATCAAAGACCCGCTGGGCCCGTCAAACCAAGCCCCCAGATCTTTCCCGCCGACGCCATGGCCAAATACGTCAACGTAGGACTGCACGATGACAAAAACGGTCATGCCAAATGCGGCAAGACGCGTGAATAGACCGAGAACTATTAGGGCAGGCAAGATAAACTCGGCCCAGGTACCGGCGGTGACAACCAACCAGTGAAATGCGCTCAGCCCGGCGGGATCAAACCCGGCGGCTTCTGTGGCTTTGGGAAACACCTGATAGTAGGCGTTGCCATTGGGCGCCAGGAACCCCAAAAAACCGTCACCCAGTTTGGTTACGGCGGCATTCCAGAAATACATCAGCAAGACGGCGGCAAAGGTAAACCGTGCTGCTGTTGACAAAAACCAGCCGTCCAGTGCGCGGCCAAGCGCGCCGAGTGTCTGATCGTGCAGGCGAATGAGTGCGTTCATTGAGTCTTCCCCCTCAAGTCTTGATGTCCGTGATCAAACCGCCGCTGAGCAGGAGCCCAATCGCGGCAGACAGATCGAAATCCTCTGAAATGGTCAGCCCACTCTCATAGGCCTCACCCAGTGTTAAATTTTCCTGAAGCGCAGCCAGAAAAGCGGCCGCGTCTGCACCTATGACCTGCATTTCCAAGTCAAGTTGTGGTCGTGTGATCAGCGCCACTTCCGCGGCCGGCGTGGGCTTTGGCGCCCCTTCGGTCATGTTGAAATGCCAAAGGGTTACAATGGGATAAGGGCTCGCGACCATTTGCAGGGCTGGCGCCAGGTCGAAGTGCGAATCCATCAGCCGTTCTGGCGTCACTGCCGAGAGGGCATTGGGCGACACCGGCACCACATCCGCTGCGTGGTAAGCATCACGTCGGGCAAGTTCCAGACGTGCCACATCCGCCAGATAAGGCACATGGCCCAAAGGCTCAAAGCTTTCCAGAAACTCTGGAAATTCAGCGCCATAGAACATCAAGAGCGGTGAGGCAGGCGGAAAATCTTTTACGAATATCCGCGCCAGATTACGAAAGTTCTGCAGCCCGATAAGCTTGGAGATGACCGGAAACGCGTCTTCCATCGCGTCCATCAGCGAAACAATGACATTGTTGCGATAGACGTTGAATCGCTTGCCCGCAGGGCGGCCGTCAGGGCCTATTAGGCCCTCTGGCACGTCCACATCCGGGTCCAGCAAGGCCGTCGTGAAAGCCAGCTGTGTGACGCCCATGTTAGGCGACCTCCGCCGGTGTTTTGGCCAGGATGCGTTCTGCCGATGCAGCTTCTTCTGCCAAGACTTCCCATTCGGGGATATCATTGTCCCATTCAATCAGCGTTGGCCGTGGGCCGCCGCGCTGAATTGTGTAGTCGTAAAGCGCCCAAACCGGATCCACGACCGCGCGCGAATGGCTGTCGATCAACAGCGGGGCGCCGTGATCGTCTTCGTCTTCTTCATGCCCGCCGAGATGGATTTCGCCCACCAAATGCAGCGGAAACGCATCGATATAACCTTCCGGCGAATAGCCTTGGTTAGTGGCGGAGACAAAGACGTTGTTCACGTCCAACAAAAGCCCACACCCGGTCCGCTCAGCCACGGCAGTCAGAAACGCAATCTCTGACATCTCTGATTCCGCAAAAGCCACGTATGTGGATGGGTTTTCCAGCAACATCTGGCGACCCACGGCCTCTTGCACTTCGTCGATGTGATCGGCGACGCGGGTGACAGCGGCCTTTGTGTAAGGCACGGGAAGCAAGTCGTTTAGAAAGTGTGTCTCATGGGTGGACCACGCCAGATGTTCGGAAAAAAGTCCTGGTTCCAACCAGCCCACAAGGTGTTTCAACCGCGCCAGATGGTCCTTGTCGAGCGGGCCTTCTGCGCCGATGGACAGCCCGACACCGTGGCACGAGATCGGATACATGTCGCGCAGGTGCCTTAGCTGGGCAATCGGCCGTCCGCCGTCCCCCATGTAGTTTTCGGCATGAATTTCAAGCCAGCCAACGGCGTCAGGGGTTTGCAAAATGCCATCAAGGTGCTGGGCTTTATAGCCTACGCCCGCGCGGTTTAGCACGCGGTCCGGTTTCTTTTCGCCAGCATCAAGCATCTTGAAAACTCCCGAATGGATTGACTAGGGACGGGCGCCACAGCGTCCGCCCCCAAGAGATCGTAGGTTTAGGACGGGATGTCGCGGTCCAGTGGCTCCAGCGAGCCTTTGCGTGCCGTGCCGTCTGCCATTGCTGGCAGGTCCAGGGTTTCGCATGTGCCTGATGCAACAAGGGTCCAAGCATTGCCCTGGTAGTCAACAGTGGATGTGCCAGCGCAAGTTGTGCCGGGGCCGGCAGCGCAGCCGTTTTTGCCAGCCAGCGAAACGCCGTAGCATTTTTCTTTGGACTGAGCGGATACCGTGGTTGCGGTCATCGTTGCTGCGGCAACGGCGGATGCCACGGCCAGAGTTTTGACAGCTTTAGACATAAGTTCCCTCCGAGGGTGATTGAAATCATTCGCTCTTGGCGATGTGCTAAACTTAGTCTTTGGCGTGAAAGCCTGCCATTCACATGCAAGTGAGTCACAGCGTGGTCAGCGATTGTAACATTACACAAAGCCCCTTTGGGGTAGGCGCTTTTGAAGCGGAATGCGCTTTTATCCTTTTTACTTCAGTGTGTTAAAAGGATTTTTATAAGCTTCAGCTTGGGTTCCGACGCGCGGACCCGTGATGGCAAGATCCAGCCGGTGAGAATGTATTTCCGACCACTGTTTCATTTAAGGGCGTGTTGCCTTGTGTGGATACTCGTCTTTGAAACAATTATCTGGCCGGTCGTGAAACTCGATTAAGCCAGAGCGTTGATGTTAGACGGGTTCTTGCTGTGTAACGCAATGAATGCCACCGCCGTTCTCATAGATGCGATCCACATCGAGCATTACGATGCGGCGTCCAGGAAATAGTTGTGCCAGGGTTTCTTCAGCCCTCGCATCGGCTGCGTCATCGCCAAAATGGGGTGAATAAACCGCGCCGTTGCCCACATAAAAATTGGCGTAGCTGGTGAAGAAACGCGGGTCATCGGATCGGCTTTTGGTGGCCCATGGCAGTTCAACGATCTCAAACGGGCGCCCGGCGGCATCCCGAGCTTTGCTCAGTCGTTCCCGTGCATCGCGATAGTCCTCTTCCCAAATGGTGTCGGTGTCTGAGGGCACGTTTACGCCGTCTATCCCGCTCATCATAACAACGCCGGGGCGGATATACCGGACGTACCCGTCTATGTGACCGTCTGTTTCCTCTTCGTCCGCCACACCTTGCAGCCAAATAACTTGTTCGACGCCTAAAACGCGGCGTAGTTCGGATTCGATATCGTCGCGCGATTTTCCAGGGTTGCGATTTTCGTTCACCCAGCAGCTTTCTGTCAGCAAAAGCGTGCCCTCACCGTCGTATTCAAACCCGCCGCCTTCGCCCACGACAGTTGCTTTGATTTCTCGCACGCCGCAGTGGGTCAGGATGCGCTCGGACAATTTGGCGTCCAGCGGCTGATCCCACTTGCCGCCCCAGGCGTTGAAATTAAAGGTCACCCCGGCCTTTTCGCCGTTTGGCCCGGACACAAAGACCGGGCCGGAATCGCGGGCCCACATGTCGTCTGTAGGGATGGCGACCAGATCAACCTTGTCGCCACATGCGGCGCGGGCGATGTCGTGCTGATCTTCGGGGACGCACATGGATACAGGCTCATGCTCTGCAATCGCAGCGGCCAACCGCCCGATGGTGGCTTTCACATCGTCGTAGTACGCGTCCTGGCGATCATCGTAGATGTAGATGTCTTTCCAAGACGGCCATGCCATCCATGTTCGGGCGTGAGGATCTTCTTCTGCCGGGGCAACGTAGCGGGTCATGAAGCTATACCTTAAGGTCGTATTACCTCACCATGCTGCGTATAACTCGTAATTGCGAGTCTTCTGGTGCGGCGTCCTTGCGTGCTTCAGACACCGTCGCCTACAAAAGCCTTTTCCACCACAAACTCGGCAGGTTCGGAGTTCGCGCCTTCGCGCAGACTGGCTGTTTCCATCAGGGCTTTGACATCCAGGTTGAACGCCAGTGACCCGCAAATCATGGCCCTGTCATGGGCAGGGTCGAACGGCGGCAGGCCCAGATCTGTGAACATCTCGCCCGAAGTAATGAGGTCGGTAATACGACCCATTTTTGGGCTCTGTTCCCGCGTGGTGGTCGGGTAATATTTCAGCCGCGCAAGATTATCGGCGCCCAGCAGTTCCTGCATGGTTGCATCCGTGCGCATTCCTTCGATCAAAGTGCGCCCGTAGGTCAGTTCTTCCACGCCTCGGCAGGTATGGGTGACAATAACCTCTTCATAGTCTTCAAATGTCTGCGGTTCCCGCAGGAGGGACGCAAACGGTGCAAATCCCGTGCCCGTTGCGAATAGATAAAGCCGTTTTCCCGGCAGCAACGCATCATGGACCAGAGTTCCAACCGGTTTGGGGCGTAAGATTAATTCATCGCCAACCTGAATGTTCTGCAGCTTCGAAGTAAGCGGGCCATCAGGCACCTTGATCGAGTAAAACTCCAATTCTTCATACCAAGCGGGTGAGGCGATGGAATAGGCCCGCAGCAGTGGTTTTTGTTTGCCGGTCTTGGGGTCCGGATCCCCCATCAGCCCGATCATCACAAATTCACCGGACCGAAACCGCAAGGATGCCGGGCGCGTCGTTCTAAACGCAAAGAGCCGGTCGGTGTAATGGGTCACTGATGTGACGGTTTGTGCGTCGGGCAGGACGGGCACTGGTTCACCTCTTTATACCGGGTTGGTATGCGCCGGTGTACCGCTTCGCCACCGCGTGTCAACGATGGCTTACATGACCTCTGCCTCAGGCGAAATCCTCTGTCAGCTGGGTTAGTGCATCTGCCGCAGGGCGTGGCGCCAAACCTACAAGCATAATTGCCGGGCCTTCCAGCCCATCTGTCACGTCTGGCAAGCCCATCAAAGTCGTAGGTAGTATCCGCTGACTGGGTTGGGAGGCATTTTCAACGACGGTTACAGGTGTCAGCCGGTCAGCGCCAAACATCAGCATACGGCCTTGTAAAAACCGCGCGGCTTTCTTGCCCATATAGATCGCCGCCACAGCCCCTGGCGCGGTCAATCCGCGCCAATCTGCTTCGGCATATCCTTTCATGTCATGGGCCGTCAGCAGCCGGACGGCACTGTTTTGGCCCCGGCGGGTCAGGGGTTGGCCGATGGACGCCGCCGCAGCACTGGCCGATGTGACGCCAGGGACAATCGCAAAAGGGACCCCGGCGCTTGATAGGGATTGCGCCTCTTCTTCAAGCCGTCCGAAGATCCCAGGATCGCCCGATTTCAGGCGGACCACATGGTGACCCTTACGAGCGTGATCCACCAACAAATCGTTGATATCGTCTTGCTTCCAGGACGGCCCAAAGCCGCGTTTGCCGGCTTCGATGATAACGGCTTCGCGCCGGGCAAGCTCCAATACAGCGGGTGGCACAAGCGCGTCATGGATAACCACGTCGGCTTCATGCAGCAAGTTGCGCGCTTTAAGTGTCAGCAGTTCCGGGTCGCCTGGGCCTGCGCCCACCAGATCCACGCGGCCCTCCGTCACTGCAACCAGGTGGCGATTGAATTCGTCTTCGAGAGCGTCTTCCGCGGCCCCCCGTGTAAATGCCTCTGGTCCGGATTTGAAATAGAAAGCCGACCAGAACGCACGCCTGATGCGCCCCATCGGCAGCATCTCAGCACGCGCCCGGAATTTTTGCCCGATACGGGTCAACGAGCCAAGCGTTGTCGGCAACATCTCTTCCACGCGCCGCTTAATGTCCCGCGCCAGAACAGGGGCGGCACCCTCGGTCCCGATGGCTACCACGACAGGGTCACGGTCCACTATGGCGGGCGTGATGAACTGGCTGTCGCCCAAATTATCAACAACGTTAGTTAGGACACCATCTGCCATGGCATGTTCTGCTGCCTGCCCATCGTTTTCTGCATCATCGTTGGCGGCATAAAAAAGCCGTGCTCCGCGTGCGTCGCCTGCCCGTAGCGGACGGGGGATATGGGTCAACTTACCTTCGTTCACCCAAGTTGTGATCTGGGTGTGAGGTGAAGTGCCATAGACCTCCACCCGCGCCTCTGTCTTCAAAATCAGACGCAATTTGGCCACCGCACATTCTCCGGCACCGGACACAACTACGCGTTGTCCCGTCAGGGCGACAAATATCGGGAAGTGTTTCATGGCAAAGTCTCCTTCAAGCGAAGAAGTAGGGTTGTTTGGAATATTATTCCATATACTGGCCGGTATTAGCAGCAAAATAAGAAAAAAGTTCTGGATATAGGCCGTCACAAGGGTTATGGACCCAAAAAACCAACGGATTTTGAAATGCCAGCCAACCTAGATGCCATTGACCGCAAGATCCTGGCGGAATTGCAGCGCGATGCGAGCCAGTCCCTCGACGAAATTGCCAAAACCGTGGGTGCGTCAAAAACTCCGGTTTGGAATCGCATCCGGAAGATGCGCGAGGCGGGCGTCATTAAGGCTCAGACAGCGTTGGTTGATGCGGATGCGCTAGGATTAGAGGCATGCTTTTTTGTGCTGATCCGCACGTCCGAACATGACGCGGACTGGCAGGCGAATTTTCTGAGCGCGCTGCGCAAACGGGCGGAGGTTTTGGAGGCTCACCGTTTGGCGGGAGACATCGACTACATCCTGAAGGTCCGCGTAGCCAATGCCAAAGCATATGACGTTTTTTACCAGGCATTGATTGCGGAGGTGAAGGTTTTCAACGTCACTGCTCTCTTGTCGATGGAAGAGATCAAATCGACCACGGTTTTGCCTGTGAATGTGAGTTAAGGTAGTGCCGTTGCTGGTTTAGCTTGGGTGATTGAAGTGCCGGTTTCAATCGCTGTGTTGTGGGGCAGTTCATTCAAATTCGCGCTGTCGCTTTTTAAGCTGACGATCTCTTTTGAGCAGGACGAAAAGCACTGGCAGGCTGCCCGGCTTCGATACCACTTCAGGTGTATCGGTCCGCATGGGCAGATCAGACCCAGCCTTTCGCAACTTTGACTAGGTGAAGTTTAAGGCTCCAGGTGCTTGACAGCTGGGTCGGACGTGATCACAAAAACACATGGCACGGCCTTCTGATACCCCCGCCCACGACTGGGTCTACCGAACCCTACGATCTGAAATCATGTATGGGGAGCTGCCGCCTGGCAAAGCCCTTACAATCCGCGGTCTCGCCGATAGATTTGAGGTCTCGATGACCCCGTCGCGAGAGGCGGTCCGACGACTGACGGCGGAAGGCGCTTTGACGGTTAGTAAAACCGGGCGCGTGACCGCACCGCAGCTGTCCAACGAGCGGATTGAAGAACTTGCCGCGATCCGGGCATTGCTGGAACCCGAGCTTGCCCGGCGCGCGCAACCCAGGGCGCACATGGCGCTGATCGAACGCTTGTCCGGCATCAACTCGACTTGCGAAGAGGCGATCGTGAAAAACGACCCAGTGGGCTATATTCGAGCCAATCTGGAGTTCCACCGGACGCTTTATCTACGGGCTCAGGCCCCCGCAATTTTGGCATTGGTGGAGACGGTGTGGTTGCAACTTGGCCCGACCATGAGCGCGCTATATGCCAGGCTACAGAGACCCAACGCGACTGAGAACCATCGGCGCGCGTTGATGGCGTTGAAAACCGGAGATGAAGCTGACCTGAAGGCAGCGATCCAAACCGATGTGACGCAGGGGCTACGGATGTTAAGCGGGCTTTCTGACCCCTGATTAAACGGGCATCGAGGTTTCTTCGACCTTCCGGGCAGGTGCCAATGGGCCGAGTGGGAGTGTGTCTTCACTCGTTCGCGGGGCAATCATGCGCGGCTAGTGAGTGAGTGGATCTTGCAGTCTACTTTTGCCGAAAACGTCCGTTCCTTGACGCGTAACCACTTACGCGTAAGTCGTTACGCGTAAGTGGTTACGCGTTTGTCCTTACGCGTCTACAGTGCTAGGTAAGAAGCAGATAAATGATTTAAAAGCAGCCTATTACATCGACGAAAAGTAGACGCTCTAACTCACCGGGACAGGTTTTCACCGTCTGATTCAAGATCCTCCGGGAACGCACCTAACAGCGTCTCATACCGCATCCGTGCATCCATGATCTGGCTATAGCTGCCAACGAGCTCCCGTATGGGCGACCCAAGCCGTTCCAAGCCACTAACGAACGCAACAATCACACCGATCTCAATCTCTCCCTGGATCACCAGATACCCGCCAAAACAAATCACCGAAAAGGGTCCTAGCGCGATCAGGATGTTGTTGATCGTCTTCATCGTTTGTTTGGTAAGGATGAATTTCCGGCGGATCGACAGGATTACCTCGATCAGATCGGTAAAACTTTTCGGTGGCTCAGCCCGCAGCAAGTCATCTTCTGGGTTATCCACGATGAAATTGCCCAACTCGCGCACCTTCAGCGCCTTTTCCTGCGCCAGCCGGTTCATCCTGATCTGGAAAAGCGGCACCAAAATAAGCTGGGGCGAATAAAGGGCCAGCGCAATGGAAGCCACCAAAGGCTCCACATAGAACATATACCCCAGGATCGATGCGAGCGTGCCAATTTCAAACAATGGGCCAGAAATGGCAGATCCGGCAAAACCACCCAGTTTTTCAACTTCGGACGACATGATTGATACAACCGCGCCTTCGTCCACCTCATTTGGGTCTTCTTCCAGATGCGCAGGCGCAAAGGTGTAGAGGTTGTAGAAAACCGATTTGCGCAACATTCGGACGACCGAGGCGGAGATAAGTTCCCGCTGGGTTCGCATCGCAAACTTCAGCACCGCCGATAACAACATTGCACCGATGTAGAGCGCGCCCAACGTGTACAAGAGGTCCAGATCTTTGTTGGCCACCGCATCGTCCAGCAAGCGGCGCTGCAATTCCAGCGGAACCGGCGCCAAAGGCAAAAGCGACAGCGTCAATAAGATCACCACCGCCTGTTTGCGGTAAGTCCGCTCAAAGATGTAGCGGTAAACGGATTGGGGCATCTTGGCCATTCTGCCCAAGCTGCCTATCCGCAACACCTATGGCAAGCCTTTTGGTTCACAAACCTGTGGGTCGACATCCGCGCCAGGTTTTTTTAACCATCCTCAAAAATGGGGGGAGCCATGAACCGCCGTCACGCACTACTTCTTTTGTCCGCCGCACCGCTTGCGGCTTGTGTTTCTGCGCCGCCTCCGGCCACGCAGGATGAAATCCTGGGCCTCGGCGCATCGCTCGCGGCCATGTCTCCTAACATCGACCCAGAAGAAGCACATCGCGCGGCGCGGGTGGCCTATGCACGCACAGCGGAGCTGCGAGATGCTTACCAAATCACTGACCCACCGTTGATCCACAATGCCAAGGTCAACGCAGGTATCAAGCCGCGTGGGCTTTGCTGGCAATGGGCAAACGACATGGAAAGCCGTCTTCGCGCCGAGAAGTTCAAGACCTTTTCTTTCCACCGCGCGATTGCAAATGCAACCACGCTACGGATTGACCATTCCACCGTAATCATGAGCGCGCGGGACGCCGGCATGTTTGACGGAATGGTACTGGACCCCTGGCGCAAGGGCGGCATACTGACCTGGGTGCCCACGGCGACCGATCCGGACTACAAGTGGGTGTCGCGTGCGCAGGTGTTTGCAGACCGGGAAGCTAAAGAACGGTTGAAGAACTACTGATCAGCATGGACGCCAAGCAATAACCTTTTGGTGTCGCCGCCCGCGCGACTGATTGCCCACAGCAGGTACACTGTGAAAAAGACCATACCGAAGGTGTGGCCTACGACCGCCAGGGCGATGCCGCCTGCGCTAAATCCATGGCGCCACGCCACCCAGATCGCGCCCAGCCACAGCAGCAGCAGGAAATCCAGGTTAAACTGGCCGCTCCAGTTCACCGCGACGATATTGCTTACAAATACCGGCACCAGATTTGCGCCGTCTTTGGCAACCACGGCAATTGTGTAGCCGGTAATGATCAACAAAAAGACGATCAGGATGATACGAAACTGGGTCATGTTAGCCTCCTTTAGATTGCGCTGGGCGCCACAACGGGCCCACGCCTAACAGCAAGATTGCAGTGTTGAAGATCACATTGGACGGTGCGCCAGCGGCAACAGACCCGGCGCTATCCAGCAAGAACCAGGCGCAGGTCCCTACCACGACCGACTTGCGGACGCCTTCGGGGCAGGCGTCATAAACCCACATGGACAGGCACCAAACAGTCACCCCCCATCCGAGCAGAAAACCACCCGTCAAAGCCGACAAAAACCGCGTGTCGGGGTCTGCCCAAGTGGCATCGCCATCAAGAGGCCAGCGCAACAGGTCCATAGTCCAGCGCGCCGGTTCCAGCGTGGGCTGCAAGGTGCCCAGAAAAAAGATAGGGCCGAAACAACCGATCACAAATGAAGTGAATTTTAGATATCGTTTGTGGTTTGCTTGGGTCATTGCTGGTCTCCGTTTTGGCAGTGATAGGGTGCATGACGGCAGCAAAACAATTACCTCGGAAGTAAGTGACGGCCGCCTAAACGCGCGATAGGCTGTGGGCATGTCCGAATTTCCGCAGACCTTGAAAACCTGGCGCAAAACCCGACGGTTGAGCCAGTTGGACCTTGCGCTGGAGGCCGAAGTTTCCGCACGCCACATCTCTTTTCTCGAATCTGGTCGTGCCAGCCCAAGCCGCGAGATGGTTTCGCGGTTGGGTGACGCATTGCAGATGCCCCTTGCGGCGCGCAACCAAATGCTGACCAACGCAGGTTTTGCCCGGCGCTTTCCTGCCCGCGCGTGGGGGGACGAAGCACTTGCCCCTATTGCGCAGGCTGTAACGCGGATGTTGCGGAGCCATGCTCCTTTTCCGGGCATCGCTGCCGACAGCCTTTGGCGGATTGTGGAAATGAACGACCCGGCTGCGTTCCTGTTTGGCCAACTTGGCGTCGGGGTAGGGGACAGCCTGCTGGATCTGATGCTGTCAGAACATGTGCCGCAGTTTGTGGAAAACTGGCCGGAGGTTGCCCATCACGTGGCCGGCCGATTGCGTACGGAAAGTGCTGCCATGGGGGGCGTCGCGACCTTTGATCGGGCCGCCCAGCATCTTTCTCAGCAAGCTTTGGCAGAGCCGTCCGAAGAACGCGCAGTAATTCCCACAGTTTTCGCCATGGGCGATCTTCGTTTGTCGCTTTTTGCAACCATCGCGCAGTTTGGTACGCCAGAAGATGTGGTCTTGGATGCCTTCAAAGTGGAGCTGTACTTCCCCACTGACGCTGAAACGGAAGCGGTGCTGCGCAGTATAAGCGCATCAACCTAACAGATGCTTCCCGTGTCCTCGACGAAGCACAGCGAAATGGTACGAACGCCGACAGCAGGGCGGAGTTTCACCCCGATGGTATTTTTTCATCCACCGGGGCTAAGAAAAATGTAATTCAATCAGGCGTGTATGGCGCCATCACCGCAGGCGAGTGCTGCTTCCCGTACCGCCTCTGAATAGGTTGGGTGCGCATGGCAAGTCAGCGCCAGATCTTCGGCACTGGCACCAAATTCCATCGCCACGCAGACCTCGTGGATCAGATCCCCCGCCGCCGGGCCGATCACATGGCACCCCAAAATCCGGTCTGTTTCAGCGTGGGCAAGCAGTTTCACGAAACCCTCACCCTGATGCACCGACTTCGCGCGCGCATTGCCCATGAAAGGGAATTTGCCAATTTTGTAAGGCACGCCTGCCTCTTTCAGTTGCTGTTCCGTTTGGCCCACATTGGCCACTTCGGGGGCAGTGTAGATTACACCTGGGATAACATCATAATTCACATGACCGGCCTTGCCTGCGATCACCTCAGCCACGGCCATGCCCTCATCCTCGGCCTTATGGGCCAGCATCGGACCTTCAATGACATCGCCGATGGCGTAGACGCCCGGCAAGTTTGTGGCCCAATGGTCGTTCACGGCCACTTGACCACGGTCCGTCATTTGACCGCCAAGATCGGTGAACCCCAATCCATCGCTGAACGGTCGACGCCCGGTTGCGACCAGCACAATATCGGCAGTGGTGGCCATTTCTTTGTCTTTCTTGCGGTCCGTAAACGTGACCTTGGCCTTTCCGGTGGAGGTGTCGACACCACTGACAGCTGCGTTCAAGATGAAGTTCAGCCCCTGTTTCTTCAGGATGCGCTGGAACGTCTTGGCGACCTCAGCGTCCATGCCCGGCGTGATATGGTCGAGGAATTCAATCACAGTAACCTCTGACCCCAGACGCGCGTAAACCGACCCAAGCTCCAGCCCGATCACACCTGCACCGATGACCACCATCTTTTCCGGCACCTTTTTCAACGCCAATGCGCCGGTGGAGGTTACAACCGTCTTTTCATCAACCGTAATGCCAGGCAGCGAAGACGGCTCTGACCCGGTGGCGATTACGATGTTTTTGGCGGAATGCACTTCGCCACCCACATCCACTTTGCCCTCACCGGTCAGCTTGCCCCAGCCTTTCAGCCAGTCGATCTTGTTCTTTTTGAACAGGAACTCGATGCCGGTTGTGTTGCCCTTAACCGTTTCGGCCTTGTAGGCGAGCATCTGGTCGAAATCGACCTTGGGGGTTTCCGCGACCAACCCCATTTTGGCAAAATTATGCTCCGCCTCATGCATCAGATGCGACGCGTGGAGCAGTGCCTTTGACGGGATGCACCCCACATTCAGACACGTGCCGCCAAGTGTTTCGCGGCCTTCCACGCAGGCCGTCTTTAGGCCCAGTTGAGCGCAGCGGATGGCACAGACATAGCCGCCAGGCCCCGCGCCGATTACGATAACGTCATAGTCTGCCATTGGATCCTCGCTAGCTTAAGGTAACGTCTCGGCCGTCAGCCGTTGTTATAGTCGCGATCATACGCAGGCTGTCGCCAGGCACCACGCTGATCCGGTTGTCGTCAAAATTGAGTGCCGCCAAAAGCTTGTTGACGGTGCCCGCATCTGGCGTCTCAACGGTCAGCAGCTTCAGCGAAACGCCCGCGTCTTTCATGCCGCCGCTGGGATGCTGATCCGGCTGGTCCCATTTCATCACATAAGGCACTGCGCCACCCAGATCGGAGTTGCCCGCATCCGGAAATACAAAAGTCCAGCTCAGATCGCCGCGCTGCGCGGGCATTGGTGTTCCCAGATTGATGCCCAGCTCTGTGGCCGCTGCCACTGCTGCGTCCACATCATCTGTGTTCAGCACCCAGGCGCTGAGCCACGGCGCGTCTTTGGGCGCGTTCAGCCCGTACCAAAGCGGACGGTCCGGCGGCGGTGCATCCGGGTTCAGCGCAATGGATTCCAAAAAGATGCCGGGGCCAAACTGGCACAGCATGTTGTGTGTGCCGATGCCTGTATGCTCTCCGCCCACGGCCATTTCCGCCCCGGTGACGGCTTTCAGATGGTCCGCCCCGGCTTGCCGGCTTTGGGCCGAAATAACGATGTGGTCGAGTTTGGTGATCATATGAACACTCCCAGCAACATGACCAGAATGGCGATTAAACCCACGAAGTAAAAGAGCGACCGCCAAGGCGAAAGGCCAAAGTAGTATGCAGGCACGTAAACAATCCTTGCTGCCAGATACGTCCAAGCGGAGGCGACTGTGGTTGTGTTCGACTGTTCCGAAAGCGTGACGACAACAACTGCAATGGTGAAAAGGGCAAGCGATTCAAAGTGGTTGTTGTAGGCCCGAAAAAGCCGCCCCGTCGGTCTGCTGACCTGTTCAATCAACGGTTTGCCCAACCTGTCCGGATCACGCGTACTTAGCGTTTTGCGCACGCCCAGCTCCAAGTTGGCAGGGACCGCAAAAAGGCCAAGTTGGATGACCTGCAACAGCGCGGCCAGCGCCAGGACCGTAAGTTCGGGGGTCATTTGTAGCCCACCGGCATGGTCGAAAACTTGCCCTCAAAAGGCGCGATTACGCGCCAGCAAGGCTGGGCGCCGGACCCATCGCAGGTAATGCCGTGTACCGGGATCAGGATAAGGCGCTGGGTGACCGACGGCTCATCAGGGAAGGGGCTGACATCCACGGTTTGCCAAGTGCCGCCCCAAACCTCCAGCGTGCTTTCCCCGTCCAGGATAAAGACCTTCGGGGTGCCGCCTGTGCCTGCCCAACGGGTGAAATTGTGCTGGCAAAAAATGTGGTCGAAACTGATGACGAAGTCGTTGTCCTCGTCGCCGTCCAGATCGTATTGTGTATACGCCCCGTCTTCGACAATCAAATCACCGGCATCTTCTGCCGCGCAGGCGTGTTCGGCGGCTTCGATTATACTCAGTGCTCTTGGATTGTCCGTGGGCATTGGCCCTTTGATCCCTGCACTGGCCGGTGTCGCAACTGCCAAGACCACAGCGATAAGGCGCAGCAGTGCCGTGGATGCAGGATTGGCTACTCGATCATACACTTGATTGTACTCCGAAATTGCACGTGCGGCTTAAGCGTTCAACAAAGGCCAGACCATGATAGCCAGCCCTGCTACTGAAACGAACCAGGCCGCTGAACGCACAAGCGGCAATCCGGATACATAAGCCGGCACATAAGCAACCCGCGCCCAAAACCATATCGCCGCGCCAAGCGCGGTTGTCTCGGTCGCCAGTTCGGCAAAGGTCAGCGCCGAAACCAGCGCAATGAATGCGGGCAGGTTGTAGACGTAATTGCGCAATGCGCGTTCCAGCCGACCGGCCACCACGCTCGGTTCCCGCGGTTCATCCTGTGGTCCAAGAGCCCAGCCAATGCCTTTGGACAGGTCCGAGAACGTGGCTTGAATAAGCATATGTAAGATCAGTAAGATCGCAGCATAGGTTAAGTAGGTGAGTTCTGGCGTCATAGGTCAGGCCTTTGCAGACAGGGTCGGGAGGGCATCGCCACCCTCCCTCGGTATCATTGCGATTTTGACTGGCACTAAAGATCCATCAACAATCGCCGCGGATCTTCCAGTGCCTCTTTCACCCGCACAAGGAAGGTCACGGCCCCTTTGCCGTCCACAATCCTGTGGTCGTAGGAAAGCGCGAGGTACATCATCGGGCGGATCACGATCTGGCCGTCTACCACCACCGGGCGGTCCTGGATCTTGTGCATCCCCAGAATGCCCGATTGCGGTGGGTTCAAGATCGGCGAAGACATGAGCGAGCCGTAGACCCCACCGTTAGAGATCGTGAAGGTGCCACCCTGCATTTCTGCCATGGTCAGCGTACCATCTCGGCCTTTGACGCCCAGCTCATTGATGCCTTTCTCAATGGCAGCAAAGCTCATCTGATCGGCATCGCGCACCACGGGCACCACAAGACCTGTCGGCGTGCCCACAGCCACGCCCATATTGACGTAGTTCTTGTAGACCACGTGATCACCGTCAATTTCTGCGTTGACCTCGGGCACTTCGTTGAGCGCGTGACAGCAAGCCTTGGTGAAGAACGACATGAAGCCAAGCTTAACGCCATGTTTCTTCAGGAACAGGTCTTTGTATTCGTTGCGCAGGCCCATGATGCCGGACATGTCGACTTCGTTGTAGGTCGTCAGCATCGCAGCGGTGTTCTGGCTGTCTTTCAGACGGCGCGCGATGGTCTGTCGCAGGCGGGTCATTTTCACCCGTTCTTCCCTATCCGCTTGCGCGGCCGGAACCGGTGCGCGGGCAGGCGTTTGGGCACGCGGGGCGGGCGCGCTCGCCGCAGGCGGCGGGGCCGCTGCGGGGGCATTAGCCACATCTTCTTTCATGACCCTTCCGTCGCGGCCCGACCCAGCCACACTTCCCGGATCAATGCCTTTTTCAGCCATGGCTTTCTTGGCGGACGGCGCATCTTCCACGTCTTTGCCAGACGCGGTCGGAGCAGGGGCCGCCGTCGCTGCCGCTGCGGGAGCCACGCCTGCGCCAGCGCCAGAGATTACGGCCAGCTTGCCACCGGCTTCTACCGTGGTGCCTTCAGGCGCCAGCACTTCTGCCAGAACGCCAGCAGACGGGGCAGGGACTTCCACCGACACCTTGTCAGTTTCCAACTCACACAGCATCTCGTCCACGGCAACTGCCTCGCCTACCTGTTTGAACCAGGTGGCAACCGTGGCCTCTGCGACGCTTTCTCCCAGCGCGGGCACCATGACGTCTATGCCGTCACCCCCGGAAACTGCATCTGGCGCAGGCTCTTCTTCTGCAGGCGCCGCTGCCACCGGGGCTGCCTCTGCCGCCGGTGCAGGTGCCGCGGCTTCCCCGCCTTCAGACACGGTGGCCAGCAAGGCATCTACGCCCACCGTATCACCTTCTTTGGCAACAATTTCCTGCAGCACACCGGCAACCGGGCATGGCACTTCCACCGTGACCTTGTCGGTTTCCAGCTCACACAGCATTTCATCCACTGCAACGGTGTCACCGGGTTGCTTGAACCAGGTGGCAATTGTTGCCTCTGTTACGCTTTCGCCGAGCGTCGGTACTCTTACGTCAGCCATTTCTTTAACCCTCCAAAGTCAGCGCTGCATCAACGAGCGCTTGTTGTTCTGCCTTGTGTTGGCTCGCAAGCCCGGTCGCGGGCGAAGCGGCCGCATTGCGCCCCGCATACGCTGCGCGCGTATGGGTATGCCCAAGCCGCGTCAGCACCCACTCAAGGTTTGGTTCAATAAACGTCCAGGCCCCCTGGTTTTTCGGCTCTTCCTGACACCAGACGAAATCCGCGTTCGGGAAGCGCTGAAGTTCTGTCACCATGGAATGGGCAGGGAACGGATAGAATTGTTCCACACGCAGCAGGTAAACATCGTTCAGCCCCCGCGCGTCCCGCTCTTCTAGCAGATCAAAGTAGACCTTGCCCGAACACAGCACCACACGCTTGATCTGATCATCAGGCTTCAATTCCGTGTCCGAGTTGCCGTATTGAGCGTCATCCCAAAGCACCCGGTGGAAAGACGACCCGGTCAAGAAGTCCTCTTTCTGGCTGACGCACAGTTTGTGTCGCAAAAGCGACTTCGGTGTCATCAGTATCAGCGGTTTGCGATAGGTACGGTGCATCTGGCGCCGCAGGATGTGGAAATAGTTCGCAGGTGTCGTGCAATTGGCAATGATCCAGTTGTCGCCGCCGCACATCTGTAGGAACCGTTCAAGTCGGGCGGACGAATGCTCCGGCCCCTGGCCCTCAAACCCGTGCGGCAGCAAGCAGACAAGGCCTGACATGCGCAGCCACTTGGATTCACCCGAACTGATAAACTGGTCGAACATGATCTGCGCGCCGTTGGCAAAATCGCCGAACTGCGCTTCCCACAAGGTCAGCGTATTGGGTTCTGCCAGGGTGTAGCCATACTCGTAGCCAAGGACTGCATACTCAGACAGCATCGAGTCGATCACATCAAAATCGCCCTGTTTTTGGGCGATATTGTTGAGCGGATAGTACCGTTCTTCTGTCGTCTGGTCGATAAAGGCGGAGTGACGTTGGCTAAACGTGCCGCGCGTGCTGTCCTGACCGGACAGGCGGACCGGATAGCCCTCTTGCAACAACGTGCCGAACGCCAGCGCCTCACCCGTTGCCCAGTCGAAGCCTTTGCCGCTTTCAAACATGCCCCGCTTGGCCTCTACCAGCCGTGCCACGGTTCGGTGCATGTCCCAATTGTCCGGAATAGTGGTGAGTGCTGCACCTACCTTCTGGAACCGCTTTTCTTCAACTGCCGTGTCACCGCGTTCGTATTCTTCGCCGCGTTTGTCCAAATGAGACCAGCGCCCGTCGAGCCAGTCCGCCTTATTCGGCTTGTAGTTCCGACCTGCTTCAAATTCGTCGTTCAGGAAGGCCTGGAATTGCGCCTTTTGGTCTTCTACTTCGCCCTCGGGGATCAGTCCGTCCGCCACCAGACGTTCGGTGTAAAGCGCCAGAGACGTCTTTTGCTTTTTGATGTGTTTGTACATCCGCGGGTTGGTGAACATCGGCTCGTCACCTTCGTTGTGCCCGAACCGGCGATAACAGAAGATATCGATCACCACATCTTTGTGGAACTTCTGCCGGAACTCGGTTGCCACGCGGGCGGCATGAACGACCGCCTCCGGGTCGTCGCCGTTTACGTGGAATATCGGCGCTTCCACCATCAGCGCGATGTCTGTGGGGTAGGGTGATGACCTCGAATTATGCGGCGCGGTGGTGAACCCGATCTGGTTGTTGACCACGATATGCATCGTGCCGCCAGTTTTGTGCCCACGCAGGCCCGACAGGCCAAAACATTCAGCCACAACCCCTTGGCCAGCAAACGCCGCATCCCCGTGCAACAGGATCGGCATCACCTGAATGCGTTCTTCGTCGCCAAGCTGCTCTTGCTTGGCGCGCACCTTGCCTAGAACAACCGGATTCACCGCCTCCAGGTGGCTTGGGTTGGCGGTTAGGGAAAGGTGAACCTCATTGCCGTCAAATTCCCGGTCAGATGAGGCGCCGAGGTGGTATTTCACATCCCCCGATCCATCCACGTCTTCTGGTTTGAAGCTGCCGCCCTGAAATTCATTGAAAATCGCCCGAAACGGTTTTTGCATAACGTTGGCCAGCACGTTGAGCCGCCCGCGGTGCGGCATGCCGACGATAATATCCCGCACGCCCAGTTGCCCGCCGCGCTTGATGATCTGCTCCATCGCCGGGATCAGGCTTTCACCGCCGTCGAGCCCAAAACGCTTGGTGCCCATGTATTTGACGTGCAGGAATTTCTCGAACCCTTCCGCCTCAACCATCCGGTTCAGGATCGCTTTTCGCCCGTTCTTGGTGAACGCGATCTCTTTGCCGTAGCCTTCAATGCGTTCTTTCAACCAGCTTGCTTGTTCGGGGTTGGAGATATGCATGTATTGCAGCGCAAAGGTGCCGCAATAGGTGCGCTTCACGATCTCTGTGATCTCGCGCATCGTTGCGAATTCGAGCCCGAGCACGTTGTCGAGGAAGATCGGCCGATCCATGTCCGCATCGTTGAAGCCGTAAGACTTCGGGTCCAGTTCCGGCATGTTGCCGGTGTTGCGCATGCCGAGCGGGTCAATGTCCGCGGCCAAGTGGCCCACGATCCGATAGGCGCGGATCAGCATCAGCGCGCGCACGCTGTCCAGCACAGCCTTGCGCAACTGGTCGTCCGTTACCTCTATGCCTTTTTCAGCTGCCTTGGCTTTGATCTTCTCTTCTTTCTTGGCAGGGGAATCTGCCCATTGCCCGTCGAGGGCCGCGGTCACTTCATCGCTTGGCTGCGGAGGCCAGTCTGACCGCGCCCAGGACGGTCCCGCCGCCTCTGCCGTCACATCGCCGCCCGCATCGCCCATGGATCGGAAGAAGTCAGCCCAGCCCTGATCCACCGCATTGGGGTTGTTGGCCCAGCGAGCGTACAGCTGTTCGACATACTCCGCGTTGTGCCCCTGCAGGAAAGAGGAGCCGTGGAATTGGTCGTTTGAGGGTTGGTCGGTCATGGGGTTACCTTTTTTGGATAGTAACTGACGTAGGTGGTGACCATACCGCGATACTCAAAGGTGTCGTTGATTAGCGTGCTAATACGGTCGGATTTATAGTGGGTTAAAAATATCTGTCGGCGGTAGTCGCCGACATCGAGTGTGGTCCGACGCGATTGGACCATTGCTCGTTCTGTTTGCGTTTGGAGAGCATTACCTAGCCAAGCGTCAAAGTTTTTAACACCTATTACCATCGCAAAAAAAACGAGAGAACAGCCGACATTTAGCCTGCCATCGACGACTTCGCTGATAGTAACTTCCAAAAGACCTTTGTCCATCGGATGGCGAAAGAAAGCCCTAATGTCGCGGCTGTTTGGAAGTTCAATCAGATTCTTCGTTCCCTTGGCATGTCTAGAAATTGTCTGCCAAGTTTCACTCCAGCGTGCGGTCGTTTCTGCTGCTCCGGCGAGCGTGTTGGGCAATCGTATTGCAGCAATTGCCTTAAGATCGCGCCGCGTCAGGTTCTTGTATGGGATTGGCGCCCAGCCGAGCGCTCTGAGACGTTCATTCGGATTTTCGCCATCTGCCGTGAAGCACGCTTCTACCGTTTGTGGAAGCGACGCAGCTTTTACATCAGGGGTAAAGTTGAGCACGATAGCTAATCCGACAGCGACCACAGCAATACCCCGGCGCGCCAGCGCCATGCCCGACCTCCCCCCCGGGAGGGCATCTTGTAACAAATGTCGCGAGCGTATCGGTCGGACGGTTTGAAAAAGGCGGTTCACCAGGTTCCGGCGCCTCCCGAGGTCGGGCATGGCGCTGACGCGCCTACCGCTGCCCAACGGCCCCATCACACACACTCCACAAACAAGAGCCGCGCGTCGGCGGGGTAGGCGGCGGGGTCGTAGGGTTTGCGGTCTTTCACCTCTTTCACCGCCTCGCCCGCTTCGTTGCAAAGCGTCACAGGCAGATTGGCCAGTTGCACGGGGTCAATCAGTTTCGACCTGTATACCGCGAGGTAGAGATCTGGTCGTCCCGTCACTGAAATGATGGCTTCCCGATCCACGCCCGCGACCCGGTCAGGCGCGGACTTGGCAATGGGCTCCGCCGGCTGGCAGGCTGCGAGCGCCAGTGCGCTCAGCAAAGGTATGCAGGCTTTACGCGTCATCGCACCATCGATTTGACCGCGCTGGCGGCTTTGCCGGACAGGCGATTGAACCCGTGGCCAGCACCGTTGGCGGACACGAAGCTTGCCCGCGCACCGGCTGCCTTAGCCTTGGCCGCGAAATCCTGGGCGAGATTGGGTTTTGTATTGGTGTCCTTTGATCCGGTGATCAGCACCACTGGCGTGCCGCGTCGGATATTTTTGACAAACCGATGCGGTGACTGGCTGCGGCTCCACGCACTTGCGTTTTTTGCCGCTCGCCAGGCCGGAATATTGCACGGGCAAGACACCAACACGGCGCCGCTAATAAGCCCGGGATAGCGCCCGAGGATCACGCCTGCCTGCGCCGCGCCACCCGAATGCCCGACAACGATTAGCCGTTTGGCACCGTATTGCTTTTTGATCGCGGACAAGGCCTGCGCAACCATGTCGTTGTTGCGTTTTGTGTAGTGGTCGCGCCGTCCGCTGTTGGATCCGCCGCTTTTTTGACCCTTCCGGTCAGCGTAGCCAGGCCGCAAAAGCGCGATGGCCGTCACGCCTTTGTTGCGCGATGCAATCTGTTTGGCGAAGGCGTAGTGGTAATCCGCCGGCCCCCCGCGAGATACATCGCCGTGCAGCACAACCACCACCTTGTTGCCGGAGCCATAGACTTGTCCAGCCAGTTTTCCGAACGTGGCTGCTGCAAGGGGCGTGGCCAAGACGATGCTGGCAGCGAACACAACTGCTGCAACGCGTTTCAAATAACTAAGGCGTTTCATAATCGGGTCTCCTTATCTAATTCTAAAATCTGAATTGGGGCATTGGGTGTCCGTTGGCGCCGGCCGTGGTTGGCAAAAAAGCCAAGGCTGGGGCCGATTTCGGGAAATTTGGTTTTGCCCGGTGCGCCGTCATTCGGTCACCTCCCTGGAGAATTCGCCCAGGTGGCAGGTGCGCACCTTTTTCCATGCATCCGCGCGATACTTCTCAGCGTCTTCCGCCACGGCTGCGTCCCTGGCGGTTTCTGCGCGGGCGATGACCGGGCGTAGTCCGTGTGCCTTAGGATCGTCCCTGCGCCGCAGACCGCGGGTGTATTCGATCATTTCTTTGAACACGGCTTCAAATTCATCTTGATAGTCCGGCACAACCGGCGGCGTCTGCTGCGATGCATCAAAAAGATGCTGGTGCAGGGCGACAGCCGCCGCATAACACTCCATCTTTGGCGGCGCTTTACCTCCGGATGGGCCAGTTTTGCGAAACAAATCTGGCCCAAGGATTAACGCACCTACAACGGCAACAAAGACCGCGAGGATGCGTAGCCCCTTTCGCTGTTTTGGTTCTTCACTCAACCGATTGCTTCCAGGACGGCCTCACCCAATTTGGCGGGGCTTTCAGTTACTATGATACCGGCGGAGCGCATCGCCTCGATTTTGTCATCTGCGCCGCCTTTGCCGCCTGCCACAATTGCACCGGCGTGGCCCATGCGACGACCCGGAGGTGCGGTGCGCCCGGCGATAAAGCCCGCCGTGGGTTTGGACCGGCCTTTCTTGGCTTCCGATTTCAGGAACTCTGCCGCGTCTTCTTCGGCGGAGCCGCCGATTTCACCGATCATGATGATCGCCTGGGTTTCGTCGTCACCCAGCAACAGATCAAGCGCGTCGATGTGCTCGGTACCCTTGATCGGATCGCCGCCGATGCCAATGCAGGTGGATTGCCCCAGCCCGATGGCGGTGGTCTGTCCCACGGCCTCATACGTCAGTGTGCCAGAGCGGGACACAACGCCCACCGACCCGCGTTTGTGGATATGGCCCGGCATGATCCCGATCTTGCAAGCCTCTGGCGTGATGATACCGGGGCAGTTCGGCCCGATCAGCCGGGAAGACGACCCTTCCAGCGCGCGCTTGACCTTCATCATGTCGAGCACCGGGATACCTTCGGTGATGCACACGATCAGTTCCATTTCGGCGTCGATGGCCTCCAGGATTGAATCCGCTGCAAATGGCGGCGGCACATAGATCACGGTCGCGTCCGCATCCGTTTTGGCTTTCGCTTCATGCACGGAGTTGAAGACGGGAAGGCCCAGATGTTCCTGTCCACCTTTGCCGGGTGTAACGCCGCCCACCATCTGCGTGCCGTATTCGATGGCCTGCTCCGAATGGAACGTGCCCTGGGAGCCTGTCAGCCCCTGGCAAATGACTTTGGTGTGTTTGTCTACGAGTACTGCCATGCGGTTGGCTCCGTTCAGAATTGTTTTGCTTGGGTACGAAGGATGTGGCCTTCGCTCGTTTCGATGAATTCCACAGTGTAGGTCACGTCGATCGCGGTTCCTGCACGTTTCCATTCCCATTTCAGTCCGCCGTCGATGGCGTTGGGTGAAGGCAGCGCGTCAATCTCCGCTTCGAGATGTGCGATCAATCCGTCATATATCGCTGCGCCATCCCCTGAGATTGCGGCGGGCACAGACAGTTCGCAAGTCGCGCCTTCCCAGTTGGCGTCGAAAGTGACGAGCACGCCGCCTTGAGCTGGCGCAAACGCCGCGTCTGTTCCGGCCTGCGCCGCGGACCAACCAAAAGCCGTTTCGTACAGCGCAAACTTCTTTTCCATCAGTGGGGGAAGGGCGGGTTCACAGGTGTTGACAAAGATATGCCCGATCTGAGCTGCCGAAGGTGTGGCTCCCAGAGGAATGGCTTGCTGATCGGCGCTGAGAGGCACAGCAAGGTTTAGCGCCGCAAAAATGGATAGGGCTATTGTCTTAGTCTTCATGCGGGGCTCCAACGCTTGCGATCTCAGTTCCGCCGGTGCGGGTCCAGCGCATGGTTACTGCCGTGCGTACCCCGTTGCGGGTAGACACATAGTCGTACTGGTTGCGCCCGGAATTTGAGTGTTTCAGGTTTGGCAAACGACTGCGGATATGGCGATCAACGATGTCCACCATCACAGTAAAAGACTGCTCATTCATGTGGTCGGGGATGATGTTGAGCGAACAGGCCACGGCCTCATCATCCGTAAAGTTCACTACTGCATAGGTTTTGCCGGGTTCGCCGTAAAACCCCATCGTCGGCGTTTTCGTGACCACCGGCAGATTTGAGGCGTCGAATGCAGCAAACGCACGGGGCAATTCCTTTCCCGGCCTGGCCGTTTCGAAAAAACACCCTTCAATCACAAGATCGGCTACGGCCTCACCCACCGTTTGCGCGTTTGCGGGCAGGCCCAGCATCGCCAAACCGGCGAGGGTTATGGCGCGCAGGGTTATCACTGGATAATGCCCATCACGATAAGGGTGTCTTGCGGGTCATAGGTCAGCGTCAGACTAAGGGAACGACCATCCACTAAAGTGCGTTGAATCGGGCCGTACATGCCGTCGTCAATCTTGGGCACCTCTGCGCCCTGGCTGATCCAATCCAGTATCGCTTGCACACCGGCTTCATCATAGAGCCCGCCAGGGGCGTTGGCCGCGCAAAAGATCGACGGCGCGAAGACTGGTTGCCATCCAATGGTTATGTCGGAGCCTGTCTCCAAATCCGGGTCGCCGCTGTCTGGCGCGGCACCCGTGGGGGTCATGTCGAACTGCTGTTCTATAAACGCGATACGGTCCGCCTTGTCGTCCATACCTGCAGCAGTGATGCAGGCGCCTGTTACCATGCGGCCAAAGGACAGCGGGTCATTCCAGACGCCTTCAGCCATAGCGCCGGTGGTCAAGGCTGCTAACGAAACGGCGGCGGTAAGAAAATGTTTCATGGCTGGTATTTGTGTCTTCTAATTAGTCAATTTGGGAAATCTGCTTTTGACAAATCAGGTGATCCGCACAGGTTCCCAAAACGTTCCCCGCCGGGCGTGCAAACGCTTCGCTGGAGCGTTTGCAAGCTTGGCTAGGTTTTGTCTCACCCTTTCACGGCCTTAACAATTTTTGCGGCGGCGTCGCCCAAGTCATCTGCTGCGATGACGTCCACGTCGCTCTCGTTGATGATCCGTTTGCCTTCTTCCACGTTGGTGCCTTCCAGCCGCACCACGAGCGGCACTTGCAGGCCGACCTCTTTGACCGCGGTGACCACACCTTCGGCAATTACATCGCAGCGCATGATGCCGCCGAAAATGTTTACCAGAATGCCTTTGACGTTCGGGTCTGAGGTGATGATTTTGAACGCTTCCGTCACTTTCTCAGTCGTCGCGCCACCGCCCACGTCGAGGAAGTTTGCCGGCTCCGCCCCGTGCAGCTTGATGATATCCATCGTTGCCATCGCGAGGCCCGCGCCATTGACCATGCAGCCGATTTCACCGTCGAGCGCGATGTAGTTGAGGTCGAACTTCGACGCGGCAAGTTCCTTGGCGTCTTCTTCCGTCTCATCGCGCAGGGCCATCACGTCTTTTTGGCGATAGAGCGCGTTACTGTCGAAACCCATTTTGGCGTCGAGGCATTTCAGGTCGCCGCTATCGGTCACAATCAACGGGTTGATCTCCAGCATCTCCATGTCGCGTTCAACAAACATGCGGTAGAGCGTTTGGATCAACGCTACACATTGTTTGATCTGTTTGCCTTCAAGGCCGAGTGCGAATGCCACGCGCCGTCCGTGATAAGGCTGCAGGCCGGTTGCTGGGTCGACTGTGAAGGTCAGGATCTTCTCCGGCGTGGAATGGGCCACTTCTTCGATATCCATGCCGCCTTCGGTGGAGGCGACAAAGCCGATGCGCGATGTATTTCGGTCCACCAAAACGGCGAGGTACAGCTCTGTTTCGATACCGGAGCCGTCTTCAATGTAGATACGATTGACCTGTTTGCCCGCGTCGCCGGTTTGTTTGGTCACCAGCGTCCGGCCAAGCATCTTTTGTGCCTCATCTGCCGCTTCGCTGACCGATTTGGCCAGTCGAACACCGCCCGCGTCGCCGGCGGCGGCTTCTTTGAACGTTCCTTTGCCGCGTCCGCCTGCGTGGATTTGCGCTTTCACAACCCAGAGCGGGCCGTCGAGTTCACCGGCGGCGGTTTTTGCCTCTTCAGCCCTTAAAACAACTCGGCCGTCGCTGACCGGCGCACCGTATTCCTTGAGTAGTTGTTTGGCCTGATATTCATGGATGTTCATGGGCGTCCCCTAGGGCGAATTGTGGTTAACTCTAGGCGTGACACATGGGGCCAGGCGTGAAAACCCCAAACCGCCTCAAATTTGGTCCAGCTCGTGAAACCTCACAATTTGTGATCACACATTTAAACCAGTGATCACAAACCAAGTCAAATCAGAGAGTTTGTGCGACTCACTGCTCAAAAAATCAGCACCTGAAAAAGCTTGTTCATTCTACACAGAAACAAGGGTAGGTCTTTTAGCTTTCTCCGCGCAACTCTTTGAAATTGCAAAATTACAGCTCGCCAGCTTCTTCCAGCACTTTGCGCGCCACCCGGAAACATTCGAGTGCTTGAGGAACCCCGCAATAGATGCCCACCACATGAACAATTGCGCGGATCTCTTCTTTGGTCACGCCGTTGGTGAGCGCGCCACGACAATGGATTTCCCACTCATGCATCTTACCGAGCGCGCCGATCATTGCGAGGTTCATCATTGACCGGGTCTTCGGCTCGATTACGTCGTCACCCCAGCCAAAGCCCCAGCACCAGGCCGTCATCGCCTCCTGAAAGGGGCGCGTGAAGTCATCAGCTGCCGCTAGATTTTTCTCAACATACTCAGCGCCGAGGGTGGATTTGCGTTGCTCTAGCCCCGCCTTGAAGAGGTCTTCGTCAAAAAGGCTCATGCCGGTCTCCGTTTTTTGATTTGAGTGTTGTCAGCCGATCGCGTCCCGGACCTGATCCGGGCCCCCTTGCGGGGCGGGCGCGTCCACTGCCTCGCGCATCCATTTTTGCAATGCCAGGACCGAGTGTTCGGAGTTCACCCCGCAGGCCGGGTCCACGACCAACGGGCCAGGCCGATAGCCGCGTGATTTCAAACCCTTTTGAACGCTTTCAACCAGATGGATGTCTTCCTCCACCGTTGTTTCGCGGTCCTGAATGGCAAGCTTGCGCACTGTTTCGCTTTCTTCCCCACCGACGGAATACCAGCCGCGCCAGACCACCACATGATCTGCATCCACGGCACGCCAATGATAGGTGTTCAGCACGTTGCCTGGGTAAACCTGAAAGGAAAACATCGGCCACAGAAACCAGCTGGAATATTCATCCCAATGGTCGAACCCTGAATGAATGTCGTAAGTCATTTTATCCAGGTTTTGACACTCGGTCGTGTGCCGCAGACAATAGCCCTGGGGTTGAATGTCATAGGTTGCAGGCTGCACTACGCCTGTGGAAAACGTGTGGTGGTTGAGCATGCAGTGGTAACATTCGGAGTAGTTCTCGATGGAGACCTTCCAGTTGCAGCTTTCCGGTATTTCCACCCATTCGAGCGGTTTGAGGGCTTTGTAATTTGGAACCCATTCTTCGAGTTGCGCGCGCGCATTTGGATACCAGTCCTCCATCGGTTCCGCGTCGTCGTTCAGGTTAACGAAGATAAAGCCCATGAATTCCTCGGTACGGACCTCGGTCAGGCATATGTCGCTTGCGTCAAACCCTTCGACGGAACGGGTGTTGGGCCCGCCTTTCATGCGACCTTCCCAGTCATAGGTCCACGCATGATAAGGGCAGGTCACCAGTTTTGTGCGGCCGGATCCCTGCACCAATTGGTGGGCGCGATGCTGGCAGACATTGTAGAAAGCGCGGACTTTTGCGTCTTTTCCTCGGATGGCGAAAATGCTCTCGCCCGCGATTTCAAATGTTGTGTATTCTCCAGGCTTTTCGATAGCGCCGCCATGGCACGCAAATTGCCAAGTGCGCGCAAGCAGCCCGTCACATTCTTGCGAAAAAACACCGGGGTCGGTGTAGTAGCGGGCCTCGAGCGATCGGGTTGGCTGGCTCATCCGATGTCATCCTCAACGTAGATGCCTAACTGATGTCGGCGCTGGTGGAATTTTTCGACCCTATCGACGATCTCGTCGCTGGCAACGGCAATCACGAAGCTCAGCAGTGTTTCCAACAGCGCGATTGTTGAAACGGAAGAGGGAAAGAACTGCGGCGTGTCGGCAGAGACAACAAATCCGCGGTCCGCGCCTGTGATAATTGGGGAGGCGGGGCTGTCGGAAATGCCGATGACCTTTAGTCCTTGTTCGCGGGCCACCGACATGGCTTCAACCACTTCCGTTCGGTATGGCTTGCAAGTGATCGCGATCAGAACGTCCCGGTGATCGGTTCGGGCCAGATCATCCACAGCGGTGGAGCCAGGACGCGGGATGGCGTGAAAATCACTCATCCCTGTGGCGGCAAGGTAGGTAAAATTGCTGGCGTTGGAATTGTTCACCCCCACGCCCAGGACATACACCTTTCGCGACGCCCAGATGTCTGTGGCCGCTGTGCGCAAGTCCGCTTCGGCGATGCCTGCAAAAGTATCTTCGATGTTGCGTAAGGCCGCGTCCATCATGTCATGGTAGAGCGCGCCCAATTGCCCGCCTTTTGACAGGCTTTGCAGCCACCGCGCGCGGTCCGGAAAGCTGCCTGCGCCACTGCGGATGGCGTCGCGGAAGGGCGTTCGAAAGTCCTCGAACCCGTCAAAACCCGCTTGTCGCGCCATGCGCACGACGGTGTTGGGTTTCACGTCTGCCGCCTTAGCGATGTCACGCACGGACGACACGCCAACCGCGTTCGGGTTTTCCAACACCCAGGCCGCCGCCTTGCGCTGTTCGGGCGAAAGATCGTCGAGCTTTGTGGAAAGATCCGCCAATACTTCACTTGATGGTACAAACATATCATTCATGGTTGACGATGGTACAAGTGTTGCGTACCGCTTGCAATGAGATTCTGCTTTAGTCGAGAGACACCATGGCCCAAGATTTTCCTTCTACCGCTCGCGTCGTAATTGTCGGCGGCGGCATCATGGGCTGCGGGCTTGCATATCATCTTGGCCATGAGGGCTGGGGGGCAGAAACGGTTCTGCTTGAAAAGGCGGAGCTGACGTCCGGGTCCACTTGGCACGCGGCCGGGCAAATCACCCATTCCACGTCTTCTTTTGGCCTTGGTAAGATGGTGGATTACAACATCGGACTTTATTCCGGCGCGCTGGAAGCGGAAACCGGACAGGCGGTCACGTGGCACGGCTGTGGGTCTTTCAGGCTGGCATACGATGATGATGAGATGGACTGGCTGCGCCATACCTTGAGTGTCGGGCGGGCGCTGGGTTTTAATATCGACCTCGTAGGGCCGGAGCAGATCCGCGCGCTCCACCCGTTTTACAACCTCGAAGGCGTGCAGGGCGCGCTGCACACACCCGACGACGGGCACGTGGACCCGTCCAACGTAACCATGGCGCTGGCGGCTGGCGCGCGTTCCAAAGGTGTTCAGGTCATCCGGCGATGCCGTGCGACCAACATCACACAACTGCCCACCGGTGAATGGTTGGTGGAAACCGAGAAAGGTTCGATCACCTGCGAACATGTGGTTAACGCCGGCGGAACCTATGCCCGCCAGATGGGTGAATGGTCCGGGCTACAACTGCCGATGACGTCGATGACCCACCATTATTTTGTGACCGATCCGGTGCCAGAGTTTCAGGATCTGGACACAGAACTGCCGGTGATCCGGGATGACAAGCTTGTCTCCGGCTATATCCGGATGGAGCAAAAGCGCGGTCTTATCGGGATTTACGAGAAGGAGAACCCCAACACGGTGTGGGAAGATCACTGCCCTTGGGAGGCAGAAAATGAGCTGTTTGAAGCGGACTATGACCGTATCATGCCGTGGCTGGAAAACTCGCTCGATCGGATGCCGATCTTTTCCGAATTAGGGATTTCACGTTACGTGCATGGCGCGATTTCACATCCTCCCGACGGCAACCCGATGGTCGGTCCGGCACCAGGGGTGGAGAACTACTGGTGCTGTTGCGGCACGCAGATCGGGATCGGCTGGGGGCCGGGCCTGACGCGCGAATTGGCGCGTTGGATGGTGCACGGGGCAGCTGATATCAACATGCGGGATTATGACCCGCGCCGCTTCGGCAGCTATGCCACGAAAGCCTGGCAAGTTGTGAAGGCAAAAGAAGACTACTGCCTGCGCCACGAAATCCCGTACCCACACTTCAACAGGCTCGACGGGCGTCCCATTAAACCATCCCCGCTATATGAAACCTTGAAGGCTAAAGGCGCCGTTTACGAAGAGGTATTTGGCCATGAGCGCCCGCGCTGGTTCGCCAAAGACGGGCTGGAACAGCGCGACTATTACGGGTTCAAGCGCACACCTGTGCACGACATGGTAGCGGCGGAATGTAAGGCCGTGCGTGAAGCTGCGGGGATCATGGATATCTCCGCGTTCACGAAGGTAGAGGTGTCCGGTCCGGGCGCGGAACGTTTCCTGGATCAGCTTGTCGCCAACAAGCTTCTAAGGGCCGGGCGGATCGGACTGACGCATATGCTGAACCGTCGCGGGCGTATCGAGATGGAGGTGACTATCGCGCGGCTTGCCGAGGATCGATTTTACATCGTTTGTGCGGCGTTTTTTGAACAACGTTTGCTGGATCACTTGGCCAAAACGCTCCGAATTTTCGACGAAAATTCGTGTTCGGTGAAATTGCGATCCTACGATTGGGCGGCAATCAGTTTAAACGGTCCCAAGTCGCGGGACATTCTGCGCGAAACGACGTCCCAAGACCTGTCAAACGCTGGGTTCCCATGGATGTCGCTGTGCGAGATGGACGTGGCTGGCCAGTCCGTTTGGGCCTTCCGCATGTCATATGCGGGTGAGCTCGTTTGGGAATTCCACGGGCCGCGTGATGCGATCAAAGCCGCTTATGACGCGCTTTCCAATGCGGGCGAGCCGTTTGGGCTGACCGATTACGGTAGTTTCGCGATGAATGCTTTGCGGATGGAAAAAGGTTTCAAAGGGGCAGGCGAGTTGACCAATGAGGTGACCTTGCCGGAGGCCGACGTGATGCGGTTTGTGAAGCTCGACAAAGATTACGTCGGCGTGGAAGCAACCCGGGATAGCGCCACATCCAACAGCCTGCCTTGGGTTTGCGCTTACCTGTCTATTGAGGCCGATGGTGTCGAAGACGGTCACGGCGGCGAAGCGGTGCTTTTGGGCGACCGTGTGGTCGGCTCGACCAGTTCAGTTGCCTATGGTCACAGCGTAGGCATGATATTAGCCTTTGCCTATATCAAACCGGAAGCAGCGGAACCCGGCACCGAATTGACCGTGATCATTGCCGGTCAGCCGCGTTCCGCAAAAGTGCTTGGCGAACCCGCCTACGATCCGCAATCCTTGCGGCCTCGAACAGACGCAGAGGTGATATCCGCATGAACGATATACCCAAGACAATGCACGCGATGGTCCTGACCGGGCTTGGTGACATGGACATGTACGACTATCGCACTGATTATCCGGTGCCGCAGATCGGCGCTGATGACGTGCTGATCAAAGTGGCAGCGTGCGGGCTGAACAACACCGATGTGAACACGCGGTCCGGTTGGTATTCCAAGGCCGTGTCCGGGGCCACCACCGGTGCCGCGTTGGAGGCTGATCACGAGGACGGCACCTGGGGCGGGTCCGGGCTGACATTCCCGCGCATTCAGGGGGCGGACGTCTGCGGGCACATTGCGGCTGTGGGCGCGAATGTGGATGCAGGCCGCATCGGTCAACGGGTGATCACCGACAATTGGTTGCGCGATTGGGACGATCCGCTGAACCGGGATAAAACCGGTTACTTTGGGTCAGAATGTGACGGCGGTTTCGCTGAATACACCAAGATCGACCATCGCCATGCAATAGCTGTGAACTCTGACCATTTGGATGCAGAGCTGGCGACGTTTTCCTGTTCCTGGTCCACCGCAGAAGGCATGCTCGACAGGGCGCAAGTGGGCTCGGGCGATCGTGTTTTGATCACCGGCGCATCGGGGGGCGTCGGTTCCGCCCTGATCGGGCTGGCGAACCGGCGAGGGGCGACCACCATTGCCATGGCGTCAGAGGCCAAGCACGCAGACGTGGCAAAACTGAGCCCATCCCACATTCTGCCGCGCGCGCCGACAGATCTAACTGCGGCGCTCAAGGCTGCGACCGGGCATGAAACCGTGACTGTCGTGGCCGATATCGTGGGCGGGCCTTACTGGTCCACGCTGATTGACGCTTTGGCTCGCGGTGGGCGTTACACCTGTTCGGGTGCTATTGGTGGGCCGATAGTAGATATGGACCTGCGGACCTTCTACCTCAACGACCTGACCTTTACCGGGTCTACAGTGATTGCGCCTCATGTGACTGAAAACCTGGTGAAATATATCGAAGCGGGAGAGGTCAGCCCGGTCCTCGCCGCGACTTATCCGTTAGAAAAAATGACGGACGCGCAGCAAGCTTTCATCGACAAGAAACATACCGGCAACATTGCGGTGACGATATGAGTGCCTTTGACCTCCTGCTGGATGCGCTTCGCGATGCTCATGCCAACCACCCAAAGTTGGCTGAATTTGTAGCGTTTCCGGATGACCTAACGCCGCTCGAGATGGAGCCGCGCCACCTGCCGTGCGCCGACTACGTCTATAACGATGCGCTTTTTGCTGCTGCTCAAATGCCGCTTGCACAAGCTTTTTTACAAGCCGGGCCTGATGCGTTTTGGAGAGATACCTATGCACAGACCGACATCGGCGAAGACTTCCTAAATCGCTTCGGATGCTATTGCGCGATTGGAGCCGGCAGCCCCTGGAAGAGCGAAAAGATGTCCGGATTTGTGACGATGATGCCTCCGGGGTTGTATTACACTTGGCACCACCATCCGGCGGAGGAGCTTTACGTGGTGCTTGCCGGTGAGGCAGAGTTTTACCGCGAAGGTGAACCGCCAGAAACGCTGCGCGAAGGCGACACCAGTTTCCATGCGTCGAACCAACCCCACGCGATGGAAACAAAAGACAGTTCTGTCATGTGTTACGTGACCTGGCGCAACCATCTGGGCATCAAACCCGTGCTGACCGAACGGCAGGTCACACTGGGATGAACGTGCATCCCACCCTTCACGCTTTGCGCGCCGCGCTGCGAGGGTATGCCCAGACGCAAGCACCTGATATCGATGCATTTTGCGGGGATTTGATGGCTGCGGATCATGCGCAAGAAACGCTACCAGCCCATCAGCTTCCAGGCGCGGTTGAATTGCAGGCAAACCCGCCAAAAGCAGCGCCAGCCACCCAATCCTTGCTGGACGCCATACTGGCGGCGGCACCCCATGTGCAGTGGCGGCAAAGCTATACCAACGCCGATGACGGAATAGATGCCAACCACCTGAACCACTACGCCTGGTTCAACTTGATCGCCCCGTCCGGCCCGTTTGTCAGCACAGACTTGCGCGTATCGGTGGGGTACTGGGGCAGGGGTCTGACCTACCCGCGCCACCGCCATGAGCCGGAAGAAATCTATCTGACTGTTGCCGGGTGCGCGACCTACACCAGCGAAGGACGCGCGCCAGTGGTGGGCGGTCCCGGAACGACCATATGCCACTATTCCAATCAGCCTCATGCCGCCACGTTCTTTGATGCACCGCTTCTCGCTGCAGCGTTTTGGCGTGGGCACGGGTTGGAAGACAAATCCGTGATCGGGCGGGACGTATGAAAATTACACGCATCCGGATCTATAAAACCGCCTTGCCGTATGTGGACGGCTTCTATGCCTGGGGTGCGGGCAACAGGATTGAAGAGGCGCACGCCTCCGTCGTGGTGGTTGATACTGACGCAGGTTTGCAAGGCTGTGGCGAGTTCACGCCTTGCGGGGAAAACTACATGGTTGCCCATTCCGAAGGGGTGGAAGCACTGGCCCGCTTGATTGCGCCAAAATTACTGGGTGAAGACCCTCGGCAAGTGGCGCGAATGGAACGCCTGATGGATGCGCTGGTGCAGGGCCACGGTTACGCCAAAGCTCCATTCGATGCAGCTTTTTGGGATATCTTGGGCAAAGCTACAGATCAGCCCGTCTGGATGCTGATGGGCGGCAAGCTGACAGATGGCGCACCGATGTACCGCGTCGCACCCCAGCGGAGTGTGGATGAAACGCGTGCTGAGATGGCGCGGCATCGCGCCAGTGGGTATCGGCAATTTCAGATCAAGGTCGGCGCGGACTGGGCCGAGGATATCGACCGTATTCGCGCCGCCGTGCCGCTGCTGGAGCCGGGTGAAAAGGCGATAGCGGATGCCAACCAAGGCTGGCGCGTAGATGATGCGATCCGCGTGGCACGAGCAACAAAAGACCTCGACTACATTCTGGAACAGCCGTGCCGCACTTATGAGGAGTGCCAGCAAGTACGGCGTGTGGCGGATCAACCGATGAAGCTGGACGAATGTGTGACCGGCATCCATGCAGCCCAACGGATCGTTGCGGATCGCGGTGCTGAAATCTGCTGTTTGAAAATTTCTAATCTGGGCGGATTGTCCAAAGCCCGGCGCGTGCGTGACTTTCTGGTCGACAATCGCCTGCCTGTCGTGGCCGAAGATACCTGGGGCGGCGAAATTGCAACTGCGGCTCTGGCGCATTTTGCAACCTCCACACCGCCGGAGTATCTGGTCAATTCCACTGACCTGATGAACTACAACACGCGGTCCACTGGCATTGGTGGTGCAAATGCAGAGGCCGGAAAGCTTTACGCACCTGACCTGCCGGGGTTGGGCGTAGCCCCCGATTTCGACAGCCTCGGCGCCCCCGTAGCGGAGTATTCAGCATGACTTTATCAGCGACAGCGACCCAACTGGTGGATGACGCCCGCGTGCGGGTCACGAGGTTTGACTTTATGCCAGGAGCAGAAACCGGCTGGCATGAACACGGGTATGACTATGTCATTACAGCCGTCACCGATTGTCACATGCGCTTGGAAGAACCCGGCGGGACAAGCCGTGAAGTGGTGGTCAAAGCGGGGGAGGCCTATCGCCGCGACAAAGGTGTGCGGCACAACGTGATCAACGGTGGCGATGTGCCGATGAGCTTCGTCGAAGTGGAATTGAAATGAAAATCAAACGCTTATCAGTCTATCACGTCGAATTACCGCTGGAACATCCCTATTGGCTGTCCGGCGGACGGCTAAAGTTCGAAGTGCTCGACGCGACGCTGGTAAAGATCGAAACCGATGATGGGATCACCGGCTGGGGCGAAGGCACGCCTTGGGGGCATACTTACGTGCCCGCCCACGGCCCGGGCATACGTGCAGGATTGCAGACGATGGCGCCTTTTATCCTCGGGTTGGACCCGCGCCGGGTGCTGGATGTGGAACGCGCGATGGATCTGGCGCTGCCCGGGCATCTTTATGCGAAATCGCCAGTGGATATGGCGTGCTGGGATATCGCCGGGCAGGCGGCCGGGATGCCAATTGCGGATATGATGGGCGGTGGCAGCCGGACGCCGCGCCCGATTGCGTCGTCCGTAGGGGCCAAAACGGTTGAGGAAACGCGCGACGTTGTGGCCCGCTACCGCAACCGGGGCTACATCGCCCATTCGGTAAAGATCGGCGGTGATGTGGAACGGGACGTGGCCCGTATTCGTGATGTGGAGACGATGAAAGAGCCGGGGGAGATCATTCTCTACGACGTCAATCGCGGCTGGACCCGGCAACAGGCACTGCGTGTCATGCAAGCGACAGAAGACCTGCGGGTGATGTTTGAACAGCCTTGCGAAACACTGGACGATATCGCCGCAATCAGACCGCTGCACAGCGCGCCGGTCAGCGTGGATGAATCGCTAGTAACCCTGCAAGACGCGGCGCGGATCGCACGAGACGGGTTGGCGGAGGTGTTTGGCATCAAGCTCAACCGCGTAGGTGGGCTGACAAAAGCCGCGCGCATGCGCGACATTGCGCTGGCCCACGGGATCGACATGTTTGTGATGGCAACCGGCGGGTCCGTGCTGGCAGATGCAGAGGCACTACATCTGGCGGCCACGATCCCGGACCCCAACTGCTACGCTGTTTGGGCGTGTCAGGATATGCTGACGGTGGACATCGCGGCAGGGCGCGGGCCGCGCAACGTGGACGGGCACCTGCATCTGCCAGAGACGCCGGGATTGGGCGTCGCGCCTGATGAGGACGCGCTGGGCGATCCGGTGGCGATCTATGGGTAGTTCCTTTTGGTATCAGCGCGCAGCTTTGACGGCGATACAGAAGGGCGCCAGCCCTGAAATCCGGTGCATATGCGCCTTATCGCACGGGTAAATCTATGAAAATCAAACGCATAACTCTCTGGCAGGTGCCGCTCACGAGCCATGAGACCTACTATATGGCGGACGGCAAAACCTGCGATACGGTCATGTCAACGGTTCTACGCCTGAACACTGATACTGGGCTTGAGGGCTGGGGAGAGGTCTGTCCGATCCCGCATTACCTACCAGCCTATGCAGGTGGCGTGGTCCCGGCGATAGAGGAGCTTTTGCCTGTGCTACTGGGTGCTGATCCGGTGGGGCCGGAAGCCCTGATGGCGGCCTGCGATGCCCATTTGCCGGACCATCGCTATGCCAAATCGGCACTCGACATCGCGCTTTGGGACTTGACCGGCAAGGCGGCAGGTTTGCCGCTTTATGCGCTGCTGGGTGGTCGGGTGCATCAGACCATGCCGCTTTACCATTCGATCACCTGTATCGCGCCTGATGACATGGCGCGCATCGCAAAAGAGGCTCACGCCCAAGGCATCCGCCAGTTTCAAGCCAAACTCGGCGCTGATGGAAATTGGGAAGCTGACGTGGCGCGCTTGCGAAGAGTGCGCGAGGCGGTGGGTGACGGCCCGCTGGTTTACGGCGACTGGAACTGTGGTGCTGATCAGTTGACGGCCACTCGCGTAGCCCGTGCGGTTCGGGATGGGGATTTCATGATTGAACAACCCTGTGCCACGATCCCTGAATGCGCAGAGGTCAAGAACGCCAGCGGGTTGCCCATGAAGTTAGACGAAAGTGCCCATGACACCGCCACATTGTTGGAGGCGCACGCCAAAGGGTGCATGGATGCAGTGGCCATCAAGCTGTCGAAATTCGGCGGCCTGTCCGCGTCACGTAAGGCGCGCGATCTTTGCCTGCATCTGGGGGCAAAGATGTGCGTGGAATGCACCTGGGGATCAGATGTGGTGACGGCGGCTGCACTTCATCTGGCGGCCAGCACACCGGCGCGCGGTCTGCTCAATACATGTGACCTTTCGGGCTATGTGGGTCCTCGCGTGGCACCTGATTGCCCTGCGCGCGCGGGTGGGCGCATTGCGCCGCCAGATGGGCCGGGTTTGGGCATCACACCGGATGAAAGCGTGCTCGGTACGACGATTGCAGATTTCAGCTAAGGGCAACGACTATGGACAGCCTCTTAAACGCGTTCCCGACCCACGACCCCGAATGGGTGCAGGACATGCACGCGAACCACTACCTGCAAAGCTGGTCCAAGCAGGGCAACAGGCCGCGCGTGATTGCCGGCGCGCAGGGGTCGTGGTTCTGGGATACAGAAGGTAAGCGCTATCTGGATTTCCAAAGCCAGTTGGTGAACGCGAACCTCGGACATCAGCACCCAAAAATCGTGCAAGCGATCAAGGATCAGGCAGACAAGCTGTGCTATATCGGCCCGGCGATGGGGTCGGATGTGCGGTCGGAACTTGCCGCTTTGATGAACGAGATTACCCCCGGTGACATCTGTTCTACTTTTTTCACCACAGGCGGTGCGGCAGCAAACGAATTGGCGATCCGGCTGGCGCGCCACTACACGGGGCGGTCCAAGATCATCGCTCGCTATCGCAGCTATCACGGGGCCACGGGTGGCACGCTGAGCCTGACAGGGGACCCGCGCCACCACCTGACGCGCGGGGATATGCCTGGCGTCGTGCGGATGCTGGACCCCTACACCTATCGCCTGTCCACAGGCCACAAAGATCCGGCCGATTGTCCCGTTTGCCAGGGCGCTCCGCATCTGGAAGAGATCCTGATGTATGAGAACCCGGAAACGGTGGCCGCCGTTATCCTGGAACCTATCGTGGGCACAAACGGCATTATCGTGCCGCCGGACGGATACATGGCGTCCATCAAGGCAACTTGCGAGAAGTACGGCATACTGCTGATAGCGGATGAGGTTATGGCGGGTTTTGGCCGCACGGGCGAATGGTTCGCCATGGATCACTGGGACGTGGTGCCTGACATCCTGACTGGGGCAAAAGGCATCAACTCAGGCTTTGTGCCGCTGGGAACCATGTCCGTGTCGAAGAACCTTGCCGACTGGCTGAAGGACCGGGCGCTGCCGGGTGGCCTGACCTATGCAGGGCACCCGCTTGCTTGCGCCAGCGGTGTAGCTGCCATCCGCGCGATGCAGGAAGAAGGGACGTTGGCCCATGCGACTGCGATGGGAAAGATTATGCGCGCGGAGTTGCGCGACATGGCTTTGCGACACCCAAGTATCGGAGAGGTGCGCGGCAAAGGTATGTTCAATGGCATTGAGCTTGTGAAAAACGGGGAAACGCGGGAACCTCTGGCGCCTTTCGCGGCCAAAGGCGGCGTCATGGCAGAGATGATGAGCTTTGCGATGAATGCGGGGCTTTATCTGTCGTTTTTCTCAAACGTAATCCGGCTGACGCCACCGCTGAATATCTCGAAGCAGGATCTTATGACCGGGTTGGAGATACTGGATCGCACGCTAGACATCGCGGATCGCGAAACGGTTTAACCCTTTTGGATCAGGTAAACCTGCGGGAACGTGTCCACGTTCGCAGACACCAGCGTATGGCCCTGTTCATTGCAAAAATGCGGGATGTCTATGACCGCTGCCGGATCGTCAGTGAGCACGCGCAGGGTCTGGCCGCTTTCGAGTGGCTGCAGACGTTTGCGCGCCTTCAAGACGGGCAGGGGGCAGAGAAGTCCGGTTGCATCAAGATCTGCGTCGTGGGTCATTTGGCGTATCTATCCGGGTTTCGGTGCAAGGGAAATGACAAGAGTGACGCGTCCCGACATGATCTGGAACCTGGAACCTGGAACCTTAGCACCTAGGCGCGATACGCAAGCAAAGCTGCGCCGTCGGGGGGGGCGACCGGACCAGCACACACAATTTCTCATTAAACGCCACATATTGCAGGCCGCCACGCAGACGTGATTGCAAGGCGCGTGACGGTCCGGGCCGGGCGGGGTAGGTCTGTTTCATGTTCGGATTCGAGATCATGGACGCAGCCTTGCTGCCGAGCCTTTTGATTGCGCTGCTTGCAGGCGTGATCTCTTTTCTCAGCCCCTGTGTTTTGCCGATTGTGCCGCCTTACCTTGCTTATATGGGCGGGATCAGCGTGGGCGATATGCAGCAATCTGATAGGGATGCGCGCACGCGTGCGACGGTGGCGGCGCTGTTTTTTGTGCTGGGGCTGTCGACCGTTTTCTTGTTGTTAGGTTTTACCGCCTCCCTGCTGGGACAGTTCTTTTTGGCTTGGCAGGACGCGTTGCTGATATTTTCCGGCCTCGTCATTATGATATTTGGCGCGCATTTCATTGGCGTCTTTCGGATCGCTTTCCTTGACCGGGACGTGCGGATGGACGCAGGCGACCGGGGGGGATCCGCCGTCGGCGCTTACGTGCTGGGCCTTGCCTTCGCGTTCGGGTGGACACCTTGCATTGGACCAATCCTCGGATCGATCCTTGCACTGGCAGCGGTTGAGGCTAGTTCCGCCAAAGGCACAGTTCTTTTGGGCTTTTACGCGCTCGGGCTGGGTATTCCGTTTCTGCTGGTCGCCATGTTCTTCCCCCGCCTGACCGGGGTTATGGCCTGGATGAAGCGGCACATGGACCGGATCGAAAAGGTGATGGGCCTTTTGCTGTGGACAGTTGGTCTGTTGATGATGACTGGCAAATTCACCGATTTCGCTCTGTGGCTGAATGAGCAGTTCCCGGTGCTGCAACAATTCGGCTAAAACGCCTTACTTTTACCAAAATGAGTGACTACCTTGTGCCGCGAGCAAAGAGGCATTTGGCGTGCATAAAAGGGCAGGAAAACCCGTCACGCGCCGGCAGGTGTTCTACATCCCCGGCTATGACCCGGTCCCGCCCAGGCGGTATCGGGAGCTTTACCGTGCCGAAGGGGCAGAACAGGCCCAGATATCAGGCTACACCTTGGAACAACTTCCAAAGCCCAAAGGGACCAAACACTTTGGTTGGGGCATAGAAGCCGACATCGAAGGGTCGAAAACCCAGACCCAGGTGGAAATCCTCTATTGGGCCGACTTGGTCCAAAGCTCTATGAACAAATCCATCCCTGCAACCTATTGGGTGTTATTGCGCACCGCATGGGAATACATCGCAACCGGCGCGCTGGGCCGGTTAATGCGATTGCGAATTGGACCAATTTTGGCGGCTCTTTATCCGGTCGCAATGCTGTTGGGGCAACTGCTTGCTGCTGTTTTGCTGCTGGTTGCGGCGTGGTGGGTGGGGTCTGCCTGGGGGTACGGTCTTTTGGGGCTGGCTGCGGGGCTGGCATTCGGCGCAGGCACGCTTTGGTGGTTCAAGCGCAAGGATGCAAGGCTCTTTGCCTATTACCTGATGCATGACTACGGCTATTCGGCGCTCCACAAAGGGGCAAATCCGCCCGAGCTTGAGGCCCGAATGGCGGATTTCACAGCGCGGATAGCGGAGGCGATGAGCCAGGATGTGGATGAGGTTTTGGTGGTCGGCCATTCGTCTGGCGCGCATCTGGCGGTGTCGATCCTGTCGGATCTTATTCGCAGCGGGAAAGTGACAGAGGATGGCCCTCAGCTGAGCCTTCTGACGCTGGGCCAAGTGATCCCGATGGTCAGTTTCTTGCGCGGTGCGGCACGTTTGCGCGGGGATCTGCACTATCTTTGCCAGCGCGAGGAGCTGTCTTGGGTCGATGTCAGCGCGCCCGCCGACGGCGCGACGTTTGCACTTTGTGACCCTGTTGACGTGTCCGGCGTTGCACCAAAAGAGGGCAAGATTCATCCGCTTGTGTTGTCGGCGGCCTTTTCGCAGACCCTCAGCGAAGCGAAGTTGAAAGAGCTGGGAAACCGGTTCTTTCGGCTGCATTTCCAATATCTTTGCGCCTTTGATAGGCCGGGGGAATATGACTATTTCCGGATAACCGCCGGGCCGCTGACGCTGGGTGAACGCTTCGCTGGGCGCAGCCCGTCGCCATCGCGGATCACGGTGCCCGCGAACCGGCATACGACGATGGTGCAGTCCGGATGATCACGCCCCCAAAACCCCAGTCGCGGCCCGAAAAGGTGTCGTTTCTGCAGCATGTGCGGCTGTTTCGCAAAGACTTGTTCCAAAGCCAGCCTGAACGGCTCTACCGGGCATGGATGGCAGAATTCAAACTGCCGTTTTTCCGCAGTTACTTTGTGAACCAGCCGGAACTTGTGAAAACGGTGTTGAACGAACGCCCCGATGATTTTCCGAAGTCAGAAATTATCAAAGGCGCGCTGGGCAGCCTGTTGGGTGACAGCGTTTTTGTGACCAATGGTCCGGAATGGAAACGTCAGCGGCGCATCATTGATCCGGCATTTGAAGGCGGGAAAGTAAAATACGCGTTTCCGTCGATGAAAGCCGCGGTGGAAGACGCCGTGATCCGCCTGCGCGCCCGCGCGGGCGAGGTGGTGGAGATTGAGGAGGAGGCCAGCAAACTGGCCGCCGACATCATCTTTCGGACGCTGTTTTCCATCCCCATCACGGATGCTGTGGCGGAGGAAGTGTTTTACAGCTTTCGCGACTATCAGCGGACCCAGCCGCTGATGAATGTGGCCAGCTTTCTGAAACGGCCGGACTGGTTCCCGGCCTTTCAGCGTCGCTCTACCAAGAAAAAGGCGGCGGTCATCCGCAAGCTGCTGACCCAGTTGACCGACCAGCGCGCAGCAGAGATCGAAGCTGGCACAGCGCCGGATGATCTGGCCACCAAGATCATGACCACCCAAGACCCGCTGACTGGCGAACGATTCACCCGCAAGGAAATGGTCGATCAGGTCGCGATTTTCTTTCTGGCGGGGCATGAAACCAGCGCCAGTGCGCTGGCCTGGACGCTTTATTGCATAGCGGCGGATCAACCCGTGCAGGACCGTATGGCCAAGCAGGTCCGTGCAATTGAAGACCTGGAATTGCGCAAGTTTTCAAAGATGCCTTTTGTACGCGACGTGTTCCGCGAAGGACTACGCTTATATCCCCCTGTGCCGATGATGGTGCGTGAGGTGACCCGCGCGGAGGAATTCCGCCAACGCCAGATCAAGGTCGGTAGCCAGATAGTGCTGAGCCCCTGGCATTTGGGCCGCCATCAACGTTTTTGGGAAGATCCGGATGTTTTTGATCCAGATCGCTGGGGCAGGGACGAAACCAAAGAGGCGGCGCGGCAGTGCTATATCCCGTTTTCCAGCGGGCCGCGTGTTTGTACCGGGGCCAGTTTTGCGATGGTCGAAGGGGTCCTGTCGCTGGCCATGATGGTCGATGCGTTCAAGTTTTCGATTGTTCCGGATAAAGTGCCGGTTCCGCAGGCCCATCTGACCGTGCGCGCAAAAGACGGAATTTATCTGAAAGTCGAAAACCGAGAATAAGCAGCGCGGCCCCGGATGAAAGCCCGGGACCGCCCGTCGCTTTGGGTCTATTCAGCCGCTTTGATCGGCGTCACGTTTTCCGGCATGACCAGTGGTTCTGGCCCGTCGCCCACTATTTCTGACCAATCAAAGCCGATTGTCTTGGCCCGTTTGGCGGCCCGGCGCGCCCGGCGATCACGCGCCACTTTGCTATTACGCCCGCCAAAGAGCGATCCGATCAGCGTCCCGCCTTGATACGCACCAGCCACCATCCAGACGCGCAACGCCAGCATAGCGGGGGTGAAAACGAGGGTCAGCACAGTTGCAATGCCCAGACCGAAGACCACGGCCGTGGCCAACTGCACCCACCACAACGACGTCGGCGCGCCGATGGAATACCCGCCCTTCAGGAAGTCCACGCTCAGCGCGAACATCATCGGTGCGAGACCGGCCATAGTGGTGATTGTCGTCAGAAGTACGGGGCGGATCCGATCTTCTGCCGTGCGCACAATCGCTTGCAGACGCGGCATGTGGGACGCGTAGTCCTGATAGGTGTCGATCAGAACAATGTTGTTGTTCACCACAATCCCGGCAAGCGCGACAATGCCTGTGCCGGTCATGATGATCGAAAATGTTTGGTCCATCACCAACATCCCGATCAGCACACCTGTGGTGGACAGAGCTACGGCCAAAAGTACGATAATCGAGTTGTAGACGCTGTTGAACTGCGCCAGCAGGATCACAAACATCAACCCAAGTGCAGCGGAGAATGCGGATTGCAGGAAAGCGCCGCTTTCTTCCTGCTCTTCCTGGTCACCTTTCCATTCCCATTCTATTCCTGCGGGGAATTCGGCCTCTTCCTCCAACCATTTGGTCAGGAACACGATGCGCTCATTCCCGTTCAGCGGAACTGCGCCTTGAGCGTCGGCAGAGACGATATTGCCGTCCCGATCCACAAACAGTGTGCCGTCTACATCCGCTTTGATGTCAAAGTAGCGCTTCGTGTTGGATCGATCGATCTGGCCCAGCTGAGGCACCGGGGTGCGGGTTATAAAGTTCGATAGCGGGATCAACCCCTGTGTGGTGCGCACCCGCAACGTGTCGATAGTACTGAGTACGCGAAACTCTTCAGGCAGGCGTACCCTGATTTCGATCTCTTCGTCCGAACTGTCGACGCGCATTGTGTCGAGCAGGAGACCACGTGTGACCAGCTGCACCATTGCACCAACGCTCAGCACATCGGCGCCGTAGCGGCCAGCAGCCTCCACATCCACGTCGATTTGCCAGTCAATACCGGGCAGGGGGCGCGTGTCCTCGATCTGCACCAGACCCTCAGTCTTGTCGAACCGTTCACGCAAATATCCGGCCGCGTCGAGCAAGTCTTGCCAATCCTCACCCAGCACGCGCAGGTTCAGCGGCTTACCCGATGCCGGCCCTTGCGCCTGTTCGGTGATCTCGGCCTGAATGCCTGGAATTTTTGCCAGTCGTTCGTTGATTTCATTGAGGATATCGTGACCAGATCCAATCGGTCGTTCGGTCCAATCCACAAGCTCAATCTGCACCTGGCCGATGGTGTCGATAGGTGCCTGTGCGCCGCCATTGTTGGTGTTCAACCCTCCTTCACCCGCAAAGGCGAAAATAGACTGGATACCGTCAACATCTCTGATCGCGTCCTCTACCTGTTTGACCAGTTCATCTTTTTCTTCAAGGCTGAGGTTGCCGCGCGCCCGGACATAAGCCAGTGCGCGTTCCGGCTCTGTCGCAACAAAGAACTCTACCCCTTTGGAGTTTGCGCCGAAGTAGGTAAACACCGACATCACAATGAAGATAACGCCTGTGATGGTCGCAATTGGCATGATCGGATTGCCGGTAATCAAGTGTATGAACCAGCCGAAGATCGAACGACGATACCCTGCCTTGATTTTCTTTTCCCGTTTCTTCCAGCGCAGTGACCCACCAGTTGCTGACAAGGCCAGACAGCCGAAAATAACCACTGGAGCAGCAGCGAGGAAATCGCTGCGCAAGAGCATTACAACACCCGTAAAAAGAGTGGCTGCAGCGCCAGCGAGCAAGACCAACCGCAAGGTCCAATGCAGCGAAGACCGGAGCCAATCAGCGATGCCTTCCAGAGTTTGGCTGATGCGCCCTGCCACGCCACCAATCACGGGCAGATACACCAGCGCCACCAGCAGCGACGCAGACAAAACGAAGATCAATGTCACTGGCAGGTTGCCCATGAACTGACCCGGCACCCCGGGCCAGAATAGCATCGGCATAAAGGCACAAAGGGTCGTGGCCGTTGACGAAACAATCGGCCAGAACATCCGTTTTGCGGCTTTGGCATAGGCTCGCATGGGCCCCGTGCCCTTTGATATCTCTTTGTCGGCGTATTCCACCACCACAATGGCGCCGTCGACGAGCATCCCCACGGCCAGGATCAGGCCAAACATTACGATATTGGAAATTGTGATCCCTGCCACAGCCATAATGGCGAACGACAGTAGGAACGACGTCGGGATTGCGAAGCCCACCAACAGGGCAGACCGCACACCTAGGGCCGCCAGAACCACAATCATCACAAGGGCCACGGCCGTCAGGACCGATGCTTCCAGCTGGCTGACCATGCCAGCCACCTGGGCGCTTTCGTCCATGGAGAAGTTGACCGAGATGCTGTCTTGCAGCTCCTGGGGCCATTCACTACGGGCATCCAAGACTGTCTGGCGCACCAGTTCCACGGTATTGATCAGGTTCACGCCTTTGCGTTTGACCACCTGCAACGCCACGGTGGTTTCACCGTTATAGCGTGCGGTGCCCGCCTGATCTTCAAAGGTCAGACGGATCTCTGCCAGATCGCCCAAGGTCACAACGCGGTCGCCGTTAACCTTCACCGGCAAGTTGTAAACGTCGGACGCTTCATCAAAAGCAGACGGGATTTTGACCGCAAATGCACCGTTGGCAGTTTCCACTTCACCCGCAGCGATAAGCTGGTTGTTGTTGGAGACGACGTTGATCAACTCGCCCGCGGTGACGTTGTAGGCTTCCAATTTCAGCGGGTCGATCAGGACCTCCAGCATCTCGTCCCGGTGACCAGCCAAGCCCGCCTCCAGCACTTCGCTGAGGCTCTCAACGCTGTCTTGCAGGTCTTTGACCACGCGCAAAAGCGTGCGTTCCGGCACCTGACCGGACAAAGACACAACCAAAATCGGAAATTCAGAGAAGTTGAATTCGTTGATCGACGGGGTTTCAAAGCCGTCCGGGAATTCGCCTTCGGCCTGGCTCAACTTGTCGCGGACCTCAGCAATGGTGCCTGCCTTGTCCCAGCCAAATTCGAATTCCAGAACGATGCCCGCATACCCTTCGGCCGCCGTGGCCCCGATGGTTTCCAACCCGTCGAGATCGGAGAACTTTGATTCCATAGGCTTGACGAGCAGCTTCTCACTGTCCTCGGCACTGATGCCGGGAAAAGGGACCGACACAAACAGCGCCGGGATCTGGATGTCAGGTTCCCCCTCCTTGGGAAGGGAGTAGTAAGAATAGCCGCCAGCGCCCAAAGACAGGATCACAAAGGCGATGATCATCCGCGCCCGCGCGGAGGCCCAATCAACGATGCCGGTCATGAGGCGTCATCCTTGTAAGTCACTGTTACGCGGCGGCCGTCGGTCACATATTCTTGGCCAAGCACGATCACTTCTGCAGTTTCTCCAAGGCCGACAACCCAGATGCCGTCGGCGCTTTCATTGGCGATCGTCACGGTTTTGAAGAATGCCGCACCGTCTTCGATGACACGCACGCCCAAACGACCGGAATCGTCCAATGTCAAAGCGGATTGGGGCAGCAGGTGTCCCTGGCTGCCTGCCAGACCGATATAAATTTCGGCGCTCGACCCGTCCCGGATCGAAAGATCGTCGTTGGCCACGGTAACTTCAACTCGGAAAGTCCGCGTCAACGGGTCTGCACTGCGCGAAATGAAGCTGATTTTACCCAAAACCTCGCGGCCGTCGATCATCCTTGCGCCCGCTGGCGCATCGTCGGTCAGGCCACGTACCTGTTGTTCTGTGGCATAGCCCACAAGCTTCACCGGGTTCAGCTGTATGACCCGTGCACAGGTCATACCGGGCTGCAGCAACGCGCCAAATTCCGCCGTATCACTTTCCAAAAGTCCCGAGAACGGCGCCTCGATCGACAGTTGTTCCATTTCTTTTTCGGCACGTTTCACGCCAGCCTGCGCGGCTTCCAGCGCAGCAACCCGACCAATAGCCGTGGTTTCAGCAGCATATCCGCGCTCTACCAAAGTTGCAGACACCTTATTGTTGGCATCCGCTTCGGCGAGGCGTGCCTTTGCTTCCGCCAATGAGGCTTCTTTTGTGCCGCTGTCCAACTTGCAAAGCAGCGCAGCTTCCTCAACCAGGGTGCCTTTTCTCAAAGGTTGAGAAACAACTGTACCGGTGGTTTCTGCTTTCACATCAACCAAACGCCACGCTTCTGTTTTTCCGCGTAAGATTATGCCGCGCGTTACCGGGCGGGCTGTCGATTTTACCGCCACAACAGCAATCGCCGGTTTTGCGGCCTCTTCAGCGACCGCTTCGGCTTCAGCCGTGCCGCCTTCGACACCCGCAAATGCCAGCAGGGCCGGGCGCTCCAGAATGATCATGTACACAAATCCGCACACCAGTGCGGCAGTCAGCAGAGGGGTAAATCGCATGGGGTTTCTCCATCGAGAGCCATATAGGGGGCACCGAGAAAATAAGCATTGCTTACGCACATAGCTTGCCTAAGGGAAAGCATCAAGAGAGCATTGATTACTTTCTTGTCGCACCACGTCACGCTTTACAGCGGAAATACGCCTTGGCAAGGGGGGGGCACGCCACTATGTTCCGCGCGATTTGGAACGAAGTATAACCCAAGGAGGCCTGCGCGGTGAGCAACAGCGACAGCTTTATCGAAGAGGTCACCGAAGAGGTTCAGCGCGACCGGCTGTGGGGTTACGCCCGCCGCTATGGCTGGGTCGGTTTGGTCGCCATACTGGGTTTGGTTGGATTCATCGCTTGGTCCGAATACCAAAAAGCCCAGGCGTTAACGGCAGCCCAGGCGTTGGGGGACAGGATTGTCGCTGCCGCAGCGACCGAAGATCCAGCCGAACGCGCGGAAGCGCTGGCTGCTTTGGGTGACAGTGTAGGTGAGGCCCAGGTTATTGTAAGCCTGCGACAGGCTGCCGCTTTGGTTGAAGCCGAAAAACCTGAAGAAGCATTGGCGATCTACAAAAGTGTCGCTGATTCCGCGGATGATCCTATCTATGCTGATCTGGCCATGTTGAAAGCAATTGTTTTGCAAGGCGCCGACATGCCGCACGACGAACGCATTGCAGCGCTCGATGGGTTGGCTGCGCCGGGTGGGCCATTTCGGCCCTTGGCACTGGAACAAAAAGCGCTGGCGCTTGTAGACGCGGATGACACCGAAGGTGCGATCGCAATTCTAACTGATTTGATCGAAGACAACGACTCAAGCGATGGCTTGCGCACACGCGCCGGGCAATTGTTGGTATCGATTGGTGGCACGATATCGCCGACCTCCCGATTGCTTTCCGGCCAATAAGATGCGCAAATGCAAGCCAAGAGGGTGCGCAGAACAAGCGGGGGCTGCATGAGTACGGAAGTGGCGGTGTCCTGGACAGGCCGTGGCCTGTTGATGGCTGGTATAGCTCTGGTCCTGATCAGCTGCGCTCAGCGCGAAAAACCTTTGCCGGGTGAGCGGTTGGATTTGCGTGCGCCTCTACAGGAAGACGACGCAAAACCGGAGACGCAACCAAAGGCCAAAGCCGACAAATTGGCGCTGCCCAAAGCCGCACTAAACCGGGAATGGACGCACCGCAACGGAACATCGCGCCATGCGATCCGCCATCCCGCGCTGAACCGGACTCTAACCAAAATCTGGAGTGTCAACATTGGGTCCGGAAATAGTCGGAAGCGGCAGATCACTGCGGACCCTATTATTGCGCAAGGTCGTGTTTTCACGCTCGACAGCCAGTCGGGCGCGCGGGCTTTCAGCACAGCTGGCGCCTTGATTTGGGAACGCAATCTGACACCGCCTAATGAAAAGACCGGCGAGGCGTCGGGCGGTGGCATGGCTTATGGCAGCGGCATTGTTGCAGCTACAACTGGTCACGGCGACGTCTATGCGCTTGACCCAGCCACTGGCGCCGTGCGTTGGCGGCACCGGACAAACGGTGCAATTGATGCGCCGCCGACGATCATTGGTAACGTGGTTGTTGCGGTCAGTCGCAACAACTCCGCTGTGGGTCTCGATATCAAGAACGGCCGCATTTTATGGCAGACCTTGAGCCCCGGTGATAGCGCTGGGGTTGCCGGGTCGGGCGCTCCTGCTGCAGTGGGTAATCTTGTGGTTGTACCTTACGCCAGCGGCGAAGTGATTGGCGTTGTGGCAAGCAATGGCCTGCGGGCTTGGTCTGCGGCCGTAACCGGCGGACGAAAAGGGCTGGCGCGCAGCATCGTCAATAACATATCTGGCGACCCGGTGATTGTGGGATCCACTCTATATGTGGGGAACCAGGCAGGCCGCGTGGCATCGCTGGATCGCCGATCAGGGTCCAGTAATTGGATAGCGCGTGACGGATCTTACACGCCGGTTTGGCCTGCTGGCGGCGCGGTGTTCATCGTCACGGATGACTTCCAGGTCAAACGCCTGAATGTCAGCGATGGACAAGAGGTATGGTCTGCGGATCTGCCGGGATACAAAGCCAATCGAGCGCGGCGCTTTCGCGATGCCTTCGCGCACTTCGGCCCAACGCTGGCTGGTGGCCAGGTATGGATAGCGAGCTCTGACGGTATGATGCGAAGCTATAATCCTTCCACGGGTGCTTTAACCGGGTCCGTGGCTGTCCCCGGAGGTGCTGCCAGCCAACCTGCGGTGGCCGGCGGCGTGATGTATGTCTTCTCCGGGAACGGACAGCTGCACGCGTACAAGTGATCCTTTTCAAAGCCTGCTTGATAAGTTAGGGACCCAGCCTTGTCCTTCATAGGCGTGTAGCTGCAATGACCTCCTTTACCCTCGCCATCGTTGGCCGTCCAAATGTGGGCAAATCCACCTTGTTCAACAGGCTGGTGGGCAGGCGCCTGGCTTTGGTGGATGACCAGCCGGGGGTCACCCGCGATCTGCGCGAAGGCGAGGGTCGATTGGGCCCGCTCCGATTCACGGTGGTCGACACCGCTGGTTTGGAAGAGGCGACAGACGGCAGTTTGCAAGGCCGGATGCGCGCGTTGACAGAACGGGCCGTGGGTATGGCCGATTTGTGTTTGTTTCTGATGGACGCACGCGCAGGTGTGCTGGCCGCAGATCATGTGTTTGCGGATATTCTGCGCAAGTCCGGCACGCCTGTGATTTTGGGAGCAAACAAAGCCGAAGGGCAGGCCGGCCGAGAAGGGTATTATGATGCCTTCAGCCTTGGGCTAGGCGACCCAATTTTGTTGTCCGCCGAGCACGGCGAAGGTTTGGATGACCTGCTGCGCGTGCTGCAACCCATAGCCGAAGCCGCCGCAGAAAAAGCGGAAGAACCTGAAACGGACGTGGCCGTTGAAGATGGGGATGAGGCAGAAGGACCTACCAAAGCGCGTCCCTTGCAGATGGCTGTGGTGGGCCGTCCAAACTCAGGAAAATCCACCCTTATCAACGCGATCCTGGGTGAGGATAAGCTGTTGACCGGCCCGGAAGCCGGGATCACGCGGGACGCGATTTCGTCCAACTTCGATTGGGGTGGCACGCCCATGCGCATCTGGGACACCGCAGGCATGCGTAAGCGCGCCAAAGTGCAGGAGAAGTTGGAAAAACTGTCGGTGTCCGACGGGCTGCGCGCGGTGAAGTTTTCCGAAGTGGTTGTGGTGCTGCTCGACGGGCAAATCCCATTTGAAAGTCAGGACCTGAGGATCGCAGACCTGGCGGAAAGGGAAGGCCGGGCCGTTGTGATCGCCGTAAACAAGTGGGATCTGGAAGACGAAAAACAGGACCGGCTTAAAGAATTGAAAGAGAAATGCACGCGTCTGCTTCCTCAGTTGCGTGGGGTGGAGCTGATAACGGTCTCCGCGAAAACAGGGCGTGGGTTGAACCGCCTAAGAGAGGCTGTTCTGCGGGCCTATGAGACCTGGAATATCCGGGTGACCACCGCGCATTTGAACCGCTGGCTCGACGGAATGTTGAGCGCGCACCCCCCCCCAGCGCCAGGCGGTCGACGCATCCGACTGCGGTATATGACCCAGGCCCGCACGCGTCCGCCCAGCTTTGTGGTTATGTGTTCCGCACCCGACCTGATGCCTGCCGCCTATACGCGGTATCTGGTGAACGGGTTGCGGGCTGACTTTAGCCTGACCGGCACGCCGATCCGGCTTTTCATGCGCTCGCAAGCGGACAAAAACCCGTACCGGGACAAGAAAGAGAAGAAGGTGACCAAACTGAACAAGCATTTGGAAGGTCGCTACAACGCAAACGCCGGGCGCGGCGTTCGAAAGAAGCGTTAGTTCTCCGACAGCCAAGCGGTGCTTCGCGCGCCTATCAGTCGCTTCGCTCCGGTTGGGGCTCTGCCCCCGGCTTCGCCTCCCCCGGGATATATCCAGCCCAAAGAAGTCGAGAGGTCCGTCTTCTTTGGGCAATAAATACCCCCGCCGGAGGCGCACGCTGCAATGGTGAGATCAGGTAGAAAAAAGGGACTACTTTACCGGTTCTTCGAAATCCAATGGCAACATCATTTGATGGCGTTCGCGCAGGGCGTTTACCTCGGACACGGGCAGGTCACCGGGATCGAAGCAGAGGTTTTGGTGTTCCCACGGATCGGCGCGGTGATCGTAAAGCTCTTCTGAGCCATCCCAGTAAAGGATGTAGCGGTGGGTCGCCGAGCGCGCGGTCATCGACAGGCGCGGGGTGTCATCAAAGCCGGTGCCCCAGACGGATGTGGCGTGGTCGCGAGGGAGCTTTTGGCCCGTCAATGCTGGGGTCAAATCCTGGCCTTCGAACTGTTCAGGTATATCGATGCCGAGGCGGGCAAAGACTGTCGGGGCGAGATCTGTCAGGGACACGGGCTGCGTGCAGCGGTCCGGGGTGACGTCTGGACCGGCGATCATCAATGGCACCCGTAAAGCGCGTTCCCAAAGCGTGAACTTTCGGAAGGCCAGTTTTTCACCCAACTGCAAACCGTGGTCGGACCACAAAATCACATGGGTGTTTTCCCACAGACCTGCCGCATCCATTTGGTCGAGCACTTTGCCCAAAAGCTCATCCGCATAGACGATGGAGGCCAGATAAGCTTTCACGTAGTCTTTGTATTCGCCGGTTCGCCAAAGCGCGCGACGCAATGCTTTGGCGAGATCGGCCATAGCAACGCCTGCCTGGCTGAGGTTGGCATGGCGTGAAAAGTCGCGAGCATTAAAGCGGTTCATACCCAGGCCTGGCGGGTCTGATACGTCTTCGGGCAGCATTTTGAAGAAGCGTTCCTGCACCACGAAGGGTAGATGCGGGCGGTAAATACCAAGCGCCCAAAACTGGCCGGTAGCACCCGGTTTCAGTTGATCCACCATCCAGTTCGTGTTGCGTTCATCAAACAGGACCTCTTCGTCCGGGATGGATCCGAAATCTGTGTTCAGGCCCAGTTTCCATTCCTCCCGCGAGCGACTGAGCGGGGTGTCCCAGACCTCGATCTTGTCCATGTTCCAATCGGTCCAATCGGCATAGTCAAAATGGTGGGGGTAGACGTGAAACACCTTTCCCGCACCGCGCGTTTCGTAACCCGCGTCGCGCAGGCGTCCTACCATCGAGACGCGTTTGCCCTTTTCGTAGTAGTCATGCCATTTGTGTTTGTTCACATAAACGCCGGTTGACCACGGATGTTGCCCGAAAAGAGTAGCTGTCCGTGAAGGCGAGCAAGCCGGAGCCTCCGCATAGGCGTTTTCAAAAACCATCGCGCGCTTGGCCAACCGCGTCATGTTCGGCGTTACCGTATCCGGGTGGCCGCCAAGCGGTTCAATCCAGTCGTTGAGATCTTCGATCGACAGGAACAAGAAATTTTGCTTGTCGGCGGGGGGCTTGGACATCTGCTCTGGCCTTTTTGGGGCTGAGTGTGCGGTAAAAGGGCTAAGTGCGCAACGTCTGGGTTGTCGCGGCCTTCCCCTGTCGTTAACCTGTTATCTATCTGTTGTGAGGACGCCATGAAATACGCTGACTATCGACGCTGGACTGATCGGGCTACCGCCTGGATCGAGGACTACTTCGCGGGGCTGCAAGACCAACCCGTACGGGCACAAACCAAGCCCGGCGAAATCGCGGCCCGCCTGCCAGTAAGCCCGCCAGAAGCCGCGGAAAGCATGGACGCGATTTTTGAGGATTTCGCGCGGATTGTGCCAGATGGGATCACCCATTGGCAGCATCCGCGCTTTTTTGCGTATTTCAATTCCAACGCGGCACCTGCGTCGATGATTGCGGAACAACTGACAAATGCCATCGGCAGCCAATGTATGCTTTGGCAGACTTCACCCGCCGCCACCGAAATGGAAGAGGTCATGATCGATTGGCTGCGTCAGGCCTTGGGTCTGCGCGAAGGCTTTCGGGGTGTGATCCAGGACAGCGCGTCATCTGCGACACTGAGCGCCGTTTTAACCATGCGAGAACGGGCTACAGAATTTGCAGCCAACGATGCGGGGCTTGCCGCTGGTCGGCATCTGCGGATCTACTGTTCCAAAGAAGTGCATTCCTCGATCGATAAAGCGGTTCGCGTGGCAGGCATCGGGCTTCATAACCTCGTGAAAATTGAAACGGACGCGAATTACTCACTGCGGGCGGATGCGTTGGCCGAAGCGATTGAGGCGGATCTGGCGGCCGGTCATTTGCCCGCCGGTGTGATCCTGGCTTCGGGTGGGACGTCGATAGGGGCGTTTGATGAATTGGAACAGGCGTTGGATGTGGCTGAGGCGCATGGGCTGTTTGTCCATCTGGATGCAGCCTGGGCCGGGGCGGCGATGATGTGTCCGGAATTTCGCACCCTGTGGGCCGGGTCAGACCGATGTGACAGCATCGTTTTCAATCCGCACAAATGGTTGGGTGCCAATTTTGACTGTTCGGTGCAGTTTTTGGCCAATCCGGATGAACAGCGCCGCACCATGGGTATGCGTCCAAGTTATCTTGAAACACCGCAGGCAAGCGATGTGGTCAATTTCTCAGAATGGACCGTGGCTCTGGGCCGTCGTTTCCGGGCGTTGAAGCTCTGGTTTCTGATCCGGGCTTACGGGCTTGAAGGGCTGCGAGACCGGATGCGCAACCACGTGGCCTGGACTGCGGAGTTATGCGAACGGCTGCGTGCGCACCCAGACTTTGTTATTACGACTGAGCCGCGATTGGCGCTTTTCACCTTTCAATGTGCAGCCGGCGATCCCGCTACTGCGGCACTTTTGCAGCGCATTAATGATGATGGCCGGATTTATCTGACGCAGACGGTGCATGAAGGTCGTTACTTGATCCGGTTCACGGCAGGGCAGTTCGATTGCACGCGGGAGGACGTGATGATGGCATATGATGTGATCACAGAGATGGCTGCCCCCTAAGGCAATTGCCCGATCTTGAATTCCATGGCAAAATCCCCATGTATTTTACTGGAGGGTTTTTATGCATCGTACTGTTTTAATTTTTCTTTTTGCCTTTTGGGGTGGATTGGCCGCAGCGCAAGACTATCCCGAGTACACGTCAACCTATGTAAATGACTTTGCCAATGTCATTGAAGATGGTGTTGAAGCTCAACTGACAGAAGACCTCAAAAAGTTGCGCTCTGAGCACGACATAGAGATGACAGTTGTGACCATTGAGCGGCGAGCGGATTATGGGCAGAGCGCATCCTGGGAAGCGTTTGCCACTGGTCTTTTCAATGCCTGGGGTGTGGGTGATGCGAAGCAGAACAACGGTATTATGGTGTTGGTGGCGAGCATCGACCGAGAAATCCGCATTGAGTTGGGCAGTGGATGGGGGCCTGAATATGATGACCGCGCCAAGGTCATAATCGAAGACGTATTTGTGCCCTATCTTCGTAAAAACGACTTTTCTAGCGGCATCGAGGCTGGATCTCTGGCTGTTATGGAGCGGTTTTCGCCCGGCTATGTCCCCGCAGAGGGCGAAGACGGTTCATCGGACGCTTCTGATTGGTGGTTTATTGCATTCGGAGGCTTGGTTGCAGCCTTACTCGGGTTTCACCGCCAGATCGGGGACGCCAGCCTGCGGGTGCGGCGCTGCCCGAGTTGCCAGCGTCGCGGATTGTCCCGCTCTAGAACAGTTCAACGCGAAGCGACCAAAGGCCAGGATGGCAAGGAAGATGTGCTTACAACCTGTGTGCATTGCGACTATCGCCACATGACACATCGGACTTGGGCCTATTCCAGTGGGTCGTCCGGCGGCGGCAGTTTCGGTGGTGGCTCGTCATCAGGAGGTGGCGCATCCGGCCGCTTCTAACGCCAAAAACCGACATATCTGGCGTAAACAGGCCAGCTTGACCCATGCGATTGCGCGAGCCTTTGGAAAACGGGAGGGTCGCGCAACATGTTGTGGCGCACCAAAATCATCATTCTGACCATCGGCGCCTGCCGGGGGCGCGCGGCGCGTGGTTCGCCGCGTACCTGATCTTTACACCCAAAACGATCAGGTAAAAGGACACCGTATATGAGCGACAGAAGATCACGCCGGGCAGGGGGCCGCAGCGCGCGGCAGGCTATGCGCGCTGCACCATTAACCCAAGAGGTACGCCCGATCCGGGCCGGCATGGAAGGCGGCACCTACAAACCACTCAGCGATATTGACGTAGAGAAAATCCACCAGGCTGCGCTGACTGCTTTGGAAACCATCGGGTTGGCAGATGCCCCCGACAGTGGCATCGAACTGCTGACCGGTGCGGGCGCAATCCTAGGGGATGACGGGCGCATCCGTTTCCCACGTGCGCTTGTGGAAGACATGCTGGCCATCGCCAAAAAGGAGATCACGCTTTTTGGGCGGGGGGCGCCACAAAATGATCTGCATTTGCAAGGCAACAAGGTCCACTACGGAACTGCGGGTGCGGCAGTGTCGATTGTGGATGTGGAAAACAACGAATACCGCGATTCAACGCTTCAGGACCTGTTCGATGCGGCGCGGATTACGGACCAGTTAGACAACGTGCACTTTTTGCAGCGACCGATGGTTTGCCGGGACATCCTCGATAACTACGAGATGGACCTGAATACCATTTATGGCTGTTGTGCAGGGACCACCAAACACATCGGGACAAGCTTTTCGGACCCATCGCACATGCCTGGCGCGCTGGAGATGCTATACATGATCGCGGGCGGCGAAGATAAATTTCGCGAAAAACCGTTCATGAGCAATTCCAACTGCTTTGTTGTACCGCCGATGAAGTTCGCCACGGAATCGTGTGAAACCATGGAGGCCTGCATTCGCGGTGGCATGCCGGTGCTGTTGTTGAGCGCGGGCATGGCTGGCGCCACAGCTCCGTCCACGATTGCAGGTGCGATCACCCAGGCAGTGGCAGAATGTCTGGCTGGTGTTGTTTATGTGAACGCACTGGTCCCTGGGCATCCGGCGATCTTTGGCACATGGCCGTTTGGGCTGGACCTGCGCACAGGCGCCATGACCGTTGGGTCCGGCGAACAAGCCTTGCTGAGTGCGGGTTGTGCACAGATGCACAAATTCTACGGCTTGCCCGGTGGGGCAACCGGGGGAGCGTGCGATTCCAAGATGCCCGACATGCAGGCGGGATGGGAGCAGATGTGCACCAACGTCATGGCCGGTCTTGCCGGGCTGAATATGGTTTATGAGGCAGCGGGCATGCACGCGTCTTTGCTGGGGTTTTGTCAGGAATCGCTTATCCTGGCGGACGATCTGATTGGCCAGGCACAGCGCTGCGTGCGTGGGATCGAGGTCAACGACGAAACGCTGGCGCTCGACCAAATGGCGGACGTATGCATGAACGGCCCCGGACACTATCTGGGTACTGATCAAACCATGGCAAGGATGGAGCGCGATCACGTCTACCCGGCGTTGGGGGACCGCACGTCCCCCAAAGAGTGGGCGGAAATCGGCAAACCGGTTCTGGTGGAAAAAGCGATCGCGCGGAAACAGCAGATCTTGTCAGAGCCGTCGTCGGCAGCCTTCGATCCGGTCCTGGATAAAGCCCTGCGTGAGCGTTTCAATATCCATCTGACGATGTAGCCGAGCCTTTTGCGACCTTTGGCCGATAGACGGTTTGGCCAATGCTAACCCGCCCAGCATACGCGGTGGGTTAGCAACCATCCGGCGTGTGGGGATTGTGTTCGGGCTTCCCGCCGGTATTGTGAACCTGTTCAAGACGTGCAGGGGCCCATGAGCAAGTTTTTCGCCAAAACGGAAGAATCGTTGCCGATCATGCTTTTGCGATCGCGCGAGGCATTGATGCGGCGCATCAGGCCTTACCTGCAAGATCACGAATTGAGTGAACAACAGTGGCGTGTGCTACGGGTGCTGGATGAGGTGGGGCCGCTGGAACCGACCGATCTGGGGGAACGTTGCGTGGTGCTGACCCCCAGCCTGACGCGCATTCTGGCCAAGCTTGAAACTCGTGGAATGATCCGGCGCGAAGCGCACGAAACTGACAAACGCAAACAGGTGATCCATTTGGCGGACGCAGGCGCAGAAGTGATCGGCAAGATCGCGCCGCAAGCCCGAAAGATCTACGATGAGTTGGAAGAAGAATTTGGCCGCCCGCAAATGAACAACCTGCTCAACAAGTTGCGCAAACTGGCTGAATTCTAGGGAAACCTGCCCCGGACTTGGTCCGGGGCCTCAGCGTTAGCCTTAGCTGCCCATCATTTCATCGATCACGTCTCCGCGTGCGCCGTTCAGCAGTCCGGTGAAATCGCCAGCAACCATAGGGCCAGCCGCATCCAGCAGCGCCTTTTGTGTAACACTCGCCAACGCAGATCCGACTGAAATGCGTGCGACACCCAACGCAGCAAATTCCGCCCGCGACAGGGAAGCGTATTTTGGCCCGGCGGCCAGCGCATTAACCGGCGCGGCAATCGCTTGGCAAATCTTGCCCAAATCTTCTGCTGACCTGGGCAGCGGTGCATAAAGGCAATCGGCCCCGGCCTCTTCAAATGCCTTCAAACGCCAGATGGCCTCATCCGTGTCATAGCTGCGCAGCATGCAACCGTCGGCGCGCGCCACCAAAACAAAGTCGCGCGGCAGCGTGTCCCTTGCTGCGCAAGCGGCGCGGATGCGTTCCACAGCCAGGTCAAAGTCGTATGGGCCATCGTCGGGCAACGCGGTGTCTTCAATTGAACAGCCGGCAAGGCCCGCCTCACACGCCAAACGCACGGTTTCGGCCACAACTTCGGGTGCCTCACCGTATCCGTTCTCAAAATCGCCAGAGACGGGCAGGGGTGTTGCGCGCACCAAATCCTCGGCATGGGCCAATGCCTCATCCCGACTGACCGCACCGCCATCGGTTTTGCCGATGGTAAACGCATGCCCAGCGGAAGTGGTGGCAATTGCCTGCGCGCCAAGGGCATGCAGGACCTTGGCTGAGCCAATGTCCCAGGCGTTTGCCAAAATGAAAGGATCGCCGGGTTTATGCAGCGCGCGAAAGGCGGGGCCTGGGTCATGTTGGGTCATGACATCAGAGTGGCCGATCCAAAATGCACTGACAAGCGGATTACAGGGAAATCGGGGACTGCTGCGGGCAGATCGGTGGTCAGCCCTGCAAGTCTGCCGCAAAACGCACCAGCTCTTCAACTGCTGCCACCAGCTTGTCATCTTCAATGGTTAACGCAACGCGCAGGTGCCCGGCTGCGGAGGCGCCAAAGCTTTCGCCGGGCATCACCGCGATTGCACGCTCATCCAGCAACCTGTCTGCAAACTCATCGCCACTTAACCCTGTGCTGCGAATATCGAGCATCATGTACATAGCCCCATCTGCCGGGATCATGCGCACTGTGTTCTGGCCCGCCAAAACAGCCTGGACACGGGCCATGCGGCGACGGAAGACTTCAGCCACTTCCACTTCAATGTCCGTGCCTTCGCGCAAGGCATATTCAGCGGCGTCCTGGATAAACCCTGGCACGCCGTAAGTGTTGATGGTGGAAAGATCCAGTATGCGCTCAATAGCTTCTTCGGGTCCGATCACCCAACCCACGCGCCAACCCGTCATCGCATGTGATTTGGACATGGACCCGATCACAAAACAGTTGTCCGCCATCCCTGGCAGGGCACGTGGGCTGATGTGTTCGCCGTCCCAAACCATGGTGTCGTAGACCTCGTCAGAGATCAGGCCCACTTCGTTTTGCTGGCAGACGTCCACGATCATTTGCATGGTTTCCATCGGGTAAACTGCACCGGTTGGATTGTTCGGCGAGTTGATCAAAAGCGACCGGGCGTCTTTGGCAAGCGGTTCCAATACGTCGCGCTGCGGCAGAAAACCGTGTTCTGATGCTGTAGGAACGGGCACCGCGCGGGCCCCGAGAGACCGTATCCCACCGGGATATGTGGCGTAGTAGGGATCGGTGTACAGCCCGACCTCACCTTCATCCAAAAGTGCAAGATGGGCAGCAAATAAGGCTGCTTGACCGCCGGTTGTGACAATGACGTTTTTGGATGACGTGGGCACGCCGGTGCTTGCTTCAACCCGTTCGGCCACTGCCTCGCGCAACCCGCGGGATCCGGGTACAGCTGCGTAACCGGTATTGCCGCCGCGCAATGATGCCTCCAGCGCGTCCATGATCAACGGATTGGTCTTGTGGTCGTGTTCACCGATTGTCAGTTCCACGATGTCATGCCCGTCCGCAATCATCGCGCGGGAGCGGTAGAGGATTTCCCATCCATCTGACCCGTCTTCGGTAATTGCATTGATCCGTCGTGAAAGCCGCATGACTGCCCCCGTCTGTCCAAATTCCGGCGGACGCCATCATGGAACGCCCGCCGCCGCAACTGATTCCTGCGCCCCGGAAACACAGCTTTCACGAATATCTCAACCATTTCAGGCAATGTTCGGGCGAATAGGGGCGTGTTGGGGTTTGAACCTCCCCGAAAAAGACCCTAGATACAGACGGTAAGAATTTTGCAGGGCACGCGCGTGCGGCCCGGTTCAGGGAGACTAACGACATGACACTGACGCCCCTTTTCATCCAGAACATCGGGCTGCCAGGCGTTCTGCTTATCGCAATCGTCGTGCTGGTACTGTTCGGCCGTGGCAAAATCTCGACCATGATGGGCGAGGTGGGCAAAGGCATAACGTCGTTCCGCAAAGGTATGGCGGAAGGCAAGGAAGAAGCCGATCAGGCAATCGAAGATGCGTCCGCGGCTGAGGCCAAAGACGTGACTCCAGACAAAGACAAAGCCTGATCTGAACGGCTCCGGGACCGCACCTGATGTTTGATATCGGTATGGCGGAGATGGTAGTGATCGGCGTGGTTGCGTTGATCATTGTCGGACCGAAGGACCTGCCGGTTATGTTCCGGCGGGTGGGTCAATTTGTGGGCCGCATGCGGGGAATGGCCCGCGATTTCCAACGCGCAATGGACCAGGCCGCTGATGACAGTGGGCTGAGCGACGTGGCTAATACGGTGAAAACCGCGACCACGATGAAAAACCTCGGTCTTGATGATGCCGCAAAATCGTTGGCAGCCGTGAACGAGGACTGGAAGACCAAGCAGGAAGCCAAAAAGGTCGACGCAGCATCTGAACATGCCGCGCGGCAAAAAGCGGCGGATGACGCCAACAAAGCAGCAGAAAGCTGGTCTGCCGATAAGGCCGATACCAAAACGGCTGCCAAAGCCGGTGCAAAGAAACCTGCCTCCAAGAAGCCAGCTGCCAAGAAGCCGACAACCAGCAAGACGGCAGCCAGCAAGACGGCGGCAAAGAAAACTGCGCCCAAAAAGCCAGTGGCGAAGAAACCAGCAGCAAAGGCGGCCACGAAAACAGCCTCGGCAGTTGTTAAAAAGCCAGCTACACGCAAAAAGGCTGCGCCTAAGAAGGCTGAGCCAAAAGAGGCTAAGGACGAGACATGAACGCGGACGCCGACGAAGACGAGATGGAGGCTTCCTCTGCGCCGCTGATTGAGCACCTTGCAGAATTACGTACCCGCCTGATCCGATCGGTCGTAGCGCTGGTTATCGGTATTCTTGCGACTTTTGCTTTCGCGGAATGGATCCTCGATTTTCTGGTCGAGCCGATTGCGCAGATCATGATCAAGAATGGCCAGAACCCGCAGTTGATTTTTACTGCGCCGCAGGAAAAATTCTTTGTCTTGTTCCGCATATCGGTACTGGCTGGCCTTGCCTTTGCCTTCCCGGTGATTGCCCATCAGATGTGGCGGTTCGTGGCGCCGGGTCTGTATAAAAATGAACAAAACGCGTTTCTGCCGTTTGTGATTGCGTCCCCATGTCTGTTCATCGCAGGCGCCGCGTTTGCGCACTATGTAGTGACCCCGCTTGCGATGAATTTTTTCATTGGATTTGGTGATGTGATCCCCAGCATCCAGCAGCTTTTGGCCAACGACGACAATGTGGCAGTGCCAGTCGACGAAGAAACGAAGACTATCTTCTTGGGCTCGGTCCGCGAAAGCCTCGATATCACGCTGAAGTTCATCTTCGCATTTGGGATCTGTTTCCAGCTGCCGGTGCTGTTGACCCTGATGGGCATGGCCAGCCTGGTCAGTGCAGAGGGGCTGCGCAATGTGCGCAAATACGCGGTTGTGGGCATTCTTGTTCTGGCGGCCATTGTGACACCGCCAGATGTGATCACCCAGGTGATCCTGTTCACCGTGGTCTATGCGCTTTATGAGATTTCAATCTGGCTTGTGGTCATGGTCGAAAACCGTCGCGAGGCGCGGTTGCGGGCTGACGGGTATTACGACGACGAAGACGAAGGTCTGCACCCCGAAGACATCGCCGACGATGAGCCAAAGAAATGAGCGATGATGCGCTGCGGCGCATAGCCGACGCGCTGGAACGGATCAGCCCACCACCCTTTGAAGCGCCCGATTGGACGGCGGCGTCTGCTTTTGTCTGGCATGTGGAGCCCGACAGGCTGGAACCGGTTCGCCGGATCAATCGCGTGGGCGTAGATCTGTTGATCGGCATCGACCGCGCGCGCGATATTCTGGCAGAGAATACACGCCAGTTCGCCGCCGGGTTGCCCGCAAATAACGCTCTTTTGTGGGGCGCGCGCGGGATGGGTAAATCGTCCCTCGTTAAAGCCATCCACGGGGCATTGGAGAGCGATTTCGATGGCCTCAAAATCGTAGAGGTTCAGCGTGAGGATTTGCCGTCTATCGGCAGGCTTTTGAACATTCTGCGCGGGGCCAAGGCACGGTTTATCCTGTTTTGTGATGACCTCAGCTTTGGCCATGACGACGCCCACTACAAATCGCTGAAAGCTGTGCTCGATGGCGGGATTGAGGGGCGACCTGACAATGTGGTGTTTTATGCCACGTCCAACAGGCGTCACCTGATGCCGCGCGATATGATCGAAAATGAGCGCTCCACCGCCATCAACCCGTCGGAAGCGGTTGAAGAGAAAGTCTCGCTATCAGACCGTTTTGGGCTGTGGTTGGGCTTTCACCCCTGCGATCAGGAACAATACTTGGCCATGGTTATGGGTTATTGCGGCGCAGCAGGCATCGACTATGACGACGCCGTGCGAGCCGAGGCTCTGGAATGGCAGGTCACGCGCGGCAACCGATCAGGGCGCGTCGCGTGGCAGTTTGTCGTCGATCTCGCCGGGCGGCAAGGCGTTCAAATCTAGGTCGAAATCGCGATCAGATAGATTACGTATAGCCCATATCCAGACACCAACACTGGACCCATGAATCGGCGCAGCCCTGCAATTCTGATGCAGGCAATCAGTAATAGCGTCAGACCCAGCAACAGCATGACATCGACCCAAAGGTCCGAGGTGTAAGTGAAGCCGGTGATCAGGCTCGACAGGCCCAATATCCCCAAAATGTTAAAGATCTGACTGCCTGCAATATTGCCCAGCACCAGGTTGGGCCGCCCGATTCGCGCTGCGGCGATGCACGACGATACTTCCGGCAGGGATCCGCCAGCCGCAATGATAGTTGCGCCGATGACCGTTTCCGGGATGCCGATGCGTCCTGCCAGATCCACTGACAAAAGCACGGCCTGGTCAGAGAAATACGCCATGGCCGCCGCACCACCCACGATGAACAGGATTGCCAGAGGTATCGCGACCTCTCCGATTTCCTCTTCCTCATCATTACTGCTATCGGCACGCAGCGACCACCACATGAACGCCAGAAAGGCAAGCATCAGGCCACCGCCGAATACACGGGTGAACATCGACACTCCGTTTTGTGACGTTAAAACTGTGATGGCCAACAGTGTTGCCGCACCCAATCCGCCAACCACAATGGTCTTGATGTACTCAGACCGCGCGCGGTCAAATGACATTATGCAGGCGGCAATCCCCACGCCGAGCGCAATATTAACGATGTTGGAACCAACGATGTTGGAGATCACAATGTCGCCAGCCTGTTCCAGCGCGGCGGACACGTTAATCGCTACCTCTGGCGCTGATGTGCCGACGGCCACGATGATGGAACCAACGATAAATTCGGGCACCGATAATCGGTGGGCCAGCGAAACGGCCCCTTTCACGAACAGCGTTGCAGCAAAAACCACGATAGCCAGGCAAATCGGCAAGGCGACCGCTTCAAATAGCAGTGAATTCCCTAAAATCTGATCGTCCCCAAATGCTTGACCCCGAAAGTCCGGCCCACGCACTGAGGCCTTGTGGCGTCACCTAGTGTTGTCGCGCAGGGGGCGCAAGGGTGGGTGCGTCAATTGACGCACCCTTTGGAACCGTGCAAAGGGGGGAGGCTCGCTTGATTTTCTCGCAAAAGCTGCCACCTAAGCGGTGAACGCTCTATTTTTGCGTCTCTGACAAAGGAAGAACGACAGACATGGCTTCGAACAACTCAGGGGGACCCTGGGGCGGCGGTGGAAACCGCGGCGGATCAAACGGAAGCGGTAATGGCGACGGGCGTGGCCCGGACCGGGGCCAACGCCCCGGCGGAGGGAACCAGCCACCGCAAATTCCCGAAATCGACGAAATTGTCCGCAAAGGGCAAGAACAACTGCGCGTGCTTATGGGCGGACGTGGCGGTGGCAACACCGGACGTGGCTCAGGTGGCGGCGGCCTACCGGGTGGCGGGTTGAACCGCACCACAATCGGTCTTGGTATCCTGGCGCTGGTTGCATTGTGGCTTTTCGCCTCGCTCTACCGGGTGGATACGTCTGAACAATCGGTAGAACTGATGTTCGGGCGCTATGTGCAAACTGGGAACGAGGGCTTGAACTTTGCCCCATGGCCGATTGTCACAAAAGAAATCCGGGCAGTTACCCGCGAAAACACCGAAGAAATTGGTGTCGGTCGTGGATCTCGGTCGGACAGCGGCCTGATGCTGACAGGGGACGAGAACATCGTCGATATCGACTTCCAAGTGGTTTGGAACGTCAACGACCTGCAAAAGTTCCTGTTCAATCTGGCAGAGCCAGAGGACACGATCCGCGCGGTCAGCGAATCTGCAATGCGTGAGATTATCGCACGATCAAACCTCGCGCCGATCTTGAACCGGGACCGTGGCGTTATCAGTCAGGAACTTGAAGAACTGATCCAAAAGACGCTCGACACTTACAACGCCGGTGTGAACATCGTGCGTGTGAACTTCGCCAAAGCTGACCCACCTGAAGAGGTCATCGACGCCTTCCGCGAAGTGCAAGCGGCGGAACAGACCCGCGACACACTGGAAAAGCAAGCTGACCGGTATGCCAACGAAAAACTGGCCGCCGCCCGTGGTCGCGCGGCCCAGTTGATCGAAGAAGCAGAAGGGTACCGCGCTGAACAGGTGAACCGTGCCGAAGGTGAGGCCGCCCGTTTTGTGGCCGTGCTTGAAGAATACACTAAGGCCAGCGAGGTTACGCGCAAGCGGCTTTACCTGGAAACGCTCGAAAAAGTGCTGTCCGGTGTCGACAAGATCATCATCGATGAAAGTGCTGGCGGTGGGCAGGGCGTTGTTCCCTATCTTCCGCTCAATGAGCTGAACAAAGGTCGAAACCCGACGGCCGGAGGGACCAACTAATGCGGCGCTTTCCATTACTTTTGCCTATATTGGCGGTCCTTCTCTTTTTGGGGGCAAACGCGGTCTATATCGTAGATGAACGCCAAAAGGTCCTGCGGCTCTGGTTCGGTGAGGTTACTGCTGAAATCAGTGATCCTGGGCTCTACTTCAAAGTGCCTCTGTTGCACGAAATTGTGCGATACGACGACCGTATCCTGGCGCTTGATATCGACGCGGTTGAGGTAACGCCGCTCGATGATCGCCGTTTGGTGGTCGACGCGTTCGCCCGTTGGCGGATCGCTGATGCCAAGCAGTTCCGCCGGTCCGTTGGTAGCGGCGGCGAAGACAGTGCGCGGGGGCTGATTGACCGCATTCTCAACGACGAGTTGCGCGAAGTGCTGGGTAGCGTGAATTCCGGCACCGTCTTGTCCGCCGATCGTGTGGCCTTGATGAACCGTATCCGCGACCAAAGCCGCGAACAGGCGTTGTCGCTGGGCGTTGATGTGATCGACGTGCGGATCAAACGCGCCGACTTGCCGCGCCAAAACCTGGACGCAACCTTTGAAAGGATGCGCGCAGAACGGCAACGGGAAGCTGCGGACGAGATCGCCCGTGGTAACGAGGCCGCGCAAAGGGTTCGTGCCCAGGCAGACCGGACGGTACGGGAAACTGTGTCAGAGGCTGAAAAGCAAGCGGAGATCATTCGCGGTGAGGCGGACGCCGAACGCAACCGGATTTTTGCCGATGCGTTTTCGCGTGACCCGGAATTCTTTGCATTCTATCGCTCGCTAAGCGCGTATGAAAAATCGCTCCAGGGTAACAACTCCACCATGGTGATTTCGCCCGACAGCGAGTTCTTCGAATATCTTAAGTCGGACTCTGGTCCAAAATCACAATGATCTGGAAAGAACTGGTCATGGCCTTAGGGCTGATGGCGGTAATAGAGGGGCTGGTGCTTGCACTGGCCCCTTTACGCTTTGAACAATTGCTGGAAGCGCTGCGATCCCTTTCGAGAGGGCAAATTCAGACCATGGGCCTTTCTGTTATCGCGCTCGGCGTCGGTTTGGTCTGGGTGGCAAAGAGCCTTTGACCGCCGATGTCTTCAAATCTTGGGGAAAGTCCTTTTTTTACCCGTCAAATGATTGCATTCTATCCTGAGCGGTCCACCTTATTCCTAAAGCGGTTCGCTTTTTGAGACATTCACGGAGAACTATTGTGAAACCATCGCGTGCACTGGTAGCTGAACGGATTGATTTTCGCCCCTGGGCCTTGGCCTTTGGCGCCCTGCTTACATTAGCATTTATCTTGGTTCAGGCCCTTGCGGCCCAAGCCCGCGAAGCAGGTACCAGCTTTGCAGATCTGGCCGAACGGCTGAGCCCTGCTGTGGTCAACATCACCACAACCACCAACGTAGCCGGACGCGAACAACGTGAACGCCCCCGCGTGCCGCGCGGATCCCCGCTGGAGGAGTTGTTCCCGGACCTCTTCGGGCCAGAAAGCGACAACAACAATGAACGTCCGTCGCAGCGCCGCGCGAATGCGCTTGGCTCCGGGTTTATTATCTCGGCTGACGGGTTCATCGTAACAAACAACCACGTCATTGAGGGCGCGGATGAAATTCAGGTGGAACTGTTCGCGGGCACGATGCTCGACGCGAAGATCATCGGAACGGACGCAAAGACCGACATCGCACTTTTGAAGGTGGAGGCCAACGGCGACCTGCCATTTGTGGGCTTCGGTGACAGTGACGCATCCCGTGTCGGCGACTGGGTTCTGGCCATCGGCAACCCATTGGGGCAGGGGTTCTCTGTCAGTGCCGGGATTATTTCGGCGCGCAAACGGTCTTTGCGCGGTACGTATGACGACTTCATTCAAACGGACGCTGCAATCAACAAAGGCAACTCCGGCGGGCCGCTTTTCAACATGGACGGCGAAGTAATCGGCGTGAATACGGCCATTATCTCGCCCACAGGTGGGTCCATCGGTCTGGGATTTTCGATGTCATCGAATGTGGTGACGCGGGTCGTTGATCAGCTTCAAGAGTTCGGCGAAACGCGCCGTGGCTGGCTTGGTGTCCGCATCCAGGACGTTGACGCTGATGTGGCCGAGGCCCTGGGGCTCGACAAGGTCGCGGGCGCACTTGTCAGCGATGTGCCAGAAGGCCCTGCGGCGCAAGCAGGCATTCAGGCGGGCGATGTCATCTTGTCCTTTGACGGGCGAGAAGTGGAAAACACCCGCGAACTGGTCAAAGCCGTGGGCTTCGCGCCCGTTGGCAAGGCTGTGCGCGTGGTTGTGTTCCGCGATGGCTCCACCCAGACCTTGAATGTTGTATTGGGCCGTCGCGAAGATGCCGAGCGTAATGACACACCAGGCGGTGACCTCACGCCTCCGGTGGAGACAGAGAAAGAGACGATGGGCATGCGGCTCAGCAACCTGACAGGGGAGTTGCGTGACCGTCTTGGGGTGTCCGGCGATGCCAAAGGCGTTGTTGTGCTGACAATTGATGAGGCATCCGACGCCTTTGACAAAGGCATCCGGCAGGGTGACTTGATTGTGGAAGTCGGTCAAAAACCTGTGGATTCTGCGCAAAGTGCTGTGGATGCGCTGAGCGCTGCGAAAGAGGCGGGTCGTAAATCTGTCCTGCTGCTGATCCGCCGCGACGGGAACCCACGCTTTGTGGCGTTGTCGCTGGCGAACTGACAGCCAGACAAATGAAAAAGAAAAGGGCGCCTTCTGGCGCCCTATCTTTTGCGAGAGGGTGTTTGCTAGACCAGCATGGTGATCGGGTTTTCCATGTAACCCACAAAGGCCGTCACCCATTGTGCGCCAAGCGCGCCATCAATGACCCGGTGATCAACTGACAGGGTCACCGACATCACAGTTGCAACGCTCACGGCGCCATCTTCGGCCACAACCGGGGTCTTTACGCCTGCGCCAACTGCTAGGATCGACCCATGCGGTGGATTGATCACCGCGTCGAAGTTTTCGATGCCAAACATACCCAGGTTTGACACGGCAAAACTGCCGCCTTGATATTCGTGCGGCGCTAGTTTGCGGTCGCGCGCGCGGGCGGCCAGGTCTTTCATTTCGGCTGAAATGGTCGACAAGGTTTTGGTGTCCGCGTCTTTGATGACGGGTGTGAAAAGTCCGCCTTCGATGGCAACGGCCACCGCCACGTCTGAGGCTTTCATCTTCAAGACCCTGTCACCAGCCCAAACTGCATTGGCATCCGGCACATCTTGCAACGCTTTGGCGCCCGCTTTGATGATGAAGTCGTTCACGCTTAGCTTGACGCCACTGTCGGCCAATTGCCCATTCAGTTGCACCCGAAATGCCAGCAGCGGATCAAGTTTGACCGACCGACGCAGGTAGAAGTGCGGGATGGTCTGTTTGGCTTCTGTCAGGCGCGCGGCGATGGTTTTGCGCATGCCGTCCAGCATGATTTCTTCGTATTCGCGACCCTCGTACATGCGTGCTACCTGATCGGCACTGGCTGATTGTGGCGCGGCGGCCTGAGGTGCAGGTGTGGCGGTAGTGGTAGACGCCGGGGCCGCAGCAGCAGGTTTAGCAGCACCCGGCTGCGCACCTTCGACGTCCGCTTTCACAATCCGACCGTGGGGGCCGGATCCGGTGACAGATGCAAGATCAACACCCTTGTCAGCTGCTATGCGCCGTGCCAACGGGGTTGCAAAGACGCGCGCGCCTTTGTCCGAGCTTGGTGCTGTAGCCGTCGATGGCGCGACAGCGGGGGCAGGGGCGGCTTCCGGAGCCTTTGCGGTTGGGGTATGCGCCGCAGCAGCGGAACTCACGTCATCCGCACTTTCACCGTCTTCCAAAAGCACGGCAATTGCGGTGTTCACAGCAACACCTTCGGTACCTTCAGCCACCAGGATCTTGCCGATCACGCCCTCGTCCACGGCTTCAAATTCCATGGTTGCCTTGTCGGTTTCGATTTCCGCCAGCAAGTCGCCGGAAGAAACCTCATCGCCTTCCGCTACCAGCCACTTGGCCAAGGTGCCTTCTTCCATTGTGGGCGACAGGGCGGGCATCAGAATTTCAATAGCCATGGTACGCCCCTTTACCGGTATGTGACCGTTTTGACGGCATCGATAACCTCCGCCGTGGTGACCAGCGCCAGCCTTTCCAGGTTTGCTGCGTAAGGCATGGGGACATCCTTGCCGGTGCAATTGATGACCGGCGCGTCAAGCCAGTCAAACGCTTCCTGCATCAAAACCGCGCTGATGTGGTTGCCAATTGAACAGACTGGAAAGCCCTCTTCGACGGTGACACAGCGGTTGGTCTTTTTAACGCTTTCAATCACCGTGGCCGTGTCCATCGGGCGCATGGACCGCAGGTCGATCAATTCCGCGCTGATGCCTTCGTCGGCCAGTTTGTCAGCCGCCTCCAGCGCGTATTGCATGCCGATGCCGAAGCTGACGATTGTCACGTCCTCACCCACCCGGGCGATGCGCGCTTTGCCGATGGGCACCGTCCAGTCTTCCAGATCAGGCACTTCAAATGACCGACCGTAAAGGATTTCGTTTTCCAGAAAGATCACCGGATTGGGGTCCCGGATCGCTGATTTCAACAGACCTTTCGCGTCCGCAGCGGTGTAGGGCTGCACAACCTTAAGTCCCGGCACATGGGCGTACCAAGCGGCATAATCCTGGCTGTGCTGGGCGCCGACCCGCGCAGCCGCGCCATTTGGTCCGCGAAACACAATCGGCGCGCCCATTTGACCGCCTGACATATAGAGTGTCTTAGCAGCAGAGTTGATGATTTGGTCAATCGCCTGCATGGCGAAATTGAAAGTCATGAACTCCACAATTGGGCGCAGACCAGCGAAAGCGGCCCCGACACCGATGCCTGCAAACCCGTGTTCCGTGATCGGCGTGTCAATCACGCGCTTGTCGCCGAATTCATCCAGCAACCCTTGGGAAATCTTGTAGGCCCCTTGATATTCCGCGACCTCTTCGCCCATCAAAAATACGTCGCCGTTGCCACGCATTTCCTCAGACATGGCGTCTCTAATCGCTTCGCGCACGGTCTGCTTTTTGAAAATTGTACCTGCGGGCACCTCTGTCTCCGGCGGCGCAACACTGGCCACAGGTGCCGCAGTTGTGGCCGGAGCTGCGGCGGGCGAAGCCTCCGCCTGAGCGGGGGGTGAGACCGGCGCGATTGTAGCATTCGCGTCTTCTCCGTCCTCCAAAAGCACGGCAATCGCCGTGTTTACCGCGACGCCTTCTGTGCCTTCGGCGACCAGAATTTTGCCGATGACACCTTCATCAACGGCTTCAAATTCCATGGTTGCCTTGTCGGTTTCGATCTCTGCCAGGATATCGCCGCTTTCGACACTATCCCCTTCCTTGACCAGCCATTTGGCCAGGGTGCCCTCTTCCATGGTGGGCGACAAGGCGGGCATCAGAATTTCAATAGCCATATGTTCAAACCTTTGGCTGGGTCACGGCCGCTGCCGCGTAATAATCTTGGTGGCTCATGCGGTGGCCAGGATGTCAGTGTAAAGCTCTGACAAAGCTGGCTCTGGCGAGCTTTGGGCAAAGTCGGCAGCCTCAGACACGATGGCTTTGACGGATTTGTCCACAGCCTTCAGTTCGTCCTCTGTTGCGTGTTTGCCGGTGATCAACAGATCGCGCACATGATCAATCGGGTCTTTTTCAGATTTGACCTTTTGCACTTCTTCGCGCGTCCGGTACTTCGCCGGATCAGACATGGAATGCCCACGGTACCGATAGGTCTTCATCTCCAGAATATAGGGTCCCTTGCCGGCCCGGCAGTGTGCGGTGGCCTTTTCCCCTGCCGCTTTCACTGCCAGTACATCCATCCCGTCGACCTCTTCGCCGGGGATGCCAAACGCTTCGCCGCGGGTGTAGATCGCAGGCGTCGATGTGGACCGCTGCTGCGATGTACCCATGGCGTACTGGTTGTTTTCAATCACAAAAATACATGGCAACTGCCAAAGGGCGGCCATGTTGAATGTCTCATAAACCTGACCCTGGTTGGCGGAACCATCGCCAAAATAGGTAAAGCTGACCGCATCATTGCCACGGTATTTGTTTGCAAACGCCAATCCCGCACCAAGCGGCACTTGTGCGCCAACAATACCGTGCCCGCCATAGAACTCCTTTTCCTTGGAGAACATGTGCATGGATCCGCCTTTGCCCTTGGAATAGCCGCCTTCGCGCCCCGTTAACTCCGCCATGACCCCCTTGGCATCCATTCCGCAGGCCAGCATGTGTCCGTGGTCTCGGTAAGATGTGATCCGTTGATCACCTTCTTTTGCGGTGGCCTCTAGACCCACGACCACAGCCTCTTGACCAATGTAGAGGTGGCAAAATCCTCCAATCAGTCCCATGCCGTAAAGCTGACCCGCTTTTTCTTCAAACCGGCGGATCAACAACATCTCACGATAAAATTCAGATAACTCTTCGGCAGAAACGTTTGGCGTTTTTGCTTTTTTGGGTGCAGCCATAGGGTGGCTCCGAAATATAGTTTTACGTTAAACTATATTCTACACCTTTCCGTTAGGGAAGAACACCCCTGATTGATCGCAACGTATTGGTCCCGTCCAACACAGGTATTCCACTTGGGTTTGGGCCAACAAAAAAAATCCAACACTCAGGCCTGTCGCAAAAAAAGGCCGCTTCCATGAGGGAAGCGGCCCACTTGCACCAGTTTACCTAACGTTTTTTCTTTACCGGATGATTATTTCATCCCCTCTTGCCATCCCAAGCACCTTGCGCGCCCGCTCGTCCAGCAGGTCTAGGTCTAGGTATGTGTCTGACAATCGCCGAGTTTTGTTCTCGAGAATTGCTCTTTCAGCCTGAAGCTCCGCCAATTGCAGTTTCAGCGCGGCTTCATCTGCCTCAATCTGCACACGCCGAAAATGCCCATAGTCGCCTTGCACCGCTGCGAATACAAAATACGAAGCAACGCACAAACCGGTGAGGAAAACCATCACCGTACCAATTGCTGCGCCGCGTGTTTTTTGCTGGGACACTGCCGTGAAGCCTCTTTTTTGCCGATCTTTTGTCGGCTCATGTTGACTATGACATAAGTGATTCGTTTTGTGAATCCCAAAAGCTTGCGATTCGCGAATCATTTGCAGTATTGCCCCCGCCTTGCGGGGTAATTATCTGAAAAATATCAAAATTTTTCTCGACGATTTTTCGAAAATCGCGTTTGTCGCGGCGCCTTGATAAATTCAGGCTCTGTTTTTTTTCTGTAAGCCGTGTTTGAAGCGGGCTTCCCAGAATGCTGTGCAGGCGGGTTTCCGCCGCACAATATGTGGCCTTTATGGAACGGGAAGCGGGTTGTCAGCCGCTATTGGATGCGTTTGCGATACTGTCGATAGACGCAGCCAGGGCCGAATTAAAGTCTGCGTCGCTTTGCTGGGCTGACAGACCTTCGGTCAGCGCGCGACTGAAGCTTGCGATCATTCTGGCGTTTTGGGCCAGCTTTTCGTTTGCCTCATCGCGCGTATATCCACCGGACAGCGCCACGACCCGCATCACTTTGGGATGGGCAATCAACTCCGCATAATGGTTGGCGCGCGTTGGAATAGTCAGCTTCAGCATGATCTGCTGCCCATCTGGCACGCTGCCCAGACGGCTATCAATTTCTGCCCGCAAAATTGCTTCCGCTTCTGCCTTGTCAAAGGCATTGATATCTACTTCTGGTTCCAGAATTGGCACGAGGCCATGGCCCAGGATTTGCAGACCTACTTCAAACTGCTGCTTTACGTTAGCTGAAATGCCCGCGGCATTTGCCGATTTGATCACGGAGCGCATTTTGGTGCCAAAGATTCCGGCTTCTGTGGCCCGTTCGAGCGTAGCATCCAGATCAGGGTTGGGCTTCATCAATTGGGCCCCGTTGGCTTCGTCTGCCAGACCTTTGTCGACTTTCAGAAACGGTACCACGCGGCGATCTTCCCACATAAAACGCGCGGCCGGTTTCCCGCCGATCTCCCGGTCCATCGTCATCTCAAACAGGATGGCGCCAATAACCTTGTCGCCAGTAAATGCTGGCGCGGTTGCAATCCGCGTGCGCATGGCGTGGATTTGGTCAAACATCTCAGCGTCATTGGAGTATTGATCTTCGCCCACACCATAAAGGCCAAGTGCCTTGGGCGTGGACCCGCCCGATTGGTCGAGCGCCGCGATAAAGCCTTGGCCTGTCTGCATCTGTTCAGTCATTGCAGCGGTAGTCATGTGTTCAATCTCCTTGATGTAGTGCGGCAACACCGGGGAGGGACTTACCCTCCAACCATTCGAGGAATGCTCCCCCGGCGGTTGAAATATAGCTAAAGTCGTCGGCTGCACCGGCGCTGTTGAGGGCTGCTACTGTATCCCCTCCGCCAGCGACAGTGCGCAATTTACCGGCTTTTGAAAGCGCAGCTGCATGGGCTGCGCAGGCATTTGTGGCGGCATTAAAAGGCGGGATCTCAAATGCGCCGAGTGGCCCATTCCAGACAAGCGTGCGAGCGGCGTCAAAAGCGCTGTTTATCCGTGCAACGCTTTCAGGTCCCGCGTCCAGGATCATCTGGTCCGGTGGGCAAGCCAAAACGGGTACGGTTGTTGCGGGGGCGCCGGCGGCAAACTTTGGCGAGACGACTACATCCGTCGGTAAAATGATCTCACACTTGTCAGCCGCCGCTTTCGCAATAATTTCGCGCGCTGTGTCGGCCATATCGTGTTCGCACAGCGATGTACCGACCTCGATTCCCTGGGCGGCAAGAAATGTGTTGGCCATTCCACCGCCGATGATCAGTTGATCCACAGGGCCGATGAGGTTGCCAATCAATTCCAATTTTGTTGATACTTTTGCTCCGCCCACCAATGCAACCAACGGGCGTTCAGGCTGTGCAAGGGCTGCTTCAAGCGCCTGCAGTTCCGCCTGCATCAAACGCCCTGCACATGCGGGCAGGTGATGGGCCACACCCTCGGTGGAGGCATGCGCCCGATGGGCGCAGGAAAAAGCATCGTTGCAATATACATCCCCGAGTGTCGCCAGAAAGCCCACCATCTGTGGATCGTTGGCCTCCTCCATCGGCGTAAAACGCGTGTTTTCGATAAGAATTATCGCGTCTTTTGGCTGAGCATCGATCCATTCCCGGGAAGGTCGTTCAACAAAGGTCACTGTCTTGCCAAATGCGGCCTCCAGAGCAGGCACCAGCGGGCGCAGCGACATTTCCGGTACCACTTTCCCTTTGGGGCGGCCAAAGTGTGCCAGCAAAACCGGTGATCCGCCTGCACCCAGGATATGGCGGATGGTTGGGACGATACGATCGATCCGGGTAGTGTCGGTTACCGTACCATTTTGCATTGGCACATTGATATCCACCCGAGTCAGCACGCGCTGGCCTGCCAAATCCATATCGTCGAGTGTTTTCCAGCCCATCGTATCCCCTACCGCCAGAAGGCGAGCCATTCGATCAATCGCACCATCTGTCGGCCCCAAAACACAGCGTATTGCCCGTCATAGGCCCTTTGATCAACGACGATCAGTCCGATGATCACACAGGCCAGCCCTATGGCGACGGAGTTGTTCATTCATGCCCTTCCGGGCCTTGGCGTCATGCCAGCGGACCCGCTGCTCAGATTAGTTTGCCCATAGCTACCGCTGTGTCTGCCATGCGGCAAGAAAAACCCCATTCGTTGTCGTACCAGGCCAGCACGCGGACCAGGTTGCCGCCCATCACGGTTGTCTGCAAAGAAGCGAAGTTGGCCGAGTGTTCGTTGTGATTGTAGTCGATGCTGACCGTTGGTTCGTCGCAATACTCTACAATCCCTTTCATTCCGTTATCGGTGGCGTGGCGGACCGCAGAGTTGATTTCTTCAACGCTGGTCGGACGCGACGAGATGAAGTTGAGATCCACGGCTGACACATTAGGCGTCGGCACGCGGATGGCGGATCCGTCAAGTTTGCCAGCCAGCTCTGGAAGAACCAGTCCCACGGCTTTTGCCGCCCCAGTAGTGGTCGGGATCAACGACATGGCAGCTGCGCGCGCCCGATACAGATCTTTGTGGCGCCGGTCGAGTGTCGGTTGGTCGCCGGTATAAGCGTGGATTGTGGTCATGAAGCCTTTTTCGATGCCAATCTTATCGTTCATAATCTTGGCAATGGGAGCGAGGCAATTGGTTGTGCACGACGCGTTCGAAACGACCAGGTCTTTGTCCGTCAGTGCATCGTGGTTGACCCCGTAAACCACTGTGCGATCCGCGTTTTTTGCGGGTGCAGACACCAGCACGCGTTTGGCACCACGGCCCAGGTGCACGGCCGCTGCATCACGGTTGTTGAACTTGCCGGTGCATTCCAGAACAACGTCCACGCCCTCCCAATCCAGTTCCGTCGGATCATAGGTGGAAAACATCCGCATGGGGCCTTGACCCACGTCCAGTTTGCCACCCTCGATCTTGAT
>JBCCET010000006.1:0-80985 GCA_039030095.1 Pseudomonadota bacterium | reverse complement strand
TTGGCTGCGTGACGCGCACAAATTGTCTGCGAAATTTTGTACCGACTGCAGGTCTGCCAGATCCATGGCCGCCGTTTCCACCCGGTCACCGAATTGGCGGAGAGCCTCTGCTGCTTTTTCAGGCGATCGCACAGGCACCACGACATTTGCGCCGGCATCGACCAAACAGCGCACAGTTTCCAGGCCGATCCCGCTGTATCCGCCCGTCACCACGGCGGTTTTGCCCGTTAGATCAATGCCTTCCATAACCTCTGCGCCCGCGGATTTCGCGTGAAAGCCCGACTGTGTCGGGGTTTGGTCAGTAACAGCCATATTATCCTCCGGTTTGTGTTTAAACGCAGCCTAACCCAAGCCCGACCGACAAGCACGCGCCAGTGTACACTTTAGCAAAGCCCGGCTATCCCTACGGCACTTGCCCCGAAGAGGACGCCACGCTTGCAAATAGCCCTGATTAAAGGAGACGGCATCGGTGTCGATGTGACTGACGCAACCGTGGCCGTTATCGCAGAAGCGCTATCCAAGGCGAACGCGACCCCTTTGCAATACGATGAGATCGAAGCTGGTGCTGGTTATTACGCGCGCGCAGGCGTGGATATCGAACCGGGTGGCGAGGAACGGGCAGGCCAAGCCGACGCCATCTTTCTGGGCGCAATCGGCTTGCCCAGCGTGCGCCATGCGGATGGAACGGAGATTTCGCCCCACCTCCGCCTGCGGGACCGTTTCGGGCTTTATGCCGGCGTGCGCCCGATCAAGGCCTATCCCAATGCGCCGCAGCGACTTGCAAACCCGCGAGCTGCGGACATCGACATGGTCATCTTGCGGGAATCCACTGAGGGGCTGTTTTATTCCGCCGCTGTCCATGGCCGTAGTGACATTCGCGCCGGTGAGGTGCGTGACACCCTGCGCATAACGCGCGCCACAACCGAACGTCTGATGCAATTTGGCTTTCGCTTGGCTGAGCGGCGTAAATCACGTGGGCGACAGGGCAAGCTCACTTGTGTGGACAAGGCTAACGTATTCGCGTCCATGGCTTTTTTCCGCCAGATCTACGATGAGACCGCACCACATTTCCCTGCTGTCACCACTGATTACGCTTATGTGGATGCCCAGGCGCTGAACCTGATCCGACAGCCGTGGGACTATGATGTCATGGTCATGGAGAACATGTTCGGCGACATCCTGTCTGATCTGGCCGGTGGGCTGGTAGGCGGAATGGGCATGGCCGCTTGTGCAGAAATTGGCGACGCCCACGGCCTGTTTCAACCGGCCCATGGGTCAGCGCCTGACATCATGGGGCAGGATAAAGCCAACCCACTGGCGGCAATCCTTTCGGGGGCGCTGATGCTCGACTATCTGGCGGAAAAATCCGGGGACGACCGTTACGCAAGCGCCGCCCGTCTGGTCGAAGATGCTGTGCAAACGGGTTTTGAACAGAACGCATTGCGTCCGATGGAGTTTGGCGGTGACATGGGCACGCGTGCCGTCACCGACGCGGTTTTGACGCAGATTTCGAAAGGTGGCCCATGAATATCGGCTGCATCGGTGATGATTTCACCGGATCAAGCGATCTAGCCAATACGCTGCCAAAGGCGGCATGCGCGCAGTGCAAAAAACGGGTGTGCCGGATGGGCAGGTTGCGGTAGATATGGACGCTGGCGTGGTGGCGTAAAGGTGGCTTTGTGGGTCAACGACCAACTTGCCTTGGCGTTGAAGTCCGGCAATTTTGGCGCCACGGTTTTTTGAAAAAGCAGGACGAATATAGAGTATATCATGACAGAGACCAAACTGCGCGAAGAGATATGTGTGCTGGCCAAGTCACTTTACGATCGCGGCTTAACCCACGGATCTACGGGCAATATCTCTGTCCGTACCGAAGATGGTGGGCTTCTGGTTTCGCCCACAGGGACAAGTTTCGGGCGCCTTGATCCCGCCCGTCTGAGCCGCTTTGACGCCGAGCGCCAGCATCAATCGGGTGACAAACCCACCAAAGAGATGCCGTTGCACACAGCGTTTTATGACACGCGTCCCAGCGCCGGGGCGGTGGTCCACCTGCATTCCAGCTACTCCGTCGCGCTGTCGATGATTGAAGGAATGGACCCGGATGATTTCCTGCCGCGCCTGACGCCCTATGCGTTAATGCTGCTCGGTCGGGTGAAACTGTTGCCGTTTTTTGTGCCCGGCGATCCGGCTATGGGGGAGGCCGTGCGCGCGCTGGACGGCAAAAGGTCTGCTGTGATGCTGGCAAATCACGGGCCGGTTGTGGCGGGCGCCACTGTCACGGCGGCGTGCAACGCGATTGAAGAACTGGAAGAGAGCGCAAAGCTGGCCATGCTGACCCGTGACATGCCGGTGCGTGGGCTCAGCGGCGCGGACGTGGAAGCGCTGGTGACACGGTACAATGTCGATTTAGGCGACTAAAGCAGTGCGCATCGCCCCCCGGACGTGATCCGGGATCTTTCCGCAACTCTATGGGAATACACCGCAAACTAGACGGCTTCGCCGCTTGGGTCCAAAGCGATCCAGGTACCGTTGCTGGCGGATTGATATACGGCTTCTTCCGTCCGAATGACGTCCAGATAATCTCGCGCCAGGTTCTCAAACGGAGTTTGCCCTTGCAGTGCGTCGACCACATGGGACTGCAAGTGATAAACGCAATCACCGCCGAAACCGCTGTGTGTGGACGCGGATAAAATCTCCTCCTCAATCATTTCTCCAAACCGGCGAAGCCGCACTGCCCCGTCACCAGATAGGGTCAGGCTGCCAGCAGTGCCCTCAACCAAGGCTTCACCCATCGTGCACCGCGTGTTTTCTGCGCTGTGATCCAGCAATCTGTTGCCGTCAAACAGCGCGCGCTGCCCATCAGGATAAGCAAACAGTATTGTACCTGCATCTTCGCCGGCAATGACCGGGTTCAGTCGTCGCAGGTCTGCGAAAACTCTCTCAGGCGCGCCCAACAGATAGCGGACGGTGTCGATCCAGTGCACCGCGGTCTCATGGATCAGGAACCGTTCCATCTGCTGAAAATAGGGTTGCCGATCCAGATAGGCGTGCGGTCCCTGACCGTCCCCCGGACGCAAGCGAAACGTCAATTGTAAGACGTCACCCAACTCTCCCCGCGTCATTGCAGACTTCATAGCGCGATACCACGGTTGGAAGCGGAAGTTTTCGTGAATGATCAGGGGGATACCCGCCTGTTCCGCAAGCGCAGTTGCGGTCTGCGCTTCCGTCAGAGAATTGCAAAAAGGTTTCTGGCAGATGATCGCGCGAGGGCGCGCGGCCAACGCGGCTTGGAGAGTGGTCAGGTGGGTTTCAGGCGGACTGATAATGTCGATGATGTCGTATGGTCCGGCCTCCAGAAGACTGCCCAGATCTGTGAAGGGGGAAAGCCCCGTGGCCGCAGCGCGGTCGGCGTCCGGGTCGCAACACGCGATTGCCTGCGCGCCATCTATCCGCGCCCAGGCATCCCGGTGGAACTGGCTGAAATACCCCGCCCCGATACAGGCGACGCTAAGCCTAGATATCAAGCGTGTTTTCCCGCTCCCATTGCGAGAAGTGGCTCATATAGTCGTCCCATTCGGAGTGCTTGAGTTTCAGGAAAGCCTCTGAGAACTCATTACCCAAAGCGGCCTTCAACTCTTTGTCGCGGTTGAACATACGCAGGGCATCCAGCAGGTTCAGCGGCAGCTTGGGCGCCCCGCGCACCTTGTGGCCTTCGGCGTACATATCAATGTCGTGGCGTTTGCCGGGGTCAGCTTTTGACCGCAATCCGCTCAGACCAGCGGCGATAATGACCGCTTGCAGCAGGTAGGGGTTGGTGGCCCCGTCAGCCAAACGCAGCTCAAACCGGCCGGGGCCGGGGACGCGCACCATGTGGGTGCGGTTGTTGCCAGTCCAGGTTACGGTGTTCGGCGCCCAGGTAGCGCCCGACATCGTTCGAGGTGCGTTGATACGTTTGTAGCTGTTGACCGTTGGGTTGGTGATCGCAGCCAGGGCAGAGGCGTGTTTCATAATGCCGCCTAAAAAGTGGCGCCCGTCATCGCTTAATCCCAATTCCGCCGTTTGGCTGGCATCGCTTGGGTCCGCGGCGAATGCGTTGCTTTTGCCCTCCATATCCCAGACAGAGATATGGGCGTGGCAGCCATTGCCGGTCAGGCCTTCTACCGGCTTTGGCATGAACGTGGCGCGGAAGCCGTGTTTTTCAGCCACCGATTTGGTCATGAATTTGAAGAACGAATGTTTGTCTGCAGTGGCCAGTGCATCATCAAACTCCCAGTTCATTTCAAACTGGCCGTTCGCGTCTTCGTGGTCGTTTTGATAAGGCCCCCAACCCAGTTCCAGCATGTAATCGCAAATCTCACGCACCACATCATAGCGGCGCATGACCGCTTGTTGGTCGTAGCAGGGCTTGGCCGCAGTGTCGTATTCGTCAGAGATTTGGGACCCGTCCGGGGTCATCAGAAAATATTCCGCCTCTACCCCGGTTTTCACGCGCAGGCCTTCGCTGGCGGCCTCGTCGATCAAGCGGCGCAGCACGTTGCGCGGGGCCTGGGCCACGTCTTGGTCTTCCATCACCGGGTTGGCGGCGACCCAGGCGACCTCTGGCTTCCATGGCAGTTGGATTACGCTCGATGGATCGGGCACCGCCAGCATATCGGGGTGCGCCGGTGTCATGTCCAGCCAGGTGGCAAAACCTGCGAAACCGGCCCCTTCGACCTGCATGTCAGCGATTGCTTGGGCAGGCACCAGCTTCGCCCGTTGCCCGCCAAAAAGGTCGGTGAAAGAGATCATGAAATATTTGACGCCCCGTTCGGCGGCAAAGGTAGCGAGGTCGGTGGTCATTGCGCGGGCTCCCAGTCTTGGTATGCGGGGCATGTGCGCGTGCAGCCGCCCCTTTGTTTCAAGGCGACTTTCGGCAAAACCGGCTTGAAAAACAAGGACCGATGCGAGGGCATTTATGCGCCCCTAAAAATGGGGCGCATAAAGTCGCCTAGCGGTATACGTACTTGCACAACCGCACACCAAGCCCAGTCTTGCGGCAGACCTTCACCCGACGTTTTTTGCGCTTTTTCTTGGTGGTTGTGGTGAGCGCGCTGTCATTGTTGCGATATGCAATTTCTGACTGCGCACGCAGCACTTCCCATTGGATCGCACTGAGGTATCCGGTAGCCAGCGCTCCGTTTGAGCTTTGCCAACTGCCGATCGCCGTCCGGGATTTGCGCCCTAGCGCACCGTCTGCGGCGCCGACGTTGTAGCCCAGAAGGTTCAATCGGGTCTGCAATTCGCGCCGCTCAGCGCGCGACAGGCCAAGTGCTGCTTCAGTGAACTGCGTACCTGGTTCTGCGTTGGCAGGCAGCGTTGCCACAGGCAGATTGCTGGTGCCATTTCCGTCTTCGCCAAATGGGTTGTTTTCGTTTTGGTCGTCAGGTTTGTTGGCTGTTTCGGTGTCTGTTGAGCCGAAGGGGTTCTCGTTCTCGCCTGAACTATCGTCATCGGTGCTCGCAAACGGGTTGGTGCTGTCCGTCTCGGCCGTTGTCGTCTCTTCGCTGTCGTCGGTGCTGGCGAAAGGGTTAGTCGTGTCGCTGTCGTCCTGGGTTGTGGTCGCAGCACTGTCAGACTTTTTGGCTTGGCCGCCGCCATTTTTCTTTTTTGGCTTAGTTGCCACCGCGACTTGAACATCAGCGGGCAGATCTTCTTTCGCATCAGCTGTGTCACCTTGCGTTTCTTCTTCCGGCTTTTTGAACAAATCGGTCACGGCGGCTAAAAGGTCGCTTGGCAGGGCTTCTTTTCCAGCAGCCGTATTCGGGTCTTCGCCGGCTGTTGGTTGCGTCGTTGTGGCCGCATCCGAGGCGGCAGTCTTCGCAGGTTCTTCGGTTTCGGCGGCAACAGTCTCGCCACTCAGAAACCGATCCATGGCACCGATGTCGATGCCATCAACCACCGCGCCGGCTTTAATCTGCGCGGCAAGTTCAGTGTCCGGGTAAACGACAACAATCTGGTCCAGAATGGACCTAACACTGGTTAAACGCGTGCGCTTTGCGGCGTCGTCTTCTGCATCTTTTGTATCATACATCAGTTTTGCCGCTTGAAAGAGCCCGTCTTCCGGCCCGGCAAGAGCGGGGGAAGTGAAGCCCACGAGGGCAAAAACAAAAACTGCGCTGAGAAGGGATCGGATGGAAAATGCCATTGAGTGTCCTGTCAAAAATAACTTCAGGGTCTGGCTAGACTATAAGGCCACAAAGGGGTGTTGGTCCAATGTCTTTTTGCACGGGTTGGGGCGCAAAAAAGGGGCGCTCGACTTGAACGCCCCTAGATTTGTTGTTGATCGGTCTTAGCCAGCGATTTGTTCGGCTTTTTCCACCAGAACTTCTGCCTGCCGAATGGAGGCGTAGTCGATCAATCGGCCATCCAGGCTCACAGCGCCTTTCCCTTCGGCCTCGGCCTGGGCCATCGCCTCAAGAATCCGCTTGGCTTTGGTTACGTCGGCTTCCGACGGGCTCATGACTTCGTTTGCCAGCGGGATTTGGCTCGGGTGGATGGCCCATTTCCCCTCGCACCCCAGCACAGCCGCACGGTGCGCGGCAGCGCGGTAGCCGTCCGCGTCCTGGAAATCGCCGAAAGGTCCGTCAATTGGGCGCAATCCATTAGCGCGCGCAGCCACCACCATACGTGCAAGCGCATAATGCCACATGTCGCCCCAGTGGGTTTCGCGACTGCCGTCGTCAGCTGGGTCGGTCAGGACTGAATAATGCGGGTTCACGCCGCCGATTATTGTGGTGCGCGCGCGCGTCGATGCGGCGTAGTCCGCAACGCCAAAATGAAGCGACTCATTCCGCTTCGATGCGCCTGCGATTTCATGCACGTTTTGCATGCCCAAAGCGGTCTCAATGATGTGTTCAAAGCCGATGCGTTTGGAGTAGCCTTTGGCGTCTTCAATCTGGGTCACCATCATATCCACGGCATAGACGTCGGCTGCTGTGCCAACTTTCGGGATCATGATCAGGTCAAGCCGTTCGCCGGCCTGCTCCACGATATCCACCACGTCGCGATACATGTAGTGCGTGTCTAGGCCGTTGATACGAATCGACATGGTTTTCTTACCCCAGTCGATGTCGTTGAGCGCCTCAATAATGTTCTTGCGCGCACCTTCCTTTTCGTCGGGCGCAACGGCGTCTTCAAGGTCGAGAAAAATCACGTCGACATCAGAAGATGCAGCCTTTTCAAACATTTGCGGCTGGCTACCTGGGACGGCCAGCTCACTTCGGTTCAACCGGCCAGGGGCCTGTTCGATGGGGTGGAAACTCATATGGATGCCCTTTCTTTGGCGGCAGAAATTTGCCCGGAAAGGGGGTGCGTAAATCGTGGAAGTCAAGAAATTTTTGTGCGTACAAATGTATACTGACGCAACTTTATTGCGGGTCGCGTCCGCCCCTGGGCAGGCGAGATGCATAGTAAAACGCTATCGCCTGCGCCCGGTTTTTCACGTTCAGTTTTTCGTAAAGGTTCGACAGGTGGAACTTCACAGTATTGGTTGAAATTCCTAGCTCCTTTGAAAGCTCACGATTGGTCATTCCTTGGGACAGGGCTTCCATAATCGCGCGCTCTTTTCGGCTGAGGCTTTCGATCGGGTCCTTTTTCAATTCGCGTACGTCGATGAAAGGGAAGACCATCTTTCCGGCTGCCACGTCTGCGCAGGTCTTCAGCAATGCTTCCACTTCTGAAGACCGGGGCGTGAATCCGGCGGCGCCAGCGCTCATGGCTTGGCGCGGCGCGTCACCGGACGCATCGCCGTAAACCACAAGGCGCGGCGCGTTTTCCTGTTCGCGCAGCACTTCGATCAATCTTGCTGCGCCGATTACCGGCAAGTTCCAATCAATCACACCGACCTGCACCGGCACGCGGATTACCGTGCTTAAAAATCCTTCGGCAGTGGATGTTGTCGCCATGACCGAGAATCGGGGATCCCGTTCAAAATTTTCTGACATGGCGCTCAAAACCAGCGGATTGCTGTCTGCGAGCATGATGTCAATTGGTCCGTCCATTTTGCCAACCTCATGATTTTTCGATGAAAAATCGAATAAACTACCCATTTGGGTATAAAATTTTTGGCATACAATGGAATACTTACCCATATGGGTAGTTTTATTACTACCAAATTAGATACCCAAAAGCAGGAGTAAGGGAGGTTGTGACGGTGCACAACCCCAGCAATACACCAAAACAACGCTAATTGCATCGTTGGAGGGCTGTGCCATGACCGTCGAAATATTCCCGCAACTCGAAATTCCCGAAACGCTTGCGGCTGGCCCTGGCCCGGGAAACACCGACGCCCGCGTTCTTGCCCGCTTTGCTGCTGCAGGTGTCGCCGACCACATGCAGCCCGACGTTTTGCGCGGCATGATCGAATGCAAGCACATGCTGCGTCAGGTCTGGGGTACGGACAACGTCTACACCTTCGGCGTGGCTGGCACCGGCTGGTCTGGCCTGGACGCCATGGTGTCTGCGGTGATGCCCGGCGACACGGTTGTGGCTTTTTCCAACGGCACATTTTCCGGCATCGACGCGCTAAGTTTGCGCATCCGTGCCGCCACGAAGGCAGAATTGGCGGCCGACCCTTTGAACCCACAGGCAGCATCTGTCGTCGTGGTAGAAGTGCCCCACGGTTCTTCCGTTGATGCGCAGATCATCGAAAACGCATTGGCACAGCTTAAACCGAAATGGGCGCTGATGGCCCATTGGGAAACGGGATCTGGCCGTATCAACGACATTCAGGGTTTTTCGGACGCTTGTGATAGACACGGTGTCATGGGCCTTGTGGATGCCGTGTCTTCGCTGGGTGTGGAAGACTTCCGCATTGACGACTACCCAGGCGTGGCTGGGTGGGCGTCTTGCCCGCAAAAAGGTATCTGCTGCTTGCCACTGACCTATGCGCCCGTCAGCTTTACCGAAGCCTATATCGAAACCCTGAAATCCTGCGGCGCCTATGCGTATGCCAACCACCCGATCTTTGAGGCCCGCCACTGGGGTATCGTGGACGGCAAAGACGTAGATAAGGGCACCTACCACAGAACCCATTCAGGCTATGCCGTTGCAGCGTTCCACGAAGCTTTGCGTCTGACGCTTGAGCAGGGCCTTGCTGCCCGTGCCCGATCTTACCAGATCCACGAAAGCGTGCTGCGCGAAGCTGTGGAAGCGATTGGATGCGAAGTGACGTCCAACATGACTTCCTTGGTTGTTCTGAACCTGCCGGGCGCCCTGCGTGGTCGCGAAATGGAGCTGGTCCAGCATTGCCGTGCACAGAACTTCGGCATTTGGCCCACGCTGAGCGAGCCCGTTCAGGTGCGCATCGGCATTCTCAACCAGCTGAACCGCAACGCGGTGACAGAGATCGTGAACCGCTTCGCCCAAGCGATCCGCGATCTCGGCGGTGAGGCGGACCCAGAGGTTATCGACGCCGTGCTGCACCGCCGCTACGGCCAGCCTATTGCCGCGGAATAAGTCTGAAGTCGGGAAGGGACCAGGACGATGGACATTCACGAATACCAAGCCAAAGAAATTCTGTCCGGCTTCGGCGTCGCAACGCCGCCCGGCGCATTGGCTTATTCCCCAGAGCAAGCCGCCTACCGTGCCCGCGAAATCGGCGGCGAAAAATGGGTGGTGAAGGCCCAAGTCCACGCAGGTGGGCGGGGTAAAGCCGGTGGTGTCAGCCTGTGCGACAGCGATCGGGAAATTGAAGAAGCTTGCGAAAAGATGTTTGGTCGCAAACTGGTCACGCATCAAACCGGGCCCGAAGGCAAAGGCATCTACCGCGTTTATGTGGAAGGCGCGGTGCCGATAGAGCGGGAATTCTATCTGGGGTTTGTGCTCGACCGGACAAGTCAGCGTGTGATGATCGTTGCAAGTGCCGAAGGCGGGATGGAAATCGAAGAGATCTCCGCCGACAAGCCTGACAGTATCGTGCGATCCACCGTAGAACCTGCCGTTGGCCTGCAGGAATTCCAGTGCCGCGAAATTGCCTTTGCACTGGGCATCGAGCCATCGCTGACACAACAACTCGTGCGCACGCTGCAAGGCTGCTACCGGGCCTTCACTGAGCTTGATGCCACAATGGTAGAGATCAACCCGCTGGTCGTGACCGGTGACAATCGGGTTCTGGCGCTGGATGCCAAGATGACCTTCGACGGCAACGCGCTGTTTCGCCATCCCCAGGTCGCGGAGCTGCGTGATAAGTCTCAAGAAGACCCTAGGGAGGCGCGCGCAGCAGACCGCGGGCTCAGCTACGTCGGCTTGGAAGGTAATATCGGCTGCATCGTAAACGGCGCGGGCCTCGCCATGGCGACTATGGACACGATCAAGCTCGCAGGGGGTGAGCCTGCAAACTTCCTCGACATCGGCGGTGGCGCCACGCCGGAACGTGTGGCTAAAGCGTTCCGCCTGGTGATGTCTGACAAGAACGTGGGCGCGGTACTGGTGAACATTTTTGCCGGCATTAACCGCTGTGATTGGGTGGCCGAAGGCGTCGTTCAAGCCCTGCAAGAGGTGCAAGTGGATGTGCCGGTGATCGTAAGGCTCGCAGGGAACAACGTGGCTGAAGGGCAAAAGATCCTCGCCAAATCCGGGCTGCCAATTATTCGCGCGAACACCCTTATGGAAGCCGCAGAACGCGCCGTCGGCGCATGGAAAAACGACCTCTCTCAAGGGGTTACAGTGAGGGCCATCTCATGAGCATTTTTCTCGACCGCGATACACGGGTCATCGTCCAGGGCATCACCGGCAAAATGGCGCGCTTTCACACCAAAGACATGCTGGACTATGGCACCAACGTAGTAGGCGGCGTGGTGCCGGGCAAAGGCGGAGAAACGGTTGAAGGCGTGCCTGTCTTTGACACCGTGAAAGAGGCGGTGGCCGCAACCGGCGCAGAGGCCAGTCTCGTCTTCGTTCCCCCGCCGTTTGCTGCAGACAGCATTATGGAAGCTGCTGACGGCGGCATCCGCTATTGCGTGTGCATCACAGACGGCATTCCGGCCCAGGACATGATCCGCGTCAAACGCTACATGTACCGCTATCCCAAGGACCGCCGCATGGTTCTGACCGGGCCAAACTGTGCTGGGACAATCTCACCGGGCAAGGCCCTCTTGGGCATCATGCCGGGGCACATCTACAAACAGGGTCCGGTGGGCATCGTGGGGCGGTCCGGCACGCTGGGGTATGAGGCTGCAAGCCAGCTTAAGGATCGCGGTATTGGAGTGTCGACCTCTGTGGGCATCGGCGGGGATCCGATTAACGGGTCGTCATTCAAAGATATTTTGGAGCAGTTCCAGGCCGACGACGATACAAAAGTAATCTGTCTGATCGGTGAAATCGGCGGCCCGCAAGAGGCGGAAGCAGCAGAATACATCCGTGATCATGTCACCAAACCGGTGGTGGCTTACGTGGCCGGTCTGACCGCACCCAAAGGCCGCACCATGGGGCACGCAGGCGCGATCATCTCTGCCTTTGGCGAAAGCGCGTCAGAAAAAGTGGAAATCCTGTCTGCCGCAGGCGTGACCGTTGCCGAACACCCGTCCCAAATCGGCGACACAATCGCCAAAGTCATGGAGGCCGCGTGATGGCTGCAAAACCTTCAGTTCTGGTCACCCGCAAGTGGCCGGAAGCCGTGGAAGCGCGGCTGTCAGAACACTACGACACCACGCTCAACAGGGCCGACCGCGCGCTAACCCCGGCAGAGTTTCGCGACGCGCTCACCAAATTCGACGCGGTTTTACCCACCGTGACCGACAAATTGACGGCCGAGGCGCTCGATGTGCCAAAAGCGCAGACCAAGATATTTGGCAACTACGGCGTGGGGTACTCTCATATCGACGTGGCACGGGCCCAAGCGCTAGGTGTGACCGTGACCAACACGCCTGATGTGCTCAGTGAATGCACAGCGGACCTAGCCATGACGTTGATGCTGATGGTTGCGCGTCGCGCGTCAGAGGGTGAGCGGGAAGTCCGTGAAGGCCGCTGGGACGGCTGGCGCCCAACGCACCTGATGGGCACAAAGGTGTCTGGCAAAACGCTTGGCATCGTCGGGTTCGGGCGCATCGGTCAGGAAATGGCACGACGTGCGCATCACGGGTTTGGCATGGAAGTGCTGGTCTATAGCCGCTCGACGGTGGCAGAAGGCGTGCTGGCCAAACACGGCGCGCGCCAGGTGTCGTCTTTGCATGAGATGTTGAACCAATGTGACTTTGTCTCGCTCCACTGCCCAGGTGGGCAGGAAAACCGCCACATTATCAATGCACAGGCGCTAAATGCCATGAAACCAGACGCCTATCTCATCAACACGGCACGCGGTGAAGTGATCGACGAACAGGCGCTGACCCAGGCGCTGATGTTTGACACCATCGGTGGGGCGGCACTCGACGTATTCGAAGGCGAGCCACGCATCAACCCGATGCTCAAGGATTGCGATAATCTGGTCATGCTTCCGCACCTGGGATCGGCCACCCGCGAGGCGCGCGAAGCAATGGGCTTTCGCGTGCTCGACAATCTGGACGACTTCTTTATGGGCCGTCCGCCCCGTGACCGGGTCGTTTGACAAATAAAAGACGGCGCTGGCACAAGGCGCCGCCTCTGCTTCTTCGGGCTAAAAATATCCCGGGGTGAGGCGAAGCCGAGGGGCAGCGCCCTTAAACCGGAGCGAAGCGACAAAAGGTAATGCGGCGCAGCCGCTCCTTTGGATCAGGACAACGCTTCAGCCATTTCCATAGCGAAATAGGTCAAAATGCCTGAACAGCCTGCGCGTTTGAAAGCCAACAGGCTTTCCATCATCGCTTTTTCCCGGTCGATCCATCCGTGTTGGGCTGCGGCAGCGATCATCGCGTATTCGCCAGACACTTGATAGGCGTAGGTTGGCACACCTAAATCGGACACGCGGCGGCAGATATCCAGATACGGCATGCCCGGTTTGACCATCACCATGTCCGCACCTTCGTCTAGGTCCCGCAGGACCATCCGCACGGCCTCGTCAGAATTGCCCGGGTCCATTTGATAGGTATTTTTATCCCCTTTTAGCGCACTTGAAGCGCCGACAGCATCGCGGAAGGGACCGTAAAAAGCAGAGGCGTATTTGGCCGCGTAACTCAAGATCGCCACGTTCGGGAAATCGTTTGATTCCAGCGCGCGCCGCACGACCCCAATCCGGCCGTCCATCATATCAGACGGGCCAAGGATATCCGCGCCTGCCTCAGCCTGAGCCAAAGCCTGCTTTTCCAGCGCCAAAAGGCTTTCGTCATTCAGCACAACCCCGTCGCGGACAAGGCCATCGTGTCCGTCGGAATTATAGGGATCCAGCGCCACATCCAGCATAACCCCAATCCCCTGGATCTGAGCTTTGATTTGTTTCGTCGTGCGGTTCACCAAATTGTTGGGGTTCCATGCCTCTTCGCAGGTGGGCGTCTTTAAGGCCGGGTCCGTGTAGGGAAACAGCGCCACAACCGGAATGCCCAGGTCCGCCGCTCTTTCGGCGGCCTCAACCGCCTTGTCCACGGAATAGCGATTCACGCCGGGCATACTTTCGATCGGCTCCACGATATCATCACCGTCGCGCACAAAAATTGGCCAGATGAAATCCCGAACCGTTAGTTCATTTTCACGCGTCAGGTCGCGGATCCAGGCCGAACGGCGTAATCGGCGGGCGCGAAATGCCGGAAACGGCGCAGGGGTGACGGGCATAAGCTGGCTCCTTTGATCCAACTCCTAGCGCCAGACAGACAGCAGTGGCAAGCCGCGTTGATACATCAAGCGGTTGGCGGCCCCGAACAAACCCGCTAGAACCCCGGCCAGAGCAGTAAAAGGGCCCAGATGGAAGGCTTCTACGAAGAGGTTATCGGATCCCGCAGTTTTGCGTCGATTTGGTATTGGATCGTCTATGCGCTGTTGTGGACCCGTGCGACGCATTGGACGTTGGGTGTTCCCTATGAGGACGCGCGCAACGCTATCGTCCACGGTGATCAGCATATGATCGATTTTGAAACCCAAATGGAGATCAATACGCGCAAACGAATGGCGGTCTTCAATGCCTATCCAGTGATCGCGGTTGGCGCGATTGCCTTTTTGTTGGCTACTGTTTTCATGCTGGGCTTTTCTTTTGGCATTCAGTTCATGCAGGCTTCCTTTTTGTTGGCGTTTCCGCTGACGATTGTCACCGTCCTGTCTTTGCGCCTTGCCACGGTTGTGGATGCCAAAGGGCTGCGCGGCTCTGACCTTTACAGAGCTTACGTTTGGCACCGGCGTACGAAACAGGCCATCGGGGGCGTTTCGATCTTTTGCTCCGCATTTTGGGGCGTTAGCCAGACGCTGTTTTCGCCCTACGCTTGATTGTCCGCCAAGAGGGCGCTAACTGCCGCGCCATGGCAGGCAAGCATCACCTAAACCGCGTCACTATTTCTGGCGCGCCCGAAGGCTTTGACGCGTCGCTCGTTGCCCGTGCGGCGGCGGACGGCACTGTTGTGCATGTGGCGCGCGATGACGCGCGGTTACGGGCCATGCGGACGGCGCTGGCGTTCGCTGCACCTGATCTGGCGGTATTTTCCTTTCCGGCCTGGGATTGCCTTCCGTACGATCGGGTGTCGCCTAATCCGGAGGTGTCCGCCGCTCGTATGGGCCTTTTGGCCATGCTGGCAGGTGGGTTTGACCGACCAATTGTCCTTCTGACGACGATCAATGCCGTGACACAGCGGGTTCCGGCCAGATCGCTTGTGGCGGAGGCGAGTTTCGCTGCAACCGTAGGGCGGCAGCTGGATGAGGCAGGCCTGCGGGACTATTTCGCGAGGATGGGCTTCACCCAAGCCCCAACAGTCACGGAACCAGGCGATTTCGCCATTCGCGGCGGGTTGATAGATGTGTTTCCACCGGGCGAAGGTGGGCCTGTACGGCTTGATTTGTTTGGCGACGTATTGGACAGCGCGCGGCGGTTTGACCCTGTCAGCCAGCGCACGACGGAAAAGCTCGACCGGTTGGAACTGGCGCCCGTCAGTGAAGTGATCCTGGACGAGCCGTCGATCCAGCGCTTTCGCCAAAACTACCGGGCCGAATTTGGCGCTGCAGGCACAGACGATCCGCTTTACGAGGCGGTCAGCGCCGGGCGCAAACACGCCGGCGTCGAACACTGGATGCCGTTCTTCCACGACCGCTTGGAAACACTTTTTGACTATATTCCCGGTGCCACCGTCTTTTTTGATGACCGGACAGAAGCCGCGCGCGAGGCGCGTTGGGAGGCAATTGCCGACCAATATGATGCGCGGGCAGAGGCATTGCGTGCCAAATCCCGGCTCGATAGCGTCTACAAGCCTTGCCCGCCGGGTCTTTTGTACCTCGACAACGATGCTTTTGAAGGCGCCACAGCTGGGCATGCCAGCAAACATTTCAGCGTTCTGCCGCAGTCGACAGGGGTCGGTGTCACCGACGCGGGCGGTCGGATCGGTCGCAGTTTTGCGCCGGAGCGACAGGCCGAAAAATTAAGCCTTTTTGGTGCGTTGGCGGATCACGTAAATGCACGGCGGGCGGACAGCCATGTGGTGATAGCCAGTTGGTCAGAAGGTGCAAGGGAACGGCTTTCGGGGTTGCTCGCCGATCAAAATCTGACCGGCATAACCGCCATCGACCGCCTACCTGAGACGCCGCAAAAAGGCGCGGTGTCGCTCGCTGTTTGGCCACTGGATGAAGGGTTCGTGTCGCCCAGCCTGACGGTCATTTCAGAACAGGACGTGCTGGGCGACCGGCTGATCCGCGCACCGCGTAAAAAACGCCGGGCGGAGAATTTCCTGACAGAAGCCACCAGCCTAAGCGCGGGTGATCTGGTTGTGCACATCGACCACGGGATCGGGCGCTACAAGGGGTTGGAAACTGTCACAGCCGCTGGTGCACCGCACGACTGCCTGCTGCTGGAGTACGCCAAAGGCGACCGGCTTTATCTGCCAGTGGAAAACGTTGAACTGCTTAGCCGGTATGGCCACGAAGAAGGGATGCTGGACCGTCTTGGCGGCGGTGCCTGGCAGGCCAAAAAGGCCAAGCTGAAAGAACGTATACGCGAGATGGCGGATAAGCTGATCCGCATCGCGGCAGAGCGGGCGCTGCGCAAAGCTGATGTGATGGAACCCCCGGCGGACGCATGGGATGCCTTCTGTGCGCGCTTTCCCTATGCCGAAACCGACGACCAGTTGAGCGCTATCGAAGACGTGGTGGACGATATGGCGTCTGGCACGCCAATGGACCGGCTGGTGTGTGGCGATGTGGGCTTCGGCAAGACAGAAGTGGCCCTGCGTGCGGCATTTCTGGCGGCAAGTGCGGGGGTTCAGGTGGCCGTCGTGGCACCTACAACACTACTCGCCCGACAGCACTTTAAAAGCTTCTCCGAACGGTTTCGTGGAACGGGCATCCGGGTACGCCAACTGTCGCGCTTTGTTCCAGCCAAGATGGCCAATACCACGCGCGATGAAATGCGTGATGGCAAAGTGGAAATTGTTATCGGCACCCATGCGCTGCTAGCCAAGGGCATCAAGTTTGCCAACCTGGGCCTTTTGGTGATCGACGAAGAACAGCATTTCGGTGTTGCCCACAAAGAAAGGCTGAAAGAACTGCGGTCAGACGTGCATGTGTTGACGCTGACCGCCACACCGATCCCGCGCACGTTGCAGATGTCCCTGTCCGGTGTTCGTGACCTGTCCATCATCGGTACGCCGCCGGTTGACCGGCTGGCGATCCGTACCTACGTCAGTGAGTTCGACACGGTCACCCTGCGAGAGGCGCTTTTGCGCGAACACTATCGCGGCGGGCAGTCATTCTTCGTGGTCCCACGCATTGCGGATCTGCCCGATATCGAAGAGTTCCTGAAAGCTGAGGTGCCCGAAGTCACTTATGTGGTTGCCAATGGGCAAATGCCGCCGGGGGAACTGGATGACCGCATGAACGCCTTTTATGACGGTAAGTACGACGTCTTGCTGGCGACGACTATTGTCGAATCCGGTCTCGACATCCCGACAGCCAATACAATGATCGTTCACCGGGCTGACATGTTTGGCCTGGCCCAGCTTTACCAGATCAGGGGTCGGGTAGGGCGTTCAAAAACAAGAGCTTATGCCTATCTGACGACGAAACCCCGTGTAAAGCTGACGCCAAATGCCGAGAAACGCCTGCGGGTGCTGGGCAGCCTCGACAGTCTTGGCGCTGGTTTCACATTGGCGAGCCAGGACCTCGATATTCGCGGGGCAGGGAACCTGCTGGGGGATGAGCAATCGGGTCATGTCCGCGAAGTGGGCTTTGAACTTTATCAAGAGATGTTGGAAGAGGCGATTGCCAAGATGAAGGCAGGCGGGCTGGAAGGCCTGTCCGACGCCGACGACGGGTGGTCGCCGCAGATCAACCTGGGCGTGCCGGTCCTGATCCCCGGCGATTATGTGGAAGACCTTGATGTACGGCTTGGACTTTATCGCCGCCTGTCTGGCCTGTCGACCAAGGTGGAGTTGGAAGGCTTTGCCGCAGAACTGATCGACCGCTTTGGCAGCCTACCGGATGAGGTGGAAACCCTACTGCGCGTTGTTCGCATCAAGGCCATGTGCCGCCGCGCAGGTATCTCGCAACTCGATGGCGGACCAAAAGGCGCTGTGATCCGCTTTCGCGGCGACAAATTTGCCAACCCGGCAGGGTTGGTGGATTATTTGCAGGCCTCCAACGGCACGGCCAAGGTTAAAGACAACAAGATTATCGTGCGCCGCGACTGGCAGAAAGATACCCAGAAAATCAAAGGCGCCTACATCATTGCGCGCGATCTGGCGAAGTCAGCAAGCTAACCCGGGTGCGCCAAATGCCTTAAAATCGTCACTTTTATGCCTATTTAGACGAAAAGGCAGATTGTGAGGCAGGGCGATGGGTGTCCCGTCAATATCGGAAATCAAGTATCTGGGTGCGGGCACGCTCGACTTCCTGGAAGTACGTGTGCCTGATGACTATCCGGATCCTGAAAATCTGGTCATGGTCATTTATGACCGCAACCACAACGGGTCCACAACCCAGTCACCAGCGGCCTCTGACATCTACAATGTAACCGCCGATGGATTGGAATACACCGAAGACACCGATGGCGACGGGAACGACGACGACGGCGTTTTGCACTACACGTTCGGCACGACTGAAAACGGCACAACGATCTTTTTGCACAAACAAGATGCGGTTGGGCTCTACAACTCCGTCACGGGAGAGACCTACGGACTTTACAGTTGGGGACAGCCCTATACCGTCTCAACTGCCAGCGGGGATCCGTTTGCCGGCCAGCCGACGGAAGAACTTGATGACACCGGCGTCACAGTAGGGTCGTCACTGGTCCGTCAACCCGGTGGCGACTATGTGGTGGATACCACACCGGATTCGGGCGAAAGCTATGTGTGCTTCACGGTCGGAACAGGTATTCTGACAGATCGCGGGCGACGCCCCGTAGAGGGTCTGTCAGTTGGTGATTTGGTGATCACAAAAGATCGCGGACTGCAGCCGATACGCTGGATTGGCCAGCGGCGTTTGGGACATGTTCCTTTTCACTTTCAACCGATTACCATTCGCGCCCATAGTTATGGGCGCGGGTGTCCGGATCGGGACATTGACCTGTCCCCCAATCATTGCGTGCTAAATGCGGGCTGGGCCAACATGCTTCACTTTGGCAGATCAGAGGTGTTGGCCAGCGCCAAGTCCTTGACGAACCATGACGGTTGCTTTCGCGCAGGTACGGGGCCGGTCACCTATGTGCATTTTCTGTTGGACACGCATGCGCTGGTGGACGCAGACGGGCTTTGGTCTGAAAGCCTTTATTTGGGCGATGAAAGTCTGGGCATGATGGGCGATGCCAGTCGGGCAGAGGTTTTTGCCCTTTTCCCGGAACTGCGCGCAAACTTGGGCGGATACGGTCCTAAAGTGCGCCAATTGCTGACCCAGCGGGAAGCCGCGCTGCTAAGCTAACGCCGTGTGCGCCAGTCCGGGGATGGGAAAGTCACAGTCCGCCCCTTGCGCACATTTGGGTGCACGAAACGCTCAACAAATGGATCAGCGGTTGTATAGTGGCGTTGTTTCGTAGGGAGATTTGGAATGTTTATTAGATCTATGACAGTATCAGCGCTGCTTTTGGCAGCGACGCCGATCATGGCCGCCCAGTGCGGCAACACCTCAGCCGGTTTTCAGACCTGGAAAAGCGCGTTCGCCAAAGAGGCGCAGGCCGCAGGTGTCAAAAAGCGGGGCCTCGATGCGCTTGCTGCCGCGCGCTATGCCAAAGGCACAATTTCTGCCGACCGCAACCAGAAGTCATTCAAATTGACTTTGGACCGTTTCATGAAGATCCGGGGCGCCGACACGATTGTTGCCCAAGGTAAAAAGCGTAAGGCGCGCAACGCCAAATTTTACGCCCAGTTGGAGCGCGCCTACGGGGTGCCCGCTGGCGTCCTGATCGCCATTCATGGGATGGAAACGGGTTTTGGCGGCTTCATGGGCAACTCATCTGTGGTGTCCGCCATCGTCACGCTGACATATGATTGCCGCCGGTCCGATTTCTTCAAACCGCACGCGATTGGCGCGCTGAAATTGGTGGATCAAGGCTCCATCACCGGTGCCACAAAAGGCGCTAAGCACGGAGAGCTGGGACATACACAGTTCCTGCCGGGTAATGCGCTCGCGTTTGGGGTGGATGCAAATCGTGACGGACGTGTGGACCTCTACAATCAGACCGATGCACTAGCTTCTACCGCGAACTTCCTGCGCCAAAAAGGCTGGAAGCCAGGGGCGGGATATCAGCCCGGTGAGCCGAACTTCAAAGTGATCAAAGCTTGGAATGCAGCGGGCGTTTACCAAAAAGCTATCGCGATCATGGGCAAACGCATCGACGGCTAACGGGCAGCGGTTCAGCCGCCGATATTTAGCACCGTACAATAGATCAGCTTGGCACCCGGTTCATCCGGGTGCGTTGTGGGTGACAAGGTGCACCGCGTAGGCAAAAGCATCGATTCCCGGCGCAACAGGATCGGGGCCTGTCCTTCGGCCACCACGTAGATGCCGTTGGAGCTTTCGTCATGCAGATATACGTGGGCGTTGCGTACCTCCACGCTGGCATGCTGGCGCGACACCCAGGCAAAGGGCAGTACCATATCGCAATCATCGCTGCGTCCGATGGTAATGCGTTGGCCGGTGCCGCCGCGCACAACCTGACCTTTGTGGGTCAGCTGCACCAAAGTCTGTTGCGCCATTGTTTGGGGGCGCTCGTGCAGAGGGTCCAGATCAGTTGAATTACCAAACAGGACTTGTGTCCCTGCTTCAATTGACGGCGTGGCATAGCGGTAAACGTCTGCTGCATCACTGACGCCTTTGAGGTGCCTGGAATCGAAAAAATGCACTTCGCTGCGTTGCTCATCAGTCAGCGCATCGCGGATTGTGTTGGTGCAAAAGGCTTCGTTTTCTTTGGCAAGGCCGGACAAGCGGGCGGCCACGTTCACACAGTTGCCAAAAATGTCGTCGCGGACCCGGATCACCGGCCCCCGGTCAAGCCCGATGTGGACAAGCAAATCAGCGCCATCGGTACGCGCCAACATGTCCCGCACGGTTTGAAACGCATCGCGTGTTTCAGCAAATGTGCAGACCACATCATCGCCGCGCGAATGCACAAAATCACCGTTATTTTCTGCAACTGTCGTTTTCAAAAGCTCCAGGCAAGCGGAAATCATCGCATGCGCTTGAGCTGTTTCCACCCTTTGATAGAGCGCGGTTGACCCGGAAATATCGGCAAAAACAACGGTGACGGTTTCCTCTTCATGCACGTCCGCCATCGAAATTTACCCTGCGACCACCGCATCATGCGAATGCTAAAATTTGTGGCCGTTGCAATCTGTGCAAAAGCCTTCCCCTGGAACCAGCAAAGCGCCGGATCATGGGAAGGGTAAGTGACGCCCCAAGCTTTGACAAGCGCTTGAAAGACAATCGCGATCAGGCGCTGGCGAGAAGGGCGCCTTCAAAGCCGCGAACCTCTGTGCGGGCCAGATCGCCGAAGCTGGCAAGGCGCGTTTCGTAGTCGGGAAATATCGCACGTAGCTCTGTCTCGACAGCCGGGTCGGCATCGGGTCCTGCGCTGTGGTTCAAGTCATAGCTTTCGCTGAGCGCGCCGTTGGCCCGGATGATTTGGTGGCTGTCAAACACCAGGTGAAAGTATGTGACCGACGCCTGCTTGCGTGTCCGGATGGTTGTCCCGTTCACCAGGTGTTTTGCAGCGCACAGCACAGACGGCAGCCCATAAAGCACTTGCGCCCGCCAATCGTCGATCAACATTCGGTGGTTCGGGCTGACCAAAAGCTGTGCATCGTTTCCTGCCGCGCCGGGTGCAAACTCTACCGGTGCAAGTGGGCCATTGCCCGCAACCGTTTGACCCAGAACTGTCAACACCGGCCTAAAGCCGTTGTCGAGCGTCCAAATCATGTCCCCTGCTTCCAGGTCCTCAACCCGCACCGGGCCACGGTCCGTCTTGATCTTGGTGCCTTCGACGAAACACGCCACATTGGTGTTGTCGAATGTCAGGTCAGCACCTGCCACACCGGTCAGGCTAATCGACCCGCCTATCGCCGTGTTGTCCGAAAAATCGCCATCAGAATGGTTCAGCAGGCCGTCGTCAGCCAAGTCAGCCCGCAATTCGCTAAGGTTGGAGTAATATGCAGACAGGTCGATGAAGTCGTTGTTGGTCTGGTCGCCGTCGTCTGAGGATCCAGATTCGCCCGCACCAAAATCGGTTATGATGTCGACACCGTCGCCGGCGACGTAAACAAATACGTCGTCCCCGTCGCCGCCGGTCAGCGTGTCATTGTCAGCGCCGCCGTCTAAGGTGTCATCCCCGTCATTTCCGTCGAGTTGATCGTTGCCGCCGCCGCCGTAAAGTTCGTCGTCGCCAAACGAACCTGCTGGTACGCCTGTCACCGAATAATCTGCGTTCGGCGGCAGGCCGAGCATTCCACTGGAATTGATCTGTACGTTCGATCCACCGGTGTCTGGGCCCTGGATGAAGGCATCCAGGACGTCGCCGCCCCGGTTTTCCCAATAGCGGATCTGGATTGTGTAGGTTTCGCCATCAACCAAATCGATGTCGCCATAGCGCGTGGTGGGCGCCTGATGGAAATCGTTGTTCATGTAGTCGAGCGTACCGCCCGTCTGATTGTCAAACTGGACCGGATTGCCCGCGCTGTCGAAAATCTGGATCGTCGATCCATCGTCGCTGCGAGTGGAAAGCCGGTACGTACCGCCGGTCGTCACATCGAGCGTGGTCGTATAGACGATCCCGAAGTCTTCTGGATTGGATGTGTTGTCACGCACCGTTTGGGCCAATGTGCGCACGTTGAAGTCGCTGACATAGCCGGAAGCATCGCGCACGCCACTTTCCACGTCGAACGCCTGACCTGCGGCGGATGTGAAGTCTCGGTTAAAGAATTCGTAGTGCCAGTGGCCTGGCACGGGGCCGTCGCCGGCAAGGATGTCATCGCCGTCACTGCCTCGGATGCTGTCGTCACCCAACCCGCCCGTCAGCGTGTCGTCGGACGTGGATCCGCTAATGGTTTGATCAGATTCGTTTGCGTTGTTCGCACTGGTATTGGTGACCATACGATTTGTCCCTACTTGTTACTGCTACCCGGCAGCTGTCATGAGGGGCAAATGGGGACGTATTGTGACCAAAAAAGGGGCGTTCCGGGCTAATCCGGCGAAAATCGCCGAAAAAGCCCGGTTTTAAGGGTGTTTTTTTGATACCGCGGCTAAACCGCGAAAATCCGCCGACTACATATCTTCGTAAACCGGGAATCGGGCGCAGAGCGCTTCGACCTTGTCTTTAACGGCGCCTTCAACGGCTTCGTTGGCGTCTTCGCCATTTGCCGCCAGCCCGTCAACCACTTCCACGATCATATCAGCGATCTGGCGGAACTCGTCTTCACCAAAACCGCGTGTGGTGCCTGCCGGAGTGCCCAAACGGATGCCTGATGTTACCATCGGTTTTTCGGGATCAAACGGAATGCCGTTTTTGTTGGTGGTGATGTGGGCGCGGTTCAGGGCCTTTTCGGTGGCGTTGCCTTTCACACCTTTGGGGCGCAGGTCCACCAGCATAACGTGGGTGTCGGTGCCGCCGGTAACAATGTCGAGGCCACCTTTCATCAGTTGATCAGCCAAAGCTTGAGCGTTTGCCACCACCTGTTTTTGATAGTCCACGAAGCCCGGCTCCAACGCCTCGCCAAAGGCCACCGCTTTAGCGGCGATTACGTGCATCAGCGGGCCGCCCTGGATGCCTGGGAAGATCGCGGAATTCACTTTCTTGGCGATCGCTTCATCGTTGGTGAGGATCATGCCGCCGCGTGGACCGCGCAGGGTTTTGTGCGTGGTGGTCGTTGCAGCGTGGCAGTGGGGGAACGGCGAGGGATAGAGCCCCGTGGCAATCAGCCCGGCAAAGTGTGCCACATCGGCCAGAACATAGGCCCCAACGGTGTCAGCAATTTCACGGATGCGGGCAAAGTCGATCAAGCGCGGAATGGCGGATCCGCCCGCGATGATCATCTTCGGCTTATGTTCTTCGGTCAGTGCAGCCATCTGGTCATAGTCGATCAGATTGTCCTGACGTCGCACGCCGTATTGAATCGCGTTAAACCACTTGCCGGACTGGTTCGGCTTCGCGCCATGTGTCAGGTGACCGCCGGCATCAAGGCTCATCCCCAGAATGGTATCGCCCGGCTGCAACAGCGCCTGGAAAACACCCTGGTTGGCTTGGCTGCCTGAGTTTGGCTGCACATTGGCAAAGTCGCAGTTGAAAAGCTTGCAAGCCCGTTCGATGGCAAGGTTTTCAGCCACGTCCACATGCTGGCACCCGCCATAGTAACGACGACCGGAATAGCCTTCGGCGTATTTGTTGGTCATTACCGAGCCTTGAGCCTCCAGCACGGCTTTGGACACGATGTTTTCGGACGCAATGAGTTCAATCTCATCACGCTGACGCGTCAGTTCGTTTCCGATGGCCTCAAAAATCTCGGGGTCTTGGGCAGCGAGGCTTTGGGTGAAGAATGCGGAATCGGGCATGGGTCTAACCTTCCTGTTTTACCTGGCCCGTCTTTACGAGGCCTGTTCTGTCGAGTTCGTCATAACGCGCGGGCGCTAGAACTTTGGTCAGCAAGCGACCTGAATTGGCGAATTTACGGTGTGTTTATGGCCGTTGCGACCTAAAAGAAAGCGCATTTATCGTCGCGGCTAAGGAAAGAAAAAGTGTGCAATTGTATACGGTTGCGCGCCAAGGCTGATTTCGGTTGCGTCCGGTTGGTTGCCGCGCGAACCTGTACGCAGCCAAGACAAAGCCCCAGGTATGCGCCATGTCCTTTGATAAAATCAGTTTTTTGGCCAGCGAGGCGCCGGACGCCCAGGTGGCGCGGGCCGATTTGGTGCGCGCCTACGGCGATGTGCCGCCTGTGCAGGCGGACCTGATCGTGGCCCTTGGTGGTGACGGGTTTATGTTGTCGACCTTGCACGCAACCCAGGGTCTTCGCGCGCCGGTCTATGGAATGAACCGAGGCACGGTTGGCTTTTTGATGAACGAATATTCCGCCAGTGATCTGCGCGATAAGCTGTCAGTTGCGGAATTGGCGGAGATCCATCCGCTGCGTATGCATGCGCATCGCGAAGATGGCTCGGACATGGAGGCGTTGGCGATAAATGAAGTCAGCCTACTGCGCCAAGGCCCGCAAGCAGCCAAGCTGCGCATCCTGATCGACGGCAAAGAGCGGATGGACGACCTGATCTGCGACGGGGCGTTGGTGTCTACTCCGGCGGGGTCCACGGCGTACAACTACTCCGCCCACGGTCCTATACTGCCCATCGGCGCTGAAATTCTGGCACTGACGGCGGTGGCGGCGTTTCGGCCCCGGCGCTGGCGCGGCGCGCTGTTGCCGATGTCCGCCAAGGTGCGCTTTGAAGTGATTGATCCGCACAAGCGCCCGGTTCAAGCGGTGGCCGACGGAACCGAGGCACGCCACGTGACCTGGGTAGAAATTGAAAGCGCGCCTGATGTCACGCACCGGCTGTTATTTGATCCGGGCCACGGGTTGGAAGAACGGCTAATCCGCGAGCAGTTTGTTTAACGCGCTGTTAGGGGCGCTGCCCCTCGGCCCTGCGGGCCTCACCCAGGGATATTTTGTGCCCGAAGAAGCAGGATGTTTACCTTTTGGAGAGGGTCCATTCGGAAGCATCGATCGGATAGAATGCCTCAATACCGACCGTGGCGACAATTGCGCCGGGGCCACCGTCTGAGCCGGGGATATGCTGGCCGCCTTTAACGGCTGTGACCGTGGCGCGACCACGGGGGAGTTCCTGGGCCACGCGGTTGGTATCGAGTGTTTCGGGGTTTGGCACACCAACTGTGACGCGAACGTCCATCGCCATATGATCCAGACCTAGTTCAGTGAAAACAGTCAGCGAGGAATGCCGGATAGCGTCGTTCACGCCGCGCAAGGCGGCCTTGGTTGCGTCCTGGCCGTAAAGGTCGGTGCCCATGCCAGTTTCTAAAATCAGGCGTTTCATGCGGGCTCCATATCAAAAGACACCGAGATCGCGGCGTTGGCGATGACGGTCTTGCCGTCCCCGTCGGGTTTGTCGATGTCGAGCCCGCCGTGGCTGGCGCTAACGTTGATCTGGCCATAGGGGAAGGCAGCAGCCACAGCGGCTGTATCCACATCTGCAGGCTGTTGCACGGCGATATCCACGTCCACAATCATCGCTGATTTGTCGAACCCGAAAGCCTGGGCCATGGTCAAAGAATTGCGCCACAGTGCGTTCTCTACTGCCCGCTTTGCAGCTGCGGTGTAATCTGCCCTTCGCAAAGATGTCCCAAAGCCAATTTCTAGTGCTACCCGTTTCTTTGCCATCTGATCGCTCCTACATGTTGCCCCGTGACTATCCGTGTGAAGCCACGCAAGCAATTGCACTTTGGCTTTGGCACAGCGTAAACTGACAGCAATGACAAAAGGGGATCCATCGTGGCGCTGACACCTTCAGAACAAGTCCGTTACTGGGGTATCGGCGCGGTTGCGGCGTTGTTCGCACTATGGGTGCTGGGCGAAGTGCTACTACCGTTTGTCACTGGCATGGCGATTGCTTATTTTCTGGACCCTGTGGCCGACAGGTTGGAGCGCGCGGGCGCCAGCCGCGCTGTGGCCACGGCGCTGATCACAGCTGTGGCTTTGATCGGCATTCTGATTATGCTTTTGATCATGGTGCCTCTTCTGGGCCGCCAGGTGGAGGCGCTGGTTGCTGCAGCGCCGCAATACCTGGCCCAGGTGCAAGCGATTATGGCGGAACGTTTTCCAGAGATGGTCGACGACGACAGCGCCATTCGCCAAAGCTTTACTGCCATTGTCGACTTTATCAGATCGCGCGGCGGGCAGTTGGCCAATGCACTGCTGCAATCCGCATTTTCATTGGTGGATTTTGTGGTGTTTATCGTCGTGGCGCCGGTGGTGGCGTTCTACATGCTGCTCGACTGGGATAGAATGATTGCCACAATCGACAGCTGGATCCCGCGCGATCACCTGGAAACGGTACGCTTTCTGGCCAAAGAAGTGGACAAGGTTCTGGCCGGTTTTGTACGCGGCCAGATGACCGTTTGCATGATCCTGGGCTCCCTTTATGCGGTGGCTTTGATGCTGGTGGGGCTGCAGTTCGGCGTGGTTGTCGGGCTGATCGCGGGCCTTTTGACGTTCATCCCTTATGTGGGGTCAGTCATAGGTGGGGTGCTGTCTATCGGGCTGGCGCTTTTTCAGTTTTGGGACACGCCGCACTATATCGTGGCGGTGGCCGTTATCTTTGTGATCGGTCAAACGCTGGAAGGCAATTTCCTGACACCAAAGCTCGTTGGCAGTTCGGTTGGTTTGCATCCGGTTTGGCTGATGTTTGCGCTATCCGCGTTTGGAGCGCTAATGGGGTTTACCGGGCTTTTGGTTGCGGTGCCCGTGGCGGCTTGCCTTGGCGTCTTCTTCCGCTTTGGTGTTGGGCAATATCTGGCAGGCAGGCTTTACACCGGCCACACGGCGTCTGAGGATCTGGACCCGGATGACTGAGCAACTGGTCTTTGACCTGCCTGCCGATACCGCTTTTGGCCGCGACGATTTCTTTGTGTCGGACGCCAATGCGCGTGCCGTGGCGCAGTTGGAGGATTGGCAAAACTGGCCACTGGGTAAGCTGCTGCTAACAGGGCCGAAAGGATCTGGTAAATCCCATCTGGCGCAAATCTGGGCCGAAGCTGCCGGGGCAGGGCGCATCCGTGCTGCGGATTTGAGTGCCGATGATGTTGCTCGCCTGGCGGAAACCGGCGCTGCTGTGGAAGATGTGCCGGATGCACCTGCAGCGGCGCAAGAGGCGCTTTTTCACCTTCACAATCTCTGCGCTGCGAACAGCAGACCGTTGTTGTTGACGGGGCGGGGGGAAGCGCCGCGTTGGTCGTTGGGACTGGCCGATCTCAATTCCCGCATTGCAGCGGCACTGGCCGTTGGGGTTGGCGCACCCGACGATCATCTGTTACACGCGTTGTTCATAAAACTTTTTAACGACCGTCAGTTACGGGTATCCCCACGCGTGTTGCGTCAGCTCTTGCTGCGCAGCGAACGCAGTTTCGCTTTTGTCGTGGATCTGGTGGATATTTTGGACAAACAGGCGCTGGCAAGGGGCAGCAGCGTCACACACGCGCTGGTATCAGACGTGCTGGCACAGATGGAGGGAAATAGCTGATGGACGGCGCTGGGCCGGACCCGGATCAGATCAGCCAGATGGCAGATTTCCTGCGCTCCGAACCGGGGCGCGGCGTGCCTATACCTGACTTGGACCTGTCATCGCCTGCGCGGTTTTTGAACCGGGAACTCAGCTGGCTGCAATTTAACTGGCGCGTTCTGGAGACTGCACGTGACGCCCGTTTGCCGGTCCTGGAACGCGTGCGGATGCTGTCGATTTCCGGGTCCAACTTGGATGAATTTTACACGGTGCGTGTGGCTGGATTGAAAGAGCTGGAGCGAGCGGGAATTACCTCACCGGCTGCGGACGGTTTGACCCCGCGCGAACAGTTGAAAGCCATTGACGCTGAAGTGCGGATTTTGATGGCCGAACAGCAGGCGATCTTTCAAACGCTGACACAGGAAATGGAAGACAACGGGATCGATATCCTGACCCGTGAAGAACTGTCCGACGCGGATCGCGCGGCACTGCGGCAGGAATTCATCGACCAGATCTTCCCTATAGTCACACCGCTGACTATCGACCCCGCGCACCCATTTCCGTTCATACCGAACACAGCATTGACGCTTGTCCTGCAACTCAAACGCCGCAGCGACAAGCGGTCGATGCAGTCGCTCTTGCCGATCCCGTCGCAAGTTCAACGCTTTATCTCTTTGCCGCAGGGGGAGGCGGGAACCCAGCGTTTGATACTGCTTGAAGAGGTCTTGTTGGAGTTTATCGACCAGCTTTTCCCTGGCTATGCTGTGGATGGCCATTGCGTTTTTCGGGTGCTGCGCGATAGCGATCTGGAACTGGAGGAAGAGGCCGAAGATCTGGTCCGGGAATTTGAAACGGCGCTGAAGCGTCGGCGTCGCGGGGAAGTCATTCGCATGACCCTGTCGGCGGGCGCGCCCGAAAAGCTGAAACGATTTGTGCGCAAAAGCCTCGGCGTGACCCGAGAAGTTGTGATTGAGGTAGACGGGGTTTTAGGCGTCTCTGACCTGAGCGCGTTGATCCTAAATACCCGCCCAGATTTGCAGTGGCCGTCATTTCAACCGCGCGTGCCGGAACGGGTGCAGGATTTTGAAGGCGACATATTTGCGGCGATCCGGCAGAAGGACATGCTGCTGCATCACCCGTATGAGACCTTTAACACCGTCGTTGATTTTATGCGCCAGGCAGCCCGCGATCCGGCTGTGGTCGCGATAAAACAAACGCTTTACCGAACATCCAACGAAAGCCCGATTGTAGAGGCGTTGTGCGAAGCGGCCGAAGACGGCAAGCAAGTGACCGCCCTGGTGGAATTGAAGGCCCGCTTTGATGAGGCTGCCAACATCCGCCAATCGCGCCGGTTGGAGCGCGCAGGTGTGCAGGTTGTCTATGGCTTTTTGGACCTGAAAACCCACGCCAAGCTAAGTTCTGTCGTGCGCCGCGAAGCGGATGCGTTGGTGACGTATACGCACCTTGGCACCGGCAACTATCACCCGATAACCGCCCGGTTCTACACAGACCTTTCACTGTTCACCTGCAACGCCGATTTGGGGCGCGATGTGATCAAGGCGTTCAACTTCATCACATCTTATGTGGAACCTCAGTCGCTCAGCCGGTTGTCCATCAGCCCATTGCATCTGAAAGATGACCTGTTGCAGATGATTGATGCAGAAGTTGCTGCTGTAGCGGCAGGTAAACCCGGCGCTATTTGGGCCAAGATGAACGCGTTGATTGAACCCGACGTAATCGATGCGCTTTATGCAGCTGGACAAGCCGGGGTGAAGATCGACCTAGTGGTGCGCGGCATTTGCGGTCTACGCCCTGGCATTCAGGGATTTTCAGAGAACATTCGCGTCAAATCCATCGTCGGCCGGTTCTTGGAACATTCCCGCATTGTCTGTTTTGGCAATGGCGGTGGCCTGCCGTCTAAAAAGGCGCGTGTGTTCATCTCTTCTGCGGATTGGATGGGGCGCAACCTGAACCGTCGCGTTGAAAGCTTGGTAGAGATCAGCAACAAAACGGTGCATGCCCAGATAATGAGCCAGATCATGGCCGCCAATCTGGCTGATGAGCAAAACAGCTGGGTCTTGCGCCCTGATGGCACGTATCATCGCGGCGTAGCCGGCGGCGAGGGGCCACTTTTCAACTGTCACAGGTTCTTTATGGAGAACCCGTCGTTATCCGGGCGGGGTTCCGCTGGCGCGCGCGATGTGCCACAGCTTATGCACTCCACGGAAGATTGACCGCCCAGTTTTGTCTCAAGTCTTAGTCGAACCCGCCTTGGAATTTCCCGACCTAGACCGGGTAGGGGTAATTGACGTGGGATCGAATTCAGTGCGGCTGGTCATCTTTGACGGGGCGGCCCGCAGCCCGGCCTACTTTTTCAACGAAAAAATCATGTGCGGCTTGGGCCGGGGAATGGGTGAGACCGGTCAGTTGAACCCACAAGGGCGCGCGCGGGCGCTGTTGGCGATGGACCGGTTTGCAGCGCTTTTGCAGAGCTTTGATGTGAAATCACTGCACACTGTGGCAACAGCGGCAGTGCGCGATGCGCAGGACGGCACGTCTTTCGTGGCAGAGGTAGCTGAGCGGACCGGGATCGCCCTGACAGTGGCATCCGGGGAAGAAGAGGCGCGCCTGTCTGCCCAAGGCATCTTGCTCGGGCGCCCTGACGCAGACGGGTTGATGTGCGACATTGGCGGTGCGTCCATGGAGTTGGCGGAAATTCGCGGTGGTCGGATTGAAGCCTGTATGACGTCGCCGCTTGGGCCTTTGGTATTGGCGGACACTCCGGGCGGGGCGCTGGGCATTGACCGCGTGATCGCGCAGCACTTGATGCGGATGCGCGATACCTTCAAGGGTCCCTTCGAAAAGCTTTACCTAGTGGGCGGATCATGCCGGGCGATTGCGAAGCTTGATATGGCGCGTCGGGGTTATCCCCTGGGCGTCATGCATGAATATTCGCTGACGCAGAACACATTCTGGGACGTTTTGAACTGGGTTTCTGCGACGCCTCCCGACGACATGGCAGATATCGCCGGATCGTCGGACCGGCATGCCTTGCTGCCGACTGTTGCCCGCGTGCTGGTCAAACTGTTGGAACTATATGACCCGCAACGCGCCATCGTGTCGTCTTATGGGATCCGGGAAGGGCTGCTTTACGAAAACATGCCCGACGCCCTGCGATTGCGTGATCCCTTGATTGAAGTGTGCACCAGCATGGAAAAAAGCAGCGCGCGCATACCGGGGTTCGGTGCAAAGCTTGCTGATTGGGTGAAACCGATCATGCCCCAGGACGGCGATTGGCCGCGTCTGACTGAAGCTGCGGCCCTGTTGCACGATGTCAGTTGGCGGTCCCATCCGTCGAGCCGGGGGGAGGAGTGCTTTGACACAGCCTGTCGCGGCAACCTGGGTGGGATCGACCATCAGGGGCGCATCCTGTTGGCGGTGGCATTGCTGCACCGTTATCGAAAGTCCGCTTCCATCGATCGATATCACGCTTTGTCAGCCCTGTTAGATTACGACCAACAACGCTGGGCCCGTGTTCTGGGTTATGCGCTGCGCCTTGGCGCATCGTTGGCGGGCGGGGACGTGGAGATATTGACCAGGGCTCGCCTGAACCTAACAGCTGAGCGATTGGAGTTGTGGTTGCCTCTGGGTTACCGGCGTTTCGGCGGGGAAGTGGTTGGGCGCAGATTGGATGCCCTGGCTGGCGCGCTGGGCGTGACTGGCGCTATAACGCTGGGGTGATTTGCGTTGCGCGCCCTGCTTTGATGGCCTAATTCGGCTGGCAGACTTTCCAGTTGAAGAGCTATCCCATGCGCCTGTCTCAGTATTTCATGCCGACCTTGAAAGAAACGCCGTCGGAGGCGCAGATTGTGTCACACCGTCTGATGCTGCGTGCGGGTCTGATCAAGCAAGCAACGGCGGGCATCTATTCTTGGTTGCCGATGGGCTTCAAGGTGTTGAAAAAGATCGAGAATATCATTCACGAAGAACAGGCCCGTGCAGGCCATCATGCGATGTTGATGCCAACAATCCAATCGGCTGATCTGTGGCGGGAAAGCGGGCGTTATGACGCCTACGGGGCCGAGATGCTGCGCGTCAAAGACCGCCACAACCGGGACATGTTGTTTACACCCACGGCTGAGGAACTGATCACCGATATCTTCCGCGCCAATGTGTCGAGCTACCGCGATTTGCCGCTGACGATGTACCAAATCCAGTGGAAGTTCCGCGACGAAATCCGCCCGCGCTTTGGCGTCATGCGGGGTCGCGAGTTTTATATGAAAGACGGCTACAACTTCGACCTGACCAAAGAAGACGCGCTGCATGCCTATAACCGGCACCTCGTCAGTTATCTGCGGACGTATGAGCGTATGGGCTTGCAAGCAATCCCGATGCGCGCCGACAGCGGGCCAATCGGCGGCGATTACACCCACGAGTTCCTGGTGCTTGCGGACACCGGCGAGTCGGAGGTCTTCTATGACAGCGAAATCACGGATCTGACTTTCGGTGATCGTGAGGTGGATTTTTCCAGCCACGAAGAATGCCAAGCTGTGCTGGAAGAGTTTACATCGCGCTATGCGCGCACCGATGAAACCCATGACGAAGCTTTGTTCAACGAAATCCCCGAAGATCGCCGCCGAGTGGCGCGCGGCATCGAAGTTGGCCAGATCTTCTATTTTGGTACGGGGTATTCCGATGCGTTGAACGCCAAGGTTCAAACACCAGATGGCCAAGAGGTTTCAGTCCACATGGGCAGCCATGGCATCGGCGTTTCCCGTCTTGTGGGCGCCATCATCGAAGCCAGCCACGACGACAAAGGCATCATCTGGCCAGAAGGCGTGACCCCGTTTCATGTGGGCATCGTGAACCTCAAGCAAGGCGATGCGGAGGCGGATGCCGCGTGTGAGACGCTTTACAAGCAATTGGTCGGCCACGGCCTGGACCCGCTTTATGACGATACCAAAGAACGTGCCGGATCAAAGTTTGCCACCATGGATCTGATCGGCCTGCCGTGGCGGATCACTGTTGGCCCGCGCGGGCTGAAAAATGGTGTGGTTGAACTGACGTCGCGTCGCAGCGGCCAAAGCGTTGAACTGGCCCCGGCGGAAGCGGTAGCTCGTGTTGCTGAAATCTATGCACCCTGAAAAGACGTTACACAAAAGTAATGCAATTGGATTTGCTAGAACACGCGCAAAGAGTTAAAGAATAGAAAGCAAGGCCCTGCAAAGAACGGGGCTGGGCAAAAAAGAGCAGGCGCGGCAGGGACGCTGCAACACATCGAGGCAGGCTATGGGCCATCTCATCAACCTCTCCGGCGGCGTCGTGTGCCTTTGCGCGGCGTCTCAATTTCCGGAGTATTCGCAGCAATACGTGCAACGTTTGGGCGGTGCGGTGGATGAATTGCGTCTGGTTGCCAGCGATTTCGACAAAAGCGCCAAGACAGTGGGAATGACCCGCGAAGAGGCGCTTGCATCTATGACTGGAAATGCTTTTCAGGACCTGCGCAGGGCAGATATGACGCGCACATTTGATCGGCTGGACAGATTGTCCACACACTATGAGATGTTGAAAGGGTCAACTGCTATGCAGCGTTTGACGGCCATCAGCCGGTTTGACGACCGCCGTATCGCAGCGCGAGCCTGGGATGACTTCAAACCCGGTATTCCGTTGACGTTCGATGGGCTGACATTTGCGGCTGTGGGCTTTTTGACTGGATTTGCCGGGCTGTTCGGATTGGGATGGGCAGCATTTGCATTGCGCCGCCGGATTTGGCCGGAACCAGATATATTTGCTGAAGGGGTAGACCCATGACACCTGCGCCCTTTTCAAGGTTCGAAATGATGATCGCCTGGCGTTATCTGCGCGCCAAACGCCGCGAAGGTGGCGTCAGCGTGATGACCTGGATCTCTTTGATCGGGGTGGCACTGGCCGTTTTTGCCCTGATTGCAACGCTCGCTGTGCGTACCGGTTTTCGGGTGGAATTTGTTGGCACCATCTTGGGATCAAATGCGCACGCTACACTTTACGCCTCGCCTTATGAAAACGAGTCCGGTCAGGTCGTGAACACGTTCACGGATTACCAGGCCACAGTGGAAAAAATCCGCGCGGTGGATGGCGTTACCCGCGCAGCGGCGATAGTCAAAGGCCAGGTCATGGCCAGTGCCAACAACCGTAACACCGGGGTAGAGGTGTTCGGCGAAACCTACGAAGATCTGCTGACAATTCCGCGCATCGTCGATCCGCAGATCAAGCGCGGGTCGATTGAAAATTACCGCAAAGGCGTGGCCATCGGTACTGGCGTGGCCCGCGAATTGGGCCTCGCGCTGGGCGACAAGATCACGCTGATATCGCCCAACGGCATCCAAACCGCGTTTGGCACCTCGCCGCGCGTGTCAGCCTATGAGGTCGTCTATATCTTTGGTGTTGGGCGCTATGATATTGACCGGGTGCGGGTGTATATGCCGCTGGCGGAGGCGCAGACCTATTTCAACCGCGAAGGCGTGGTTGACGAATTTGAGATACAGGTCACCGACCCGGAGAACGTGGAGCAGTTGTCTTCTGATCTCGCGGCCGCTGCAGGGCCAAATTCCTTGCTCTGGACCTGGAAGAACGCCTCTGGCGGGTTCTTGCGTGCGCTGGAGATGGAAGACAACATCATGTTCATTATCCTGTCCATTCTGGTTCTGATTGCGTCGATGAACATCGTTTCGGGCCTGATCATGCTGGTGAAAAACAAGGGCAGGGATATCGGGATATTGCGCACGATGGGCCTGTCAGAAGGGTCAATTCTGCGTGTCTTCTTCCTGTGCGGTGCGTCTATCGGGGTGGCCGGTACGGTCATAGGTGTAGTGTGCGGCTGCCTGTTTGCGATTTATATCGACCCGATTTTTCAGTTTGTGAATTATGTGGCCGGCGGTGGTGTCTGGGACCCGCAATATCGGCTGCTGTCGACCCTACCTGCGAAACTGGAACTGGGTGACGTGCTGTCGGCGGTGTTCCTGTCGCTTTTCCTGAGCTTTGTTGTGACCATCTTTCCGGCGCGCCGGGCGGCGCGTATGAACCCGGTTGAGGCCTTGCGCTATGAGTAATGCACTGACACTCACCGGGATCGAAAAAGGCTACAATCGCGGTATGCCGGGTGAAATCCGGGTGCTGAACGGGGTAGAGCTGACAGTCGCAGAAGGGGAAGTTGTGGCCCTTGTTGCGCCATCAGGCGCGGGCAAGTCCACGCTTTTGCACATTGCCGGTCTGCTGGATACGGCTGATACCGGAACTGTCGAAATCGGCGGCAAAGTTGTGGGCAAAGGTGATCGGGAACGCACGCGTATCCGTCGCCAAGAGGTTGGCTTTGTCTATCAGTTTCACCACCTTCTGGCGGAATTCACGGCCGCCGAGAATATCATCCTGCCGCAACTGTCAAATGGTGTTGCGGACCGCACGGCCAAAGACCGCGCGGCGGAACTGCTCAACATGGTTGGCCTTGCGGAGCGGATAACCCACCGGCCAGCAGAACTGTCTGGCGGCGAACAGCAACGCGTCGCGTTTTGTCGCGCGCTTGCCAACAGCCCACGTCTTCTGTTGGCAGATGAACCAACGGGTAACCTCGATCCCGGCACATCTGACACAGTCTTTGACGCGCTGATGAACCTTGTCAGGTCGTCTGGCATGTCCGCCGTGATTGCCACGCACAATCTGGACCTTGCGGCCCGAATGGACCGGCAGGTGCGGCTTGAAGGTGGGCAACTGTTGGACGGTGCACATTAGGCGTTTACGCGGGCGCGCATTGCGGTAGCTTGGCACTCAAGCAACCCAAAGGAACCTCCCATGCGCTATGCCCACACCATGGTCCGTGTCACGGACGTCGATGAAAGCCTCGATTTCTGGGTAACCAAAATGGGCTTTGAAGAAGTCCGCCGCAATGAGGTCCCCGCGGGGGAGTTCACGCTGATCTTTCTTGCCCCGCCAGCAGATGTGCCGGGCGCGCGCGACAACCGTTCGCCAGAGCTGGAATTGACTTATAACTGGGGGTCAGAAGAGGTCTATACCACGGGCCGTGCCTGGGGCCATTTGGCGTACCGGGTTGATGACATCTATGCGGTTTGCCAGGGCCTTATGGACAAAGGTGTGGTCATTAACCGCCCGCCACGCGACGGCCGTATGGCCTTTGTGAAGTCACCCGACAATATTTCGATTGAGCTTATCCAGGACGGCGACGCTTTGTCCGCGCAAGAGCCTTGGGCGAGTATGGAAAACACCGGCGACTGGTAAAGGCATGGTCACCCACACGGCGGAAGAAGACGCCCGCAACGCGGACATAAAAATCTGGGTCAATGGCACGCTGAAACACCGTGATGAGGCGGTGGTCAGCGTCTACGACAGCGGGTTCATGCTGGGCGACGGCATGTGGGAAGGACTGCGTCTGAAAGACGGCGTTTGGTACTTTTTTCATGAGCACATGGACCGGCTTTATGACAGCTGCAAAACTGTGGGTCTCGATATCGGCATGACGCGCGGCGAAATTTCCGCCGCTATGGCAGATACAGCGGCCGCCAACGGCATGACCACTGACGCCCATTGCCGCCTGATGATTACACGCGGCGTGAAGGTAAAACCGTTCCAACACCCGAAACTGAGCCAGTCTGGTCCGACGGTGGTGATCCTGATGGAGCACTCAAAACCCGCCGCGTCGCTTGGCAAAGGCATCTGCCTTGCAACCGTGCCTCAGATGCGTGGCCTGCCCATGAGCCAGGATCCAAAGTTGAACAGCCATTCGAAGCTGAATTGCGTGATTGCCTGCCTGCAGGCGGAGTCTGCGGGGGCGGACGAGGCCCTGATGCTCGACCCCCATGGGTTTGTGAATACCACAAACGCCTGCAACTTTTTTATCGTGCGTAAGGGTGAGGTTTGGACCTCCACCGGGGATTATTGCATGAACGGGGTAACACGGGCGAAGGTCATTGAGATTTGCCGGTCAGAAGGCATTCCGGTTTTTGAGAAGAATTATTCGCTGATGCAGGCCCACGGGGCTGAAGAAGCGTTTTTGACTGGCACTTTTGGTGCCCAGACCCCTGTGGCAAGCATTGATGGCAAGCCGGTGGGCACGGGGCAGGGTGCGGGTCCTATCACCCGGCGCATCCAAGTGGCTTACAAACGAACCGTTGCCGAACACATTTCAGCCGTCCAATCTCAATCACCCAATTGAGCGGCTGCGCCGCACGCCCATTAGTCGCTGCGCTCCGGTGAGGGGCGCTGCCCCTCGGCTTCGCCTCACCCCGGAGCCTCTCTGCAATGGAAAACACAGGCCTGCGAGCGCTCTGATTTCCAACCACTCCCATCGGAGGCGCGCGCTGCGAATGAAAATACTTAATCAAGGTGGAGCATTAGAGCCTCCGGATCTTTAGCTGCGTCACCTTGTTGCCTTCGCGGCCTGAAACCTCAAACCTGTGGCTGTGAAACAAGAACACCTGACCCACTTCGGGGATCATCTGCGCTTCATGGATGACAAGGCCAGCCACGGTGTTCGCTTCTTCATCCGGCAGCGACCAGTCCATCGCACGATTTAGGTCGCGGATGGTCATAGCGCCGTCGATGACATAGGCACCGGTTTCGTCCATTTCTGGCAGGTGCTGGTCATCCACATCATGTTCATCGGCAATCTCGCCGATCACCTCTTCGATGATGTCTTCCAAGGTCACCAAACCCTGCAAAGCTCCGTATTCATCAATTACCAAAGCAAAGTGCGTTTTGCGGCGCAAGAATTCGCGCAATTGATCGTCCAGTGTTGTGGTCTCTGGCACGAAATACGGTTTCATGGCGATTGCCATGACGTCAAATTCCGCGAGCTTTGTGATACCGCCGTTGCTGCGCATGACCCGGTTGACGGCCCGCAAAAGGTCTTTTGCGTGGACCACGCCGATAATGTTCTCCGGGTCGTCCCGGTATATCGGCAGGCGTGTGTAAGGGGAGTTCAGACACTGACTGATAATCTGTTCAGGCGGCAAAGCCACATCAACCATCTCCATATCGGAGCGGTGCAACATGATCTCTTCGACTTCCAGTTCCTTGAGATCGAGCGCGCCCAGCAACCGGTCCCGATCATCACGGCCCACGTTGCCCTCCGAGTGGCCAAGCGCCACGATGCCGGCAATCTCTGCTTGAGCCATAGCGGCGCTTTCTGCTCCGTCGCCGTCCCGCAGGCCGAAAAGGTAAAGTAGTCCGCGCACGATTACCTGAACCGCGCTGACGAACGGCGCAAAGATCGTAACAACAACGGCAATGGGACGACTGACCAATGTCGCCGCCTGTTCAGAGCGTAAGATTGCATAGGTCTTTGGCAGCACTTCCGCGAAGATGAGCACCAAGAGCGTCATCACTAGGGTGGCAATAGGAACGCCAGCTTCACCGAAAAGGCGCAGGAAAAGGGACGTGGCAAGCGATGCGGCCAGGATGTTGACCAGGTTGTTGCCTAATAGAACAGCACCGATCAATCGTTCTGAGTTGTCGGTCAACCGCAAGGCTAGGCGTGCACCGTAATTGCCCTTGTCGGCGAGCGCGTGCAGGCGCCCACGGGACGCGGCTGTCAGCGCAGTTTCGGAGCCAGAGAAAAAGGCGGACATACACAGGAGGCCCAGGACGGCGAAGATTGTCAGCCAGGCGTTTGCGTCGAGAAGCGGCGCAGGTTCCATTGTTCAAGTGTTTCCAGTGGTTAAGGACATATGCCCCCGTTATGGTGCCAGGCGCGCGCCGCTTCAAGGGAGGGTAGGGCATGGAAGTGGTCGATCTGGGTGAGTTGCACGGCGATGTGTGGCTCTTTGGTGGGGTTTATTCCAACTTTTCAGCGCTTGAGGCGTTTTTGAACGCCGCGACAGATGTGCCAACAAGCAATCTTTTGTGTTCCGGTGACGTAGTGGCTTATTGCGCGCGGGGTGAGGCGTGCGTTCAAAAGCTCCGGGATCGCGGTGGCCCGGTGTTGGCCGGTAACTGCGAGGTTCAGATCGCCGCACAGGCGGATGACTGCGGATGCGGTTACTCCGAAGGGTCCACCTGTTCGATCCTATCTCGCGGCTGGTACGCCCATGCATTGAAGACAATTTCACCTGCCAGCCGAGATTGGATGGCGGGCCTGCCGGAACGGATCATCTTCACCCACGCAGGCCAGCGTTGGGTTTTGGTTCACGGCGCGGCCAGCGAAATTGCGCGATTTGTGTGGCCGGTGACGTCTGACGGGGAGATTTCAGCGGAAATTGCGTTGCTGCGCAATCAGGTCGGCCTGTTTGACGGAGTAATTGCCGGGCATACGGGCCTGCAGATGGACCGCACCGTTGATGGCGTGCGCTGGGTGAACCCGGGCGCCCTTGGAATGCCTGCAAATAATGGACGGGCAAAAACGGGTTATGCGGTTTTGACAGAGCAGGGGCTTCGAATGGAACAACTGGCGTATGATCCGGCAGAAGAAATCAAAGCCATGAAAGCCGCAGGACTTACGCAAGGCTATCACGAAACGCTTAAGAGCGGATGGTGGCCGAGCGAAGATACTCTACCACCTGAAATGCGCCGAAATTTGAGGTGATCTGCCTTGAAGGCAAAGATCGCAATAGTGATTAGCTGTGTTGTCTTCAGCTTGGCTGCTTTTGATCTGCGAAGGTTACCGCAAAACGTCAATTCAACCTTGCGCCAGTGGATGCTTGGACAAAACCAGATCTTTTAACGTGTCGTCCAGCACATGGGTGTAGATCTCGGTCGTTGCCACATCGGCGTGACCCAACAGCATTTGGATCACCCGCAGGTCGGCGCCGCCTGCCAAAAGATGGGTGGCAAAGGCATGACGCAGGGTGTGCGGTGTGACGGTCGTCGGGCTGACGCCTGCGGCCACAGCAATCTCTTTGATCAAACCGTGAAACCGAACGCGGGTCATATGGCCTTGTTTCCCCGTTGACGGGAACAAGAAACGCGACGCCGGGCGTCCCTTCTTCAAAGCCTCAGCCTCTGCCGCATCACGGGCGGCTAACCAGGCTGTCACGGCCATTTTTGCACCGGGGGACAGCGGAACCAGGCGTTCCTTGTCACCCTTGCCGCGCACCAGGATCATCTCCGGGTTGCCGCGCACAGATGCAACGGGCAAAGATACAAGCTCTGTTACCCGCATCCCAGTGGCGTAAAGCAATTGCATCAGGCATGAGTTGCGCAGCTGGTCGGAACGGTTACGCCCCGTTTGGGTCGATGCTTCAAGCAAGCGGTCCACATCTGCTTCACTCAGGGTCTTTGGCAACCGCCGTTTTTTCTTAGGCCCTCTGATCTGTGCAGCGGGGTCAGAGGTGCGCCAGCCTTCTTCATAAGCGAATCGAAAAAGCTGTTTGGCCGCGGACAACCTTCGCGCACGGGTGGCTTCTGCCATGCCGTCCGCCTCTAACGCGACCAACCAGCCTTCCAGTTCCGAACGCTCGGCAGTTAAAAAGCTGTGGCCCGTGTTTGAGAGGTGATCCGCTAAACCTTCCAGATCCCGGCGATACCCCAAAAGCGTGTTCTCCGACGCGTCGCGTTCGGCGTAGATCGCCTCCAGAAACGGTTCGATCCAGTCGCTCACAAGCGGCCTTCTTCGGCCAAAAGCGCCTGCAAGGCGATGCGGCGCGCCTCGTCTTTCAAACCGGACCGGCGTAATACGACCAGCGCAATTTCTAGGGCCACTGGGTCTGCATGGCGGGTTCGGACGAGCGTGGCCAACGCTTTGAGAATTGCTTCGCCCCGGCGGTTGTCATCGACCGCCCAGATCAGTGTTCCGCGCTGTTCAGACCGGGTTAGCCCGGCGATGACAGCCGCAGCTAAGTCGCTGTGAGGCGTGGCGTTGTTGAAACGGGACAAGGCCACGGCTTGCAAAAGTTCTTCCTGCGGACTGCCGGGTTGGTGGTCCCAGACCAATTCTGCATAACCAGGTGCCATCAACCACAGGTCAAACCGCAACCGGTCCGCCCGACCATCAAGCGGCACATCGCGGAGTTCTTCTGCTGCCAGCGGAGCCAGGGCAAAGCCAAGCTTTGCCTCAGACAAGGCGCGGTATGCCGTGATCAATGCTTCACTCACAATTGCCGGATCACCTTGGTCCATCGCTTTCAAGAGCTTTTGAACCGCGTCCACTCGCACCCAAACTCCGCCGGAAGCAGCTGGGCGACCTTCCTGGTACAATTCCAAAAGGCGGCGTGGGGCAAGGGCTTGCGATCTGACCAGCCGTTCGGTCGCCAAGACCCGTGCCCGCCACGGCGTGGTATTGTCCAGATCAACGTGTAAAAACGCAAGCGGTAGGGTCCCGCGCGCGCGAGGCAAGGCCAAAATCTCTCGCATTGTGAAATCAAGCGCAGAAAGCGTTCGCGCAGGGGGCGGTTCGGGTTCGTCTTCGAACAATTCCGGGTCCAGATAGCGGCTCATCAAGGCTGCTTCCTCGCCGCTGACTTGGCCAAGGGTTTCGGCAGTGCGCAGGGTCAAGGCGGCAGCCGCCCAATCACCTGACCGCGCGAGGCAAAAAATGCGTGCCTTGATGCCCGGTGACAGGTTAGGTTCATTCCGCATAATGCGACAGGCGTTGTCCGCCCGCTCGGTCAACAGTCCCACGTCAAAAGCGCGCTGAAAAAGTGGCGGCGTCAGGGGCGAGGCGATCTGCAAAAGCGCCTCTGCCTGGTCTAGCGCACCGGCGTTCAAAAGATGATCTACTCGCGCTCGTAGCACTTCACCCGGACCACCAGCCCCAGCAGGTGGCAAGGTTTCTGCCAGGGCCAGGCGTTGCCAGAATGCGGTGACTGCGGGCAACGCACTGGGCAAATGGGGTGTGATCAGGCGGGCGATAGTATCTGCGTCGCTATCGCCCCAGATATCCGTGGGGATCCCGGATTGGTCCGGTGGCAACACGCCCATAGGGGCAGCGGTGGAACTGTCGAGCGGTTGAACTTCGATCTGCTCAGTTGTCAGGCCCGAAAGTTCTGATTTGGAAGATCGTGTGGTGCCCAGGTTCGGTGTAACGACATCTGACAGCCATTCCGGTTCATTCAAGACCACCGGTTCTGCTGCCCACAAAGGGCTGCAAAAACACGCCGTGATCAAAAGTGCGCTAATCCGCATTTGATTTTACCGGGATCGTGATCTCGCGCTGATCAGGGCTCAAATCGCCAAAAAAGGAATAGCCCAGCAAACCCAAGAACCCCAAAATAACCAGAACCAGCAAATACCGCAGCAGTCTGCCCATGCTTAAAGTGCCTTATCGCCTATCATTGCCCTTTTTGGCTTTTGCACTGCGAACAAGTGCTTGCAGCGCATAATGACAATGTTATCACCCAAATTCGAAGGGCGTAATGGGGCGTCGGCAGGAAGTCGCCGGACCGTGGCGCCCGCAGCACGGGGATGGTCTGATCTGGAAACTCAATAACACGGTTGCACTAGTTGGCCTTATGGGCGCGGGAAAGACCGCTGTTGGCACAGCTGTCGCCGGGAAGATCGGCGTGCCATTTCTCGACAGCGATCAGGAAATTGAGCGGGCCGCTTCAATGACCATTGCGGAGATTTTTGAACGTGACGGGGAAGAATTCTTTCGCGAAAAAGAAGAACAGATTTTGCGCCGCCTGATGGCGGGCCCTCCCGCGATCCTGAGCACCGGCGGCGGGGCTTACCTGCGAGAGGCGAACCGCAAAGCTATTTCGGCTGGCGGCGTTGCGCTTTGGCTGCGTGCAGATTTACCGCTGTTGTGGTCACGGGTGAAACATAAAACCACCCGCCCGCTTTTGCGCACAGATAACCCGCGCCAGACCTTGTCAGACCTTTTAGATGCCCGCACACCGCATTATGAAAAGGCTGAGCTGTCGACACAGGCGGAGGCCAATATGTCAATTGATGCCATGGCCGAGAAAGTTGTGGCTGTGCTGGCGGCGAGTGAACGATCAGGATTGAAGGCGGTTTGATGGCGGCGAAAACGGTACGTGTGGACCTTGGTGCGCGGTCTTATGACATCGTGATCGCGCCGGGCCTGCTATCCCGGATCGGGGATGAGATATCTGACCTGCTGCACCGTCCCAGGGTCGTTGTGATCACAGATGAGACCGTTGCAAAAATGCACGGTCCGACTCTGCGTGCAGGATTAGAAAGTGCCGGTATCACATTGGATATGCTTGCACTTCCAGCCGGAGAGGCGACAAAATGCTGGGCCCAGTTGCAAACCTGTGTCGAATGGATGCTGGAACAAAAGGTGGAACGCGACGACGTCGTGGTTGCGTTTGGCGGCGGGGTGATCGGCGACCTGACCGGCTTTGCTGCGTCGATCCTGCGGCGTGGCGTGCGGTTTATCCAAATCCCTACGACGCTGCTGGCCCAGGTGGACAGCTCGGTAGGGGGTAAAACGGGTATCAACTCGCCGCATGGCAAAAACCTGGTGGGGGTATTTGCGCAGCCCGCCAAAGTTCTGGCGGATATTTCCGTGCTGAGCACCTTATCGTCGCGCGATTACCTTGCAGGTTATGCGGAGGTGGCGAAGTACGGGCTGTTGGGGGACGACAGCTTCTTTGCTTGGCTCGAAGAAAACGCGGCAGATGCGGCGGCTGGCGACGTGGACAAGCGGATCGAAGCCGTGCGCCGGTCCTGCCAGATGAAAGCCGATATTGTTGCGCGCGATGAGACGGAGCGCGGCGACCGCGCGCTTTTGAACCTTGGTCACACATTTGGCCACGCGCTGGAGGCCGCAACCGGATATTCGGACCGGCTCTTGCACGGTGAAGGCGTGTCCATCGGCTGCGCCTTGGCGTTTGAGGTCTCCGCCAGACTTGGGTTCTGCGCGCAAGAGGCGCCAAGCCGCGTGCGCGAACACTTCGCCCATCTTGGCATGCGTAGAGACATTTCTGACATTCCCGGTGACTTGCCAGATGCAGACGCGCTGATTGATCTGATGGGGCAAGATAAAAAGGTGCGCGACGGCACAATCAACTTCATCATGGCCCGCGGCATCGGCCAGGCGTTTGTTACATCAGACGTCGACCCAGCGGTTGTGCGCAATGCGTTGACAGAGGCGCTCGGGTCTTAGCGCTTCTTCGGGCCTGAAATATCCCCGCCGGAGGCACTATTCATATTCAATCGTGCCCGGCGGCTTCGACGTGATGTCGTAAGTTACGCGATTGATGCCCGGCACTTCGTTGATGATCCGCGTGGCGGTTTCAGACAAGAACTCATGGCTGAAAGGGTAATAGTCCGCCGTCATACCATCGACGCTGGTCACAGCGCGCAAGGCGCAGGCATAATCATAAGTGCGTCCGTCGCCCATCACGCCCACGGTGCGCACAGGCAAAATCGCCACAAAGGCTTGCCAGATTTCATCGTAAAGCCCGTGTTTGCGGATCTGGTCGATATAGACTGCATCCGCTTTGCGCAGGATTTCCAACTTGGGGCGCGTGATCTCACCCGGGCAACGGATCGCCAGGCCGGGTCCCGGAAACGGGTGTCGCCCAATAAAGCTCTGCGGCAGGCCCAGTTCGCGGCCAAGCGCCCGAACCTCATCTTTGAACAGCTCACGTAGCGGTTCCACCAGTTTTAAGCCCATCTTTTCGGGCAGCCCGCCCACATTGTGATGGGATTTGATTGTCACTGAAGGACCGCCTGAAAAGCTAACGCTTTCAATCACATCCGGGTAGAGCGTGCCTTGGGCCAGAAACTCCGCTCCGCCCACATCGGCGGCGTGTTTTTGGAATACGTCGATAAACAGTTTGCCAATGATTTTGCGCTTAGTTTCAGGGTCCGATTGACCGTCCAACTCACCCAGGAATAGCTCGCTCTCATCCGCATGGATCAACGGCATATTGTAGTTGTCGCGGAACATGGTCACGACTTCTTCCGCTTCACCCTGTCGCAACAGCCCGTGATCGACAAAAACGCAGGTCAGTTGATCGCCGATGGCCTCATGGATCAAAACGGCTGCCACGCTTGAATCGACACCACCGGAAAGCCCGCAGATCACCTTTGCATCGCCCACTTGTTCGCGGATCGCAGCGATGGCTTGTTCGCGGTAAGCGCCCATGGTCCAATCGCCCGAAAATCCTGCCAGTTTGACGAAATTCTCATATAGCTGTGCGCCGCGTGGGGTGTGGTGCACCTCCGGGTGAAACTACACAGCGTAAAAGTTGCGCGCCACATTGGCGGTAATGGCATAGGGCGCGTTGGGGGAGGTGCCATAAACCTCGAACCCCGGCGCAAGGGCGGCCACGTGGTCGCCGTGGCTCATCCAAACCTGTTCCTTGCCGTCCGAAAACCATCCGTCCAGCAAGCCAAGTGTACCGGCAGGCTCCACAAATGCGCGGCCAAATTCAGCCGTGCCGCCACCGCCAGAGATTTTGCCCCCTTCCACACGACCGCCGAGGTCCTGCATCATCACTTGCTGGCCGTAGCAAATACCGAGGATCGGAACCCCGAGGTCATAGACCGCACCAGGCGGGCGCGGCGATCCTTCGCGGGTCACGCTGTCCGGACCGCCGGAAAAAATCACGGCTTTTGGTGCGAACTCGGCCAAAAAGGCGTCAGTCACGCTCTGGTACGGGTGGATTTCACAATAGACGTTTAGTTCTCGCAGACGACGCGCGATCAGCTGCGTGACCTGGCTGCCAAAGTCGATAATCAGCAGGTGTTCATGGGGGGTGCTCATGGGCCGGGCTTTAGAGCCTTGCAAGCAGCCGTGCAAGCCTGCCCGCGTAAGATCATCGACGACCTACGAATATCCGACCAATCAGCGCATGGGCGCTTTCGCTCCGAATGCGGTGGCTGCGTTTGATATAGTGGCGCGTGTCGATTGCCCCGCTCCGCAGGCGTTTGATAGTGTCGGCGTTGTCATGTTTGTTGGTCATCGAATTTTCCTTCGTTCATATCTGCGATCAATGAAGCAAGCCGACGGGGCGAAAGCTTGAAGGACATCTTGCGAAACCCTTGCGATGCGCTTGTGTTTTTCTGATTTTGGACGAATTTCTTGCCCACTGTGCCGATTGGCGCGATGATTAAGTCATGCGCTACGCTTTTCACGACTGTGTTTTGGACATGGAAACTTTTGTGCTTACGCGGGCAGGTAAGCCAATTGCGGTTGAGCCGCAGGTTTTTGATCTGATTGGCATTTTGGCGGAGGCGTCCGGGGATCTGGTGACCAAAGACACGCTTGTTGACCGGGTCTGGCAGGGACTTGCGGTGTCCGACGCCACGATCAATGCGCGTCTGAGCGCGGCGCGCAAAGCAGTTGGCGACGATGGCAAACGCCAAGAGATAATAAAAACAATTCCGCGCCGGGGATTTCTGTTATGTGCGCCGGTGAATTCAAACGATCCGAGCCCGTCGATCCAAACGTCGGTCGCGACGGGAACCGTACGATTTGCGCAAAGCGCTGACGGCGCCCCCATCGCCTGGACGTCCGAGGGATCCGGCCCGCCGCTGGTGCGCATCGGCCATTGGTTGTCCAAGCTTGATCGGGATCGTGCCTCCAGCATTTGGGGCCCGTTGATTGAACGCTTCGCCCGTGATCGGGAATTGATCAGATACGATTTACGCGGCACGGGCTTGTCAGGACGCGGGGTCGCGCTCGACGGGGTGGACCGGTATTGCGACGATCTTTTATCGGTTGTGAACGCCTCAGGTCACGACCGGGTGCAGATTTTTGCGCCGTCCCAGGCGGTTCCCGTCGCCCTGGCATTTGCAGCGCGATATCCAGATCGGGTGGATCGCATGGCGCTTTACGGTGGGTATGTGCAGGGCCGCAGAGTGCGAGACCTTGCACCGGGAGAGTTGGATACCGATACCGCTATCGCAATGATCCGCGCGGGGTGGGGGGTACGTGGCAGCGTCTTTATGGAAAGCTTCGTTCACATCTTCTGCCCCGATGCCACTCCCGAACAAGTGCAGGAAATCGCCGAAACACAAAAAGCCACAGTGGATGCTGACGCGGCAATCCGCTTGCGAGATGCGGTGGATCGGTTTGATGTCAGCGCGCTGCTGGACCGTGTTCAGTGCCCGGTTTTGGTTATGCACAACGCCGATGATGCCATTCATCCCGTTGCTCAATCACAGCTTATTGCGCAACGGCTTACAAACGCACAGTTGCTGGTTTTTGAAGGGCGCAACCACATCCCGCTTCCGCAAACGCCATCCTGGGTACAGATGATGGCGGCCGCAGAAGCCTTTCTTGATGCCTGAAGTTCGTAAGAAACTCGCACACCTGTGCAAATACACGTGACGGCTGGCCTTTGCTTGAGTAGCGGTTTCCCGAACCTTACACGCGTGGGTTTCCTATTGGTGGGTTTTGACCCATACTTCTGTCACCGCAAGTCCACAGGAAGCTTTATGATACGCGCGCTGTTTTCTTTCTGTTTTTTCAATTTCATCGGGGCGACCGGTGTTGCTGCGTCTGCTTGCGGGCAGATATATGGCGATGCTGACGCGGTCGCGGGCAAGTTTTTTGAACTGGGAGAGGTCGCAAAAGCGCCTGAATGCAAGGTCTCGGCAAGTGTTTTGACCTGCATATGGGACTTTGGCCTGGGCGAAGACGCTGCCACACAAACTTATGAGACGCTGGCCGGGCAACTGCGGGCTTGTGGCGAAGATGTGTCTGCGGACGCGCCCGTCAGCCATCCAGACAAAAGTCAAGGCTGGAACGGCTCCTGGGATGGTTTTCAGGTGCGTGTTTCAAAAAAAGACAAGAACGGATTGTCAAAGACATATGTCTTTGTTGAACGACGCCCGCTTTAAGCGACGGGTAATGTCGCTTTTGCACCATAACCGACGGATTTGAGGCTCGCCGTGTGATCCTGCACGCTAAGACGCGAGGCATTACTTGATCGATCGTTTGAGGGAGTCGCCCATGTCTGAAACTGCTGCCCCCCGTCGCCGTGCCAGAGGTGGAGGCGGCGGTGCCGCTCGCCGGGCTGAACGGACCGCTGTAAAGCTGGAAGCTGCGAAGTACATTGAACGCAACATCCCCAACTTCGAAGTTCTGACCGAAGAGGCGATGCAGGTCATTGAGGCCAACGCCGAAACGGTACTGGAAGAGATCGGTGTGAATTTTCCCGACAACCCAGGTGCGCTGGCCAGATGGCGTGACGCTGGCGCGGATGTGGATGGGGAACGCGTGCGCCTGCCCAAAGGTCTGGCACGCAAACTGATATCGACGGCGCCGTCTGAATATATCCAGCACGCCCGCAACCCGGACCGTAACGTCAAGGTCGGTGGCAAATCCATGGTGTTGGCGCCTGTCTATGGCCCGCCATTTGTGCGCGACGTATCGGGTGGTCGGCGCTATGCCACCATCGCGGATTTTCAGAAGATGGTGAAGCTGATCTATATGTCGAAATGGGTGCACCATTCCGGCGGTACGGTTTGCGAACCTACAGACATCGCGGTGAACAAACGTCACCTCGACATGCTTTACGCCCACATGACGCTGTCTGACAAACCCTACATGGGGTCTGTGACTGCACCTGAACGTGCAGTGGACAGCGTGAAGATGTCCGAAATTCTGTTTGGTGAATCGGTTGCCGATAAAACGGTCATGACCTCTCTCATCAACATCAATTCTCCGCTGACCTTCGACGATATCATGATGGGCGCGATGGAGGTTTATGCGCAGAACAATCAGGCCTGCATCGTATCGCCCTTTATCGTTGGCGGGGCGATGGCGCCTGTTTCTGTGGCGGGTACTTTGACACAGGTGCTGGCCGAGGCGATGGCAGGCATTGCCTATAACCAGCTGTGTAATCCAGGCGCGCCTGTAATCTTCGGCGCGTTTGTGACCTCCATCGACATGAACTCCGGCGCGCCAACCTTTGGCACGCCCGAAGCATCGAAGATCCTCTGGGGCGCAGGTCAATTGGCGCGCCGGTTGAACTTGCCATTCCGGTCGGGTGGCGCGCTTTGCGGCTCCAAGCTGCCGGATGCACAGGCGGCGTATGAGACAGCAAACACCCTGAACGCGGCATTGCTCGGCGGCGTGAACTTCTGCCTGCACGCTGCAGGTTGGCTGGAAGGTGGTCTTGTGACCAGCTTTGAGAAATTTGTGATGGACGCCGACCAGTTGGGCATCCTGCATTCTATGGCCGAAGGCGTGGATATGTCCGAGAATGGCCTGGCTATGGGCGCAATCCAAGAGGTTGGGCCCGGTGGGCACTACCTGGGTTGCGAACACACCCAGGCTAATTTCCAAAGTGCCTTCTGGAAATCTAATGTGTTGGACTACCGGCCCTATGAGACATGGAAAGAGGACGGGTCGAAAGACACAATGCAACTGGCAACTGAGCGCGTGGATCGGATGATGGCAGAATACCAGCAGCCACCTATTGATCCCGCCGTAGATGAAGCGCTGCAAGCCTATATGGCGGAACGCAAAGCGAGCGAACCAGACGCTTTCGGCTAAGGCAGTCTGTAGATTATTGTCTTAACAGCGCATCGGGCGGAAACTCCCCTTGCGCTGCTTGTGTCCCCATGCGTAGGCTTTCGGTCAAAGAGACCTGGAGGAGGGAACTTATGACATTCTTGAGATGCGCCCTTGTGGCCGCACTTGCGACCACATTCGCCTACACCGCCGACGCTCGCCCGTTGAAGCTGAAACTGGCAAACCCGCAACCGGAAGCGGTGACCGCTGGCTTGTCGGTGCAATACGCCTATCCAGACGACGTGAAGTCCTTGCGCGACGCTTATATCGCTATCGGCATCGGGGCGGAGCCGGGCGCGGTCATGGACAAGGGGCTGAACTACATCAGCTCCGACGAGGCGCCGATGGCGCTGACGTCTAACAAAGAGACGAAAGTCGCGGCCCAAATCAAAGGCTACATCAAATTCGACGCACCGGGCGTCTATAAGATTGAAGTCTTCAGCAACGATGGGTTGGAGTTGACAATCGGTGGCCAGGAAGTCGCCAAAGTAGACGAAAAACGCGGCTGTGATCCCATTGGTGAGGTCGAAGTGAACGTCCGCGAAGCCGGCTACTACGAAGTTGAGGCGCTCTACTGGCAGCGTAAAGGGTCCAGCTGCCTTCAAATGCAGTGGGCACCTGAAGGCGCTGAGCTGGACTACGTGCCCGCATCGGCGTTCGGCCACTAACATCATTCAGGCGCGCTCGACGCCTAGTCAAAACTGCAAAGTGGTCCCGGACTTGATCCGGGACTTCTTGTTTTCAAGGAAGTAAAAAGGTCCCGGCTCGAACCTGCGCCTATGGCGACCTTTTCGCAATCCAGCCCGGTTATTTCTAGTGTTGAAATTTGGCGCACCCGAGAGGATTCGAACCTCTGGCCTCTGCCTTCGGAGGGCAGCGCTCTATCCAGCTGAGCTACGGGTGCGCGTGACGTGTCGGATACGGCAAGGCCCGCAGTCGGTCAACGGCTATTTGGCGCGCTTCGCGCTGGCCTTTTGCCAAAGGTCGACGGTGTAAGCCTGCAGCGCTGCCAGGCAGGTTTCCATTGCGCTGACATCGCGGGCTTCCAAAGCGTCAGCCAGGTCACCGTGGATTTTGACGATCTGTGACCGATCTCGTTCAGAAAAGGTGATCATGTTCATCAGCGGCTCAATTGCCTCTACCGCACCGGCCAATTGGTAGCTGATGACCGGGTTTTGCGCTGCATCAACCAGCGCGCGGTGAAAAGCCACGTCAGAGGCGCAGAAAGCTTCGTCGGTCAGGCCCGGCTGGCTTTGCCGGAACACTTCGGTTCGCATATTTGCCAGATGATCGGGTTCCCGGCGTTTTGCCGCCAGTGCAAGGGCCGCACCTTCAAGCGTAAAACGCGCCTCGCAGGCGGTCTCAAAGCTTACGGCGTTCATGGACAGAAGTAAGGTAGACGTGGTGATCTGCTGCCCGTAGGCGTCTTCAAAGGACAATCTGTTCACGAAAGCACCACCGGTTGCGCCTCGCTGGGTCCTGATCAGGTTTTGGGCAGCAAGGCGTTTCAACGCTTCGCGAACTGTTGGGCGAGAGACGTTGAAATTTTCGCACAGATCCGCCTCGCTAGGCAGTCTTTGATCGACGATAAGGGATCCAGATACAATCGCACTGCGCAGCGCTTCAGCAATTTGCACCGAAAGATCGCGGCCTTGTTCCAGAGTCGTTTTCATTTTTGAATTGTCAGACATTTCTATTTCCCCTAACAAACTGACAACCCGGCGCGATTAGCGCAAGTGCGAAAGAAAGCTGCCATCACACAATGCCACATCTGATGCGATCTGCTCTTTGGCTGACATTTTTTGTTGCCATCATTTTGTCGTGGGCGGCGATGTATTGGATGGCCGTACGTATGGGTTTGAATGTCTTTGGACAGCGGGTGGGTATGATGAACATGGCCGGAATGCCGGCCATGGACAGCTTGGCGATGCTGGTGCCGATGTGGGCAATCATGATGATTGCGATGATGGGACCAACATTTGTGCATACGGCCTCAACCTATGAAGCCTTGATGAAATCCGCCAACGGCACCCGCGCAGGTTGGGCCGGTTTGGTGCTGGGCTTTTTCGCTGTCTGGGTGGGGTTTGCCGTGGTGATTGCGGTGGGCCAGGCCTGGCTGATGCGGGCTGGCTGGCTTGATATGTTTGGGCAGTCTACCACGCTTTGGGCCACTGCCGTATTGCTGATCGTCGTGGGATACTTCCAGTTCACCTGGATCAAAGAGGTTTGCCACGGGGTGTGCCATGCGCCGATGAATTATTTCCTGGGTCATTGGCGCCCAGGCGCAGTCGGTGGATTTCGCATGGGCGCAGGACTTGGTGCATTTTGCGTAGGCTGTTGTTGGGGGTATATGGCGCTCGGCTTTGCGGGCGGTGCCATGAACCTTTTGTGGATGGGATTGGCGACTGTGATTATGGTGCTGGAAAAGCTGCCATCAGTCGCGCACTATGTAATCAAACCGGTCGGTGTTGTGTTGATCGTGGCAGGTGTCGCGGTGGGCGCTCGGGCGGCCGGGATAGTTTAACGGGAGGAAGAATGGCGACTAAATCAAAGGCAGCCGCTGATCGCATCGAGACGATGCAAAAGATCGACAACCGGATGATTCCTACACGGCGGCGCCGCGAGCCGACAGATTGGAAGCTGAAGGGGGAGTTATTCCTCAACTGTTCGTGCGAACTGTTCTGTCCCTGCGTCGTCAGTCTGGGCAAGCATCCGCCAACACAGGGCTATTGCCACGCTTGGATGGCGATCCGCATTGATGAGGGCCATTTTGAGGGCGAAGACATCGGCGGGCTGAACATTGGACTGCTGGTTGATATCCCGGGACGTATGGCGGACGGCGACTGGAAAGTGGCCGCCTACGTGGATGAACGGTCAACCCAGAAGGCCTATGACGGCATCCTCAAGATTTTCTCTGGTCAGGCGGGCGGCACCACGGGGCTGTTCACGATGCTTGTGTCCACGATTATCCACGCCGAACGCACCAAGGTTGATATTGATACCGACGGGCGGTTCCGCCGCATCAATATCGGTCGCAAGATTAACGGCGAGATTGAAACGCTGGGCGGGCTGGACCCCGATCAGGCTGTCGTGGTGAGCAACACCAAATACTGGATGGGCCCTGACGTGATTGTCGCCAAAGGCACGAAGTCGCGGTTGCGTGACCATGGCCGGGTCTGGGACTTCGACGGTAAAAGCGCCGAGATCTGCCCGATTGAGTGGTCGGGCCCGTAACGACCGATTGGGTGCACCCCCATCCTTCGGAGATATCCATGACGCCCGAATGGCTGCAAATGATGGCGCGTTACAATGCCTGGCAGAACGGCTGGGTCATGCCCATTGTTGCTGGCATGAGTGACGTGGAAAGAGATCTGGATCGGGGTGCATTTTTCGGCTCCATCGCGGGGACACTCAGCCATTTGATGTGGGGCGATATGATGTGGATGGCACGCTTTGACGGCGGCGAGGCGCCGGGCGGGTCAATCCACGAAACGCCAACTTTTTATCGCGATTGGCCAGCGTTCGTGGATGCGCGCGCAGCGCTTGATCAACGGATTGCGGACTGGGCTGGTCAGGAAACTTGCTTTGACGGGCAATTGGTTTGGTATTCAGGCGCAGTAGGGCGGGAAATTTCCGCTGACCGGGTCGTCTGCTACACCCACTTCTTCAACCATCAAACACACCATCGCGGCCAGGTTCACGCAATGCTGACCGCCGCCGGACAGAAAACCCACGATACCGACATTCCGTTTATGCCGGATTTCTAAGAGGACAAACTCATGAGCTTTAACGCATTGGTCGTCGAAAAAGACGATGAAGGCAAAACATCCGCAGCCGTTCAACAAATCACCGAAGATCAGCTGCCGGATGGCGACGTAACCGTTGCCGTCGAATATTCGACCGTGAACTACAAAGACGGCCTGTGCATCGGGCCGGGCGGCGGATTGGTTCGGAATTACCCGCATGTACCGGGCATCGACTTTTCGGGTACTGTGGAAGCCAGCGATGATGACCGCTACAAACCGGGCGACAAAGTTGTCCTAACGGGTTGGCGCGTGGGCGAAGCCCATTGGGGCGGTTACTCGCAAAAGGCGCGTGTTAAAGCGGATTGGCTTGTGCCGCTGCCCAACGGCCTGGATTCACGCCAAGCAATGGCGGTCGGGACGGCTGGGTTTACATCGATGCTGGCCGTGATGGCTTTAGAAGATCACGGACTTTCGCCAGATCAGGGCGAAGTTCTTGTCACGGGGGCCGCGGGTGGCGTTGGTTCCGTTGCAACAGCGATCCTGGCAAACTTGGGATATCAGGTGGCTGGTGTGACCGGTCGGCCAGAGACGGGTGACTATCTGACCAGCCTCGGCGCCAGCCGCATTGTGGCCCGCGAAGAGCTGAATGAGACGACCAAACGCCCGCTAGAAGCAGAGACTTGGGCCGGATGTGTTGATGCGGTCGGCGGTGACATGCTGGCGCGCGTGCTTGGGCAGATGAAATACGGCGCATCCGTTTCTGCCGTAGGTTTGGCCGGTGGGGCAGGGCTGCCTGCCACGGTCATCCCGTTTTTGCTGCGCGGCGTAAACCTGCTGGGCATCGACAGCGTCATGCAACCGTATGACAACCGCGTGCGCGCATGGTCGCGGATAGCCAGTGACTTGCCAATGGATAAGCTTGAAGCGATGGTGCATCCAGCCACGCTTGGCGATTTGCCGGGCTTGGGCAAAGACATCCTGAAAGGCCAGGTTAAGGGTCGCGTTGTGGTTGACGTGAACGCTTAACGGTCACTTACGTAGGGTTTTTTGGCCCCACGCGCCTGCGGGTAATGCACTGCGCAGGCGCAACTTTCCTTCCGACTGGTCCAAAGGCGCGTCTTGGCGCCGCGCACCTTAAGCTCCGACGCCAGCTGCTTTTGGGTGACTTTCGCTTTGCCTTCCACGCGTTCAATGAAGTGCCGCGCCAAAGGGCCGTCTTTCGACGGGCTGAAATCCGCGCGCATTGTGCGCCCGCTTTTGCAATGTTCCAGAAACACGCGGTTTCGCGATGGTCCGGTATAGGTGAATGTTTGATACACCACAAATCCGTTAACTTCGCGCGCGGTCCAATCGATCTGCCAACCTCGGTCGTGACCGGCAAGTTGACACGGTAGTAGATCGGATGAATGGACCGCTGCGGCGATGCTCGCAACGAGGCAGGCCATCACCAGGGATAGTTTGTTTGGGAAGATCATAACAAAAGCATCTCTATGAAAAGGATGCTTTGATCCTATTACCCTTTGGTCTCCGGGTCCACAAATCCTCCGGTTTACGGGGTATCTGCGCAAAAAAGGCCCGCGACATTACGCGGGCCTTTTCGAATTTTACCAGGGTTTTGAATTACTCAGCAGCTTGTCCAACAGCATCGCCAGACCGATCACGGCGCCCGTCGTTGAACATCGCCTTGGCCAACGAGATCATCATCAACACCATCACAATTGTGAAAGGCAGCGCGCCGATGATCATCGCATCCTGCAAACTGTCGAGCGGGTTCGCTGCCGCACCAGAGTTGCCTGCGATGATCAGTGACCCGATCAGTAGCGTCATAATTACACCCCAGATGATGCGATGTTTCACACCGGTTTCCTGAGAGCCGCCCGACATGATCGTGTTCATCACCAGGATGCCCGAGTCCGCCGAGGTCACCAAGAAGGTCATGATGAGGACCACACACATGATGGTGATACCCGATAGGAACCCGCCAGAGATCATGTTGCCCAGCGTCACAAACAACTTGTTTGTGTTGGATGCACCGATGATCGCGCCGTCAGCCACGCCCTGCAGTTCCAGGTCAATTGCAGTGCCGCCCAAGATAGTCATCCAGGCGAAACACACCAGCGCCGGTGCAAACACGCAACCCAGGATAAACTCACGCACAGTACGGCCTTTGGAAATCCGCGCCAGGAAGAGGCCAACAAAAGGCGAGAACGCAATCCACCAAGCCCAGTAGAAGGTGGTCCAACCGGACTGCCACCCAAATAGACGACCTTGGGAGCCAGCCTCATAGACGGCCGCTTTGGTTTCGTCAGACAACGCAGCTGCATCTCCTTCGAGACCACCCACAAAACCTGAATATGACCCCCAAGCGTTTTGCGCGCCGCCAAGGCTTTCAGCCAATGGCTTTGCCTCTGCTGGTAGGGCTTCTGCAAACGCTGCCGCAGATTGCGGGTTGTAGGCTTCAAAGCTGAGCGGGAGGAACTGGATGATGTAGTCTACCAGTGCAGTGCCATAGGTGGTCATCGCAAATACGAAGGATCCAAAGATAACAAATGTCATCAGAAGGATGATCGACAGCACCAGATTGAGGTTCGACAGATACTTGATGCCTCGACCAACACCAGACACGGCTGAGATGATCGACAGTGACATGATGATGAAAAGCGCGGCCAGCAAACCTACCGTCGATGGCTTCGGCGGACCTTCCGCCCCCGTTTTCATCAACCATTCCATTCCTGTTACGGCGTAAACTCCATCGACAAATTGACTGACGCCAAAACCGATGGTCACAGAAACACCCAGGATGGTGGCAACCACGCCGAGGACGTCGACGATATGCCCCACCGGGCCATTTGCCAGCGATCCAAGAATAGGGGTAAGGGCCGAACGGATCGTCAGCGGCATGTCACGGGTGTAGGCATAGTAAGCAAGGCTAAGACCCGTAATCACATAGATCGCCCATGCGTGAAAACCGTAGTGCAGGAACGTATAGCGATAAGCGGAAGTCAGCGCCTCTGGGCTGTTTCCTTCAACGCTGCCTTCCACGACGACTGGGTTGGATCCCCAAAGGCCCAGTGGTTCTGCCGTGGCAAAAACCATCAAACCCACGCCGAGGCCCGCGCCGAACATCATCGAAAACCACGAAAAGTTCGAAAATTCAGGAACCGTGTCTACGCCGCCTAATTTGGTTTTTCCGGCCGGGATGACAGCCAGAATGAAAAGGAAGAAGGCAAATGCACCGACCGAGATGATGTAGAAAGAGTTAAAGCCTTGCAAAAGCGCCCAGTTCCAACTGTCCAGCGTGCCGTTGGCGCTTAGGGGAAAGATCAGCGCCCAAAGTAAGAGCGCCACCATGATCCCTTTGGAGATAAGCGCGATTGGAAGGCTGTAGCCTTCGTAAAAACCTGAAGGTTGCTTCGCAATCTCCAGGTCTGTGAATGGTTCTTTGATAGCCATTTTTCCGTCCCTGTTGAGTATTGTTGGTCGACTGCGTGGTTTGCGGCTTTGCAAATGCGTAGTCCCAATAATTGATAGTTTACGCTATTTTCACGCAAACATTGCGACGATTACGGAACCTGAGACGTTGATTGCGACATAAGGAAAACAGCGTTTTTCACGGGACTTATCGTGGTTGGTGACTGCTTCTTACAAAGAGAATCACTTTTGTTCTGAAGGCTGGGAGGTCCAAGGCATTCTGCAAAGACGGTTGAAAAATCATGCAAAAAGTTCACTTCACGCCCGAATTTGCCCGATTTGCAGGCAAAAACCGTATACGCAAACGGTCCCGCTGATGTTAGCTTGACTGCGGCGACTACGGCGCATGTCGCGCTTAAGTTGTCCAAGACAAGAAAACTGGGAGCTATAAATGTCACTCAAACCACCGTTAATGGACTTGCCGATCAGAACGGCTGACAGCGGATTTTATTCCGGCTTCAGTCAATCGGTCTCCATTATCTCAAAAGTCATCATTGCCGCGCTGGTGGTCTGGGCCGTTGTGTTCCCTGATCAAGCGGGCGCGGTTCTAAACTCAATCAACAGCTTCATTCTGGCTAATACCGCCGCTTGGTACGTCTACATTGTCACCATGTTCATCTTGGTTTGCATCGTGTTGGCGATCTGGCCGGCTGCAGGACGGCTGAAACTGGGCTTAGCAGACGACAAACCTGAGTTTTCAAACTTCTCTTGGTTCTCAATGATGTTCGGTGCCGGTATCGGCGTGGGCATGTTGACCTGGGCAGTTGCGGAACCGGTTTACCACTTCCAAAACAACCCGGAAGTTATCATGGGTCTGGCGGAAGGAAGCACGGCGGACAACATCCGCAACGCCTACAAATGGTCGTTTGTGCACTGGGGCCTGGGCGCTTGGGCCTGTTACGCTATCGCTGGTCTCGCACTCGGCTTTTTCTGCTACCGTCGCGGCTTGCCGCTGACAATGCGGTCTTCGCTGACGCCGATCTTTGGTAAAACCCTTTCGGGCCCAATTGGGACCGTGATCGACATCGTGGCAGTTGTGGCAACGATTTTGGGTGTGGCGCAAACGCTTGGCTTTGGTGTTGAACAGTTTGTAGCTGGCCTGACACGGATCGGTATCGGCGGTTTGACCAACGATGGTGGTACAGCAAACACCATGGGTGTGATCGTGGCTATCCTGATCATTATGGGGGCATCGACGCTCTCGGCGCTGTCAGGTGTTGGCAAAGGCATCAAGTGGCTGTCGAACCTGAATATGGGTCTGTCCATCTTCCTCTTGGCCTTCTTCTTGCTGTTCGGTTCCACATTCTTCGGCCTGCAAGCACTGGTCGTGGGCATCTGGGATTACCTGATCTCGTTGCCGCAAACGCTGACGACCGTATGGCGTTCGGACGGGGTCGAAGACTCTGTTGCCACGAAACTTGAAGGTTGGCAGGGCGCATGGTCTGTCTTCTACTGGGCTTGGTGGATTGCTTTTGCACCGTTTGTTGGTCTGTTCCTGGCCCGTATTTCCAAGGGTCGTTCGATCCGGGAATTTGTGATCGGCGCAATCCTGGTTCCATCGCTGATGTGCTTTGTCTGGTTCACTTGGGCTGGCGGCACAGCAATTGACCTGGAACTGAACGGTGGCGCTGATGGCGCGATCCTGGGTGCACCTGACGGCGACAAGATCTTTGCGATGGTTGTCCACATGCTGGGCGCCGCATTGGGTTGGGCCATGTCGCTGATCATCGTGATCTTGTTGATGACCTATCTGGTGACCACAGCGGACTCCGCTGTTCTGATCGTGAACACGATTAACGCAGCAGGTGATGAAGGACCGAAGGCCAAACCCCACATCTACTTCTGGGGCGCCGCGTTGGGACTTGTGGTGGCAGCGTTGCTGATAGCAGGGGCGTCGGAATCCGATCCGAAAGGCGGGATCAAGGCGATCCAGACCGCCATGGTGATCGGTGCGTTCCCGTTCTCGATCGTGATGGTGTTACAGTGCTTTGCATTGTTGAAAGCCATCTTCAACGACAGTCGTCGTGAATCGCAGGGCGTGGCAACCACCACAGACAGTGCGGCAACGCCTGCTGAATAGCGCCTGAAAAATGTGAAACTGCGAAAGCCCCGGTACGGCGTACCGGGGCTTTTGCTTTCTACATCGCGCAAATGACCCAAGGTCCTGTTTGACCTTTTACACTGGCCGGGCAGACTGACACAAACTCGGAGGTTTACATGGCACGGATATTCAAATGGCTAGGGCTCGGGGTCTTGGCAATTGTTGTGTTGGCAGCAGCGGTCGGCCTCTGGAAGCGTGAAGAAATTGCCCGTCTGCTGGCGGTTAACAGCCTTTTTGAAGCCGACAAGATTGTGGCCAATTTCTCCAACATGGATGCCGCTTTTTTGCATGTACCCGTGCCACGCGGTGACGGACCGGTAAGCCCGCTGGAAGCTGGCGAACCGATGCAGATGCCAGAAGGATTTGTCCCATGGCTAGAGGCGCGATCCGTCACCTCCCTGGTTGTGCTAAAAGACGGCAAAGTGGTCTATGAAAACTACTTCAAAGCCACCAATCCAGAAGACCTTCGTATCAGCTGGTCCGTGGCAAAGTCTTTTCTGTCTGCACTGACCGGTGTGATCATTGCCGAAGGCACGCTGCCAGGTGTTGATGTTCAGGTCACCGATTATGTGCCATCGCTAAAGGGAACTGCCTATGATGGCGCGACCCTGCAAGACGTGTTGCAAATGGAAAGCGGCGTTGTCTTCAACGAAGACTATTTCGACTATGACAGCGACATCAACCGGATGGGACGCACGGTAGCGCTCGGCGGGGCGCTGGACGATTTCACTGCGGAGTTGAAAGAGACTTTCGCCGATCCGGGCGACCAGATGAAATACACCTCCATCGACACCCATGTGGTCGGGATGGTTTTGCGCGGGGCAACTGGCAAACCAATTGCGGATTTGTTAAGCGAGAAGATTATCCAGCCGCTGGGGTTCGAAGCTGAGCCGTTTTATGTGACTGATGGAGAGGCTGTGGCCTTTGTTTTGGGTGGGCTGAATATGACCACCCGGGACTACGCGCGATTTGGTCAAATGATTTTGCAGAACGGCAAGTACGGCGACAAGCAAGTGGTGCCCGCGGATTGGATCGCGGAAAGCACGGTACCAAGCGCTAAGACCAAAGATGGTAATATGAAGTACGGCTACCAGTGGTGGATGCCCAAAGATGCGCAACCGGGCGAGGTTCTGGGCCAAGGTGTCTATGGGCAATACCTGTGGATTGACCGGGTGCACGGCGTGGTGATCGCGACCAATGGGGCTGATCGCGGATTTCGTGGCGAAGGTGTGTCGGACGGGAATGTGGCGATGATGCGCGCCATTTCCAGAGCGGCGAAATAGCGGCCTGAACTTTCGCCCTTGTAAGAACCGGTCTTTTAGATATCAGTGGCTTACAGGACATCAACCTATCAAATATGACGCGTCTTGGGTGACGCGTCATCCAACACGCGTCGTGCACGACGCGTGGCACAAGACGCGTCTTGATTAATGCGCCGTTAACCAAAATCTTGCCGCTGAGACCGTGATTTCCACAAGTCCTCCAAAGATCGATTTTCTTATCAGCGCGGCCTTTTACGCCTTTCGCTTGACCTCTCCCAAGGCTACAGCCACGGTCCGCTGAAACGCGCACCGGAGGGACCGATGACCACGCTTGATATAAACTTTGTCCGCAGCCAGTTTCCCGCATTTGCGGAACAGTCCTTGCAAGGCCAAGCGTTCTTCGAAAATGCGGGCGGCAGCTATACTTGCGCGCAAGTCATAAACCGACTGACGCGCTTCTATAAAGAGCGCAAGGTGCAACCCTATGCGCCTTACGCTGCCTCTACGCTCGGCGGGGAAGAAATGGATGAGGCGCGCACGCGTCTGTCTGCAATCCTGGGAGTGAACGAAGATGAACTTACCTTCGGCCCGTCCACGACGCAAAACACCTATGTCTTGTCAAAAGCTTATGCGCAGCACTTGAAGCCCAGTGATGCAATTGTTGTCACAAACCAGGATCATGAAGCAAACACCGGCCCGTGGCGCCGGCTGTCTGAAAGTGGGGTAGTTGTACGCGAATGGCAGGTGGATCCTGATACCGGCCATCTCGACTTGGCTGATCTGCCGAACTTGCTGGATGGCGCAAAATTGCTTTGCTTTCCCCATTGTTCCAACATTGTCGGGGAGATTAACCCGGTCGCTGATATCTGCGCGATGGCGCGCACGGCAGGCGTGCGTACCTGTGTTGATGGGGTCTCTTATGCGCCTCACGGACTGCCTAACGTGTCAAAGTTGGGGTGCGACGTTTACCTTTTCTCGACGTACAAAACCTATGGCCCCCACCAGGGGCTGATGGTCATGCGCCGCGATCTGGCGCAGGAATTACCGAACCAGGGTCACTACTTTAACGCAGGCGATCCCACAAAACGTTTCAGCCCAGCCGGCCCGGACCATGCCCAAGTGGCGGCCTGCGCCGGGATGGCTGATTACACTGACGCGCTTTACGCTCACCATATGTCCGGGGATGCAGATGCCACCACGCGGGGGGAGGCCGTACATGACCTGATGCGCGACCAAGAAGTGCGGTTGTTGCAACCACTTCTCGACTACCTGCGGGACAAGAATTCGATCCGACTGTTAGGCCCCAGCGATGCGACCAAAAAGGCGCCTACGGTTGCGATGGTTGCGCAAACCCCGGGCGATGAATTGGCCAAACAGCTGGCCCCGCTGGGTATCATGACCGGCGGCGGCGATTTCTACGGTGTGCGTTGCCTGGAAGCACAGGGTGTGGACCCAAATCATGGCGCGCTACGCGTCAGTTTCGTGCACTACACCAGTGAAGAAGAGGTGGCCAAATTGATCGGGGCGCTAGATCAGGTCCTGTGACCAAGACCTGAAAAGTACCATGACCAAACCGATCTTATGGTGGGTCCGCCGGGACCTACGTTTGCGCGACAACGAAGCTTTGACCAAAGCGGCGGCGACCGGGCGGCAGGTGATCCCGGTTTTCATCCGCGACGCAGTTGTCGATGAGACCGGGGCGGCCCCCAAATGGCGCTGGGGTTTAGGGCTAGAGGTTTTTGCGGCTGCTCTACGCGCTGAGGGCAGCCAACTGGTTTTGCGAACAGGTCACCCGCTTCAGGTTTTGCGGGATTTGATAGCCGAAACCGGGTCCGACATGGTTTATTGGAACAGGCTCTACGACCCCGGTGCCATTGCTCGCGACACTGGCGTGAAGGCCGGACTGACTGCCGACGGCGTAGCCGTTGAAAGCTTCGTAGGCCATGTCCTTTTTGAGCCCTGGACCGTACAAACGAAAACCGGCGGGTATTACAAGGTCTACACGCCCATGTGGCGGGCGGTGCAGCATCGGGATGTTGCATCTTCTTTGCCTATACCAAAGTTCAATTCGCCAAGCAGCTGGCCAGAGGGCGAAAAACTGTCGGACTGGGGGTTTGGCGCGGCGATGCAACGTGGTGCGGAGGTGGTCAAACCCTATACATGTGTGGGCGAAGAGGCCGCACTTATGCGGCTTGATCATTTTTTGGAAGACCGCGCCGGTGCCTACAAAAATGATCGCGACTTCCCTGGCATAGAAGGCACGTCACGGTTGTCTGAAAACCTGGCTTACGGTGAAATTTCGTCGCGCAGGCTTTGGCATGCGGGTAAAGCCGCAGCAGAAGCTGGCGCGCAGGGGGCAGAGACTTTTGTGAAAGAAGTGGTCTGGCGGGAATTTGCCTATCATCTGATGTACCACCAACCGACCTTGGCAACGGCACCGTTCCGCCCGGAATGGGCTGGTTTTCCGTGGCGCGGTGACAACGCCGACGCAGATGCTTGGCGCAAAGGCCTGACCGGGTGTGAGATCGTCGATGCCGCCATGCGCGAACTTTATGTCACCGGCACCATGCACAATCGTTGCCGAATGATTGTGGGCAGCTATCTGACCAAACATCTGCTGACGCACTGGCGCGTGGGGTTGCGCTGGTTTGCGGAAACGTTGATTGACTGGGATCCGGCGTCTAACGCGATTGGGTGGCAATGGATTGCCGGCTGCGGCCCGGATGCGACGCCCTATTTTCGCGTTTTCAATCCAGACACCCAAGCTGACAAATTCGATGGCCAGCGCGTTTATCGCGACCTCTATCTTCGCAGCGGACAAGACGCCCAAGGCCGCCAGCCCGCTGCGGATTTTTACAAAGCGATTCCCGTCTCTTGGGGGCTATCAGGGCAAGACGCCCGACCAAAGCCACGGGTTGACCTAAAGGAAGGTCGCCAACGGGCGTTGGCAGCATACCACGCAGCGCGGGAATGAGGCTTACACAAGCTTGCAAAGACTTGGCAGCGCTGAAAACCTGCATTAACTTGTCGGGAACGAAAAAAGAACCAGGGAGAGTTGGATGGCTGTGCTGACATCCACCGACGGGCAGAAAGATCTGCCCCGCTACTTCACAGTGGCTTTCCGCCAGCTTTGCACGCTAAGAATTGGCGCCATCGATATGGCTTTGCCGGACGGGCGTGTGTTCCGCGCAAAAGGCCAACAGCCCGGCCCGAATGCACGGGTTGATATCATCAACGGCGATGTTTTCTCACGCGTGGCGCGGGAAGGCGACATGGGCTTCTCGGACGCTTATCTGGAAGGTTGGTGGACTTCACCGGACCTGCAGGCCTTCCTCGATGTGGTCATGGCCAACAATGATGAGCTGAACTACGGATTTCCTGGCGCCAAGCTTGTGATGTTCTTTGAACGCTTCCGCCACTGGATGAACACCAACACCAAAGAGCAAGCCCGCAAAAACATCAGCTATCACTACGATCTGGGTAACGAATTCTATTCGACCTGGCTCGATGACACGATGACCTATTCCTCGGCCATTTTTGAAACCGGCCAGGAAAGTATGGAGGCCGCGCAGACCGCCAAATACGCGTCCATGTGTGACGAGATGGGCGTGAAACCCGGTGACCACTTGCTGGAGATCGGTTGTGGCTGGGGTGGGTTTGCCGAATATGCCGCCAAGGAACGCGGCGTGAAGTTGACCTGTCTTACCATCAGCCAGGAGCAGCACGATTTTGCCCGCGCGCGAATGGAACGACAGGGGCTGAGTGACAAGGTTGAGGTGGTCATGCGTGACTACCGTGATGAAACCGGATCTTACGACGGGATCGCGTCGATTGAGATGTTCGAAGCAGTGGGTGAAAAATACTGGCCGACCTACTTCAATGCCGTACGCGACCGGCTAAAACCCGGCGCAACGGGCACTTTCCAGATCATTACGATCCAAAACGACAAGTTTGCCAAATACCGCAAAACTGTCGATTTTATCCAAAAGCACATCTTCCCGGGCGGCATGTTGCCTAGCCCCAATGCGCTGAAAGCCGAAATCGAAAGAGCGGGGCTGAACCTGGTGAAGTCCAAGGAATTTGGTGAGAGCTATTCGATCACGCTGCGCCGCTGGTACGAACGGTTCAATGACGCTTGGCCCAGCATTCAGCCAATGCACAAGCAATTCGACGACCGGTTCAAACGGATGTGGGACTTTTATCTGACGTCCTGTGCGGCGGCGTTCCATTATGACAATTGTGATGTGACGCAAGTCACCGTCAAACGGCCCGGCTGATGCCGACGGCGGCCAAACTGGTGGGCGGGTTGGCCCTGGCGCTGACTGCCGCCGTGGCTGCTTGGATTTATGCTGCGGCAGACATAAACCCGGTCCCAATTGGCTGGCCTTTTATTGGCATTACAGCCGCCGTCAGTTTCATCTGTGGATGGTTTTCGCTGGGGCGTAATTCTGGCAACGGCATCTTTGATGCCGCTTGGTCTGGGCTGCGTTCTCTGATCTTGTTGATTGTCGTTTGCGCATTGACCTGGTCTGGCCATTTTATTTTGACAAACCTGGATCGGACCAAAGCCGATGACGTCATGGATTTGCCGCTTTTGTGGTTGCAAATTGGTTATGAATACGCGGCTTCTGCATTCATTTGGGATATCGTCGTAGCCTTGTTGGTGGGCGGCGTAATCTCTGGCATTGTGACAAACTTGGCGGCCCGCCGTTGGACATGATCGGGCGCCGGGTGCGCCTGCCGGTAGACGCAGAAATCGCCTCCGCACTTTTGGATGGCAAGTCGCCGGAATGTTTGATTGAGACCGAAACAGAGGCGCGCGCTGTGTCGTTGTGGTTCGGTGCGAGCTGGTCTGGCGATCCGGCAGAACCTGACGACCCCGGCCCGCATGGTAATCACGAAGAGCTGGTTCTGATGGCCGCGGACGTGGCGCAAATGGCGGCTCACCCTACTGATTACAACGACGAGGCCTTTTGGCCCGGCTTGCGGATGCGTGCGCAGTCCGCCTTAGCCGCACGACGGCAGGTGCCGCCGGTCATTCACCGCAAGGGTTTTCGGCGCGACGATATAGAAGTGGTGCACAGGTCGCTGCCTTATGCCCGTTATTTTGACCTTGAAGATGTGCGGCTGCGCCACCCGACCTTTTCCGGCGGGATGTCGGACACAATTTTGCGCAGTTGCTTGCGGGCCGCTGACGCGGTGACGGTGCTGCCTTATGACCCTGCGACCGATCAGGTCCTGCTGGTTGAGCAGTTTCGCCCTGGCGCCTTTTCACGCGGGGATCCGAACCCGTGGGTGCTTGAACCGGTGGCAGGACGCGTAGACCGGATCGAAGCACCTGAAGAAGTGGCCCATCGCGAAGCAAAAGAAGAAGCGGGACTGGACCTTTATCAGTTGGAAAAAATCGCGGGGTATTACCCATCACCTGGTGCCATGACAGAATATCTGACTTCCTTTTTGGGGCTATGCCATCTGGCAGACCATGATGAAGGTGTGCACGGGCTGGAAACAGAGGCAGAGGATATTTGCACGCATATTCTTAGTTTCGCAGCCGCCATGGATTTATTGTCCACGGGCGAAGCGGACAACGGACCGCTTTTATTGTCGCTCTACTATTTGCAGGCAAATCGTGCTCGGTTGCGCGGTGCTGACGTAGCCAACGTCTGAGCGCGCGTCTTGAACCCGCGGGGGCAGGGGCGTAAACGCGAACTAACCCGAACCAAAGGACGCCCCGCCATGACCATCTATCAAAATCTGCCTGACGCTGTTGGCAACACGCCGCTTATTCGTTTGACGAAAGCCTCAGAGGAAACCGGCTGCGACATCCTTGGCAAAGCAGAGTTCCTGAACCCAGGCCAATCGGTAAAAGACCGCGCGGCGCTTTCGATCATTCGACACGCAGAAAAAGACGGCAGCTTGCGTCCAGGTGGGACCATTGTTGAAGGCACTGCGGGAAACACTGGCATCGGCCTGGCTTTGGTAGGGGCGGCTTTGGGCTACAAAACCGTGATTGTGATCCCAGAGACTCAAAGCCAAGAGAAAAAGGACATGATCCGCTTGGCCGGGGCGGAACTGGTGCAAGTCCCTGCAAAACCCTACCGCGATCCCAACAACTATGTGAAATACTCAGCTCGCTTAGCGGCGAAGCTTGCGGAAACGGAACCCAACGGTGCGATCTGGGCCAACCAGTTCGATAATGTGGCTAACCGTCAAGCCCATATCGACAGCACCGCGCCCGAAATCTGGGATCAGACCGGCGGCAAGGTAGACGGCTTCATCTGTGCCTGCGGGTCTGGCGGTACTTTGGCGGGCGTCGCGGCTGGCCTGCGTGGAAAATCGAAGGACATCAAGATCGGCTTGGCGGATCCAGATGGTGCGGCTCTTTTTGAGTATTTCAAAAACGGCGAACTAAAGTCAGACGGATCGTCGATCTCAGAGGGCATCGGACAGGGGCGTATCACCGCCAACCTGGAAGGTTTGGAAGTGGATCACCCTTACAATATCTCAGATGCTGAGGCGCTGCCGGTGGTGTTTGATCTTCTTGAGCACGAGGGGCTTTGTATGGGCCTGTCGACCGGCGTGAATGTGGCAGGGGCCATTCGTATGGCCAAGGACATGGGGCCGGGCCACACCATCGTGACGATCCTGTGCGACTACGGCTCTCGCTATCAATCGAAAGTGTTCAATCCCGATTTCCTGCGCGAAAAAGGTCTGCCGGTGCCCCATTGGATGGACGCAGAACGCACCGATATCCCAACTGTGTTTGAGTAATTTGCCATGCGCGCTTGCGCCTTAATCATTTGGCTATTGTGCCTGCCGGTGTTTGTCCTCGCCCAAGAGGTCGCACCGGCTGTTCAGGAGGCGCAGCAAGCGCCCCAGACATTTGACAAAGAAGCCTTTGACAAGCTTGTGAAACGCGCCGAAGGCGTGGTGGACCGCGGCGTGGCAAGCGATCAGGCGTTGGAGTCGCTGCGCAAGCAACTGGCCGATTATCGCACGCAGGCCAACCGGCAGAAACAAGAGGTTTCATTTAAGCTGAGGCCACTGGAGGATCGGCTTGCAGCTCTTGGGGATCCGCCCGGGGAAGGTGGGCAAGAAGCCTCCGATGTCGCTGCATTGCGCGCCCAACTGACGGCGGAGTTGGACAGGACACGCGCACCGTTTTTGGCGGCCGAGGACGCAAACCGGCAAGCGGACGCGTTGATCAAAGCCATTGATGAAACCATCCGGGGCCGCGCCACAGACGCGCTGCTGGAACGCGGGCCATCGCCGGTAAATCCGGCACGATGGGCATCCGCTGTGACAGAGTTGCGGGGATACTTCCGCAGCGTTCGGGGGGAACTCACTACAACGTGGTCAAGTGAATCGCGTCGCGCCGCGCGGATCAGCAATGCGCCCATTGTGTTGATAATGATCGGTCTCGCGCTGCTGCTGTTGTTCCGGGCGCGGCGCTGGTCCCGCCTCGGGCAGGATTTTTTAAGCACCGGCGTTTCCGCCAGATCAGCGGCTGGTTTTGGGTTGCTGGGCGCGCTGTTACAAATTGCGCTGCCCGCGCTAGGACTGTGGGTGCTGGTTCGCGCGATCGACATTTTTGACGTGTTTTCCGTGCGCGGCTATTTCCTGGTGGCAGCCCTGGGGATGGCGGGTTTTGCGCTCTACTTTGCGACCTGGGTTTCACGACTTTTGTTTGTACCAAGCGGCCATTTGCCTGCTTTGGTAGAAGTGTCTCAAAGCGACCGGCGTACCCTGCGCAATGCGTTTACGCTGCTTGGCCTGGTATTCGCCGTGCGCCAAATGCTGGGGGCGGTGCAAGGCGCGCTCGACACAGAACCGGCGTTGGCAGAGGCCACAACAACGCTGATGTTCCCGGTGGTGGTGCTGGGCGGCCTTGGCATCTTCCAAATTGGTTGGGCGCTGCGGCGTCTGGCGCGCCAATCGGCCGAAAACGAAGGGGGCAACCCGTTCCTGGCCCGTGTGGCCACGCTTATGGGCACGTTCTGCCTGATGGCAGGTATACTTGGGCCGGTTGCCAGTGCCGTGGGATACGCCCAGGCCGGAACAATGCTGGTGTTCTCCACTGCGCTTAGCCTTTTGATGATCGCAGGCTTTTATATCCTTTTCCGGCTGCTTGGCATGATGATCGGTGCCAGCGTGCCCAAGTCCGCAGGCGACGGCCAAGAAGAAACCGTTCGCTTTGGTGCGCTGTTCCAGATTACGTTGGGCTTTCTGTTTATCTGCACGGGCGTGCCGCTGTTGGCGCTGATCTGGGGTATGCGGGAAAGCCAGCTTTTTGAGATTTGGGTCTGGCTGAACGACGGCGTTGCCATCGGTGACACGCGTGTGTCGCTGACCGACTTCCTCCGGTTTATCCTCGTCTTCTCAGTCGGCTACATGCTGACCCGCTTGCTGCAAACAGCATTGCGCACCACGGTTATGCCGAACACCCGCTTTGATATCGGCGGTCAAAACGCAATAGTCACAGGCACCGGCTATGTGGGGATTTTCCTGGCTGCGTTGGCCGCTATCGGGGCGACAGAGATTGACCTGTCTAACCTTGCCATCGTTGCCGGTGCGCTGTCGGTGGGTATCGGTTTCGGGTTGCAGACCATTGTGTCTAACTTTGTGTCCGGCATTATTCTTTTGATCGAACGGCCGATAAAGTCGGGCGACTGGATCGAAGTCGGGGCCTATTCCGGCTACGTGCGCAAAATCTCCGTCCGTTCGACAGAGATTGAGACATTCGACCGTGCCAACGTCATAATTCCCAACGCGGATCTGATTGCGGGATCGGTCACGAACTGGACCCACTCCAGCATGGCGGGACGCGTCCTTGTGCCGGTGGGCGTCAGCTATGACAGCGATCCGCGACACGTGGAAAAGATCCTGCGAGAAGTGGCGGAGAGCCATCCGATGGTCATCCTCAACCCGCCACCTGTGGTGATGTTCATGGGGTTCGGCGCCGACAGTCTGGATTTTGAAATCAGGGCGATCCTGCGCGATGTGAACTGGATGCTGAGTGCGCGATCTGATCTTAATTTTGAGATCGCCAAGCGCTTCCGGGAAGAGGGCATCGAAATCCCCTTCGCACAGCGCGATGTCTATATCAAAAACCTTGGGGATCTTCAGGCCGGTCGCGACGAAGCGGGCGACGCACCGACGGCTTGAAGCGGTTACGTGCTGCGGACCTGTCGTTCTATCGACGCTGTGTAAAGGGCTGCAACCAAGGACAGCGCGGCCGTGGCCATGATGAAGAGCGCCAGGGGTGCGGCGGACTTCGCGCTGACGAGAAACGGTACGACACCTGCGCTCAAGGCCGCGCCACCAACCGTCATAAGTGATCCGCCAAGTCCCGCTGCTGACCCCGCCAGTCGCGGGTTGATATTCATCATACCAGCGGTGCCATTGGGGATCGACAGCCCGTTGCCAATGCCAATCGCCAGCATGGGTGCAAAAAAGGCCATCGGGTGGGTCAAACCGGAGCCGACGAGTATCAGCGCCAACAACATCCCGCTGATCATGATCAAAGGTGCCACAACCAGCAAAGGCAGCAGACCAAACCTGCCGCTCAAACGACCGGTCAGGAAATTGCCGCAGAAGTACCCTAAAGGCGTGAAGATGAAATACAGCCCAAGCTGCGCCGGTGACATATTGTAGACGCCGACACCCACAAATGGCATTCCCCCCAGAAACACAAAAAAGCACCCAGACGCGAGCGCCGTGGAAAAGGCGTAGCCCCAGAACCGGCGCGACCGGAATAGGTCAGGATACTGCTTGAATTGCTCTGTCAGGCTCGGCGATCGGCTTTTGTTGGTTTCCCCCATGTCACGCCAAACCAGCATCAGGACAAAAATCCCGGCCAGGGCTTGTGCCCAAAAGACGGCTGGCCAATTGAACGCCTCTTGCAGAAACCCGCCCATTGTGGGTGCCAACATGGGGGCCACACTCATCCCCATAGCCACGTAGCCCAACATTGCTGCGGCCTGATTGGCGGGCAACATGTCGCGCACTGCGGCGCGGGACAAAACGAATGACGCCACAACAAGTGCTTGCAATAGGCGTGTGGCGATCAGGATTTCGGCACTGGGCGCCAATGCTGATGCGATGGACGCCAGGGTGAAAACGGCCATGCCCACAATCGCCAGCGGACGACGTCCATAATAGTCGCTCAATGGGCCGATGATCAGCTGCAACACCCCAGTGATCAGCAGATATCCCGACACCAAAAATTGCACGGTGAAAAGGCTGGTGCCGAAATGCGCCTGGATAAAGGGCAGGGCGGGTAGAATCATGTTCATCGACACCGCACCAACAGACGCAAGCGTGACCAGGGTCAGCAAGGTCGGCGGGGTTGTGGGGTCCATAAACCGGGGGGAGGGCGAAGGTGCCATTGGACCTGAGATACTGGTACGTCCAAGGGGTGTCTATCGGTTTTTGAGACTTCTCAAAACTCCGACGTCTGCGCTTGCGGCGTCAGGTCACCCAACTATCGCACCGAATCTGCTTTTCTGCGCTGCCACAGGCGCGTAAACAGCCTGAAACGAATGAAGAGGGACCCATGCAGGACATTCTCGAAGAACTCGAAGCCCGCCGTGATCAAGCCCGTCTGGGTGGTGGTCAACGCCGGATTGATGCCCAACACGCCAAGGGCAAGTTGACCGCGCGCGAACGGGTGGAAGTTCTGCTCGACGAAGGCAGTTTCGAAGAATTCGACATGTTCGTGTCCCACCGATGCACCGAATTTGGCATGGAAGAGACCAAATACCCCGGCGACGGCGTTATCACTGGCTGGGGCACAATCAACGGCCGCATGGTCTACGTCTTTAGTCAGGACTTCACCGTCTTTGGCGGTTCACTGTCAGAAACCCACGCCCAAAAGATATGTAAAGTTCAGGAAATGGCTGTGCGCAATGGCGCGCCTATCATCGGGATCAACGATTCCGGTGGCGCCCGAATTCAGGAAGGTGTGGCCAGTCTGGCAGGTTATGCTGATGTTTTCCAAAACAACATCCTGGCCTCTGGCGTGGTGCCGCAAATCAGCGTGATCATGGGGCCATGTGCGGGTGGGGCCGTGTACTCGCCGGCCATGACCGACTTCATTTTCATGGTGCGTGACAGCTCTTACATGTTTGTGACCGGCCCGGACGTGGTCAAAACGGTCACCAACGAAGTGGTCACTGCAGAGGAACTCGGTGGGGCAAAGACCCACACATCGAAGTCTTCGGTCGCGGACGCCGCATTCGACAACGATATGGAAGCGTTGATGGAGGTTCGTCGCCTGATTGACTTCCTGCCTCTGAACAACCGCGAAAAGCCACCCGTGCGCCCGTTCTTTGACGATGTGACCCGCGAAGAGAAAAGCCTCGACAGCTTGGTGCCGGACAATCCCAACAAGCCCTACGATATGAAAGAGCTGATCGCGAAGCTTGCTGATGAGGCTGATTTTTACGAGATACAACAAGATTTCGCGAAGAATATCCTGACCGGCTTTATCCGGCTGGAAGGTCAGACCGTGGGTGTGGTAGCCAACCAGCCAATGGTGCTGGCGGGTTGTCTGGACATTGACAGCGCACGCAAGGCCGCTCGGTTTGTCCGGTTCTGCGATGCGTTTGAAATCCCGATCCTGAGCTTGGTTGATGTACCTGGCTTTCTGCCGGGCGTAAGCCAGGAATATGCTGGCGTTATCAAACACGGTGCAAAGCTGCTTTATGCGTACGGCGAAGCGACCGTGCCCAAGGTGACAGTTATCACCCGCAAGGCCTATGGCGGTGCATATGTGGTGATGGCATCAAAGCACCTGCGTGGCGATTACAACTATGCTTGGCCCACTGCCGAAATTGCCGTCATGGGGGCAAAAGGCGCAGTGGAGATCCTTTACCGGTCTGAACTGGATGATCCAGCCAAGATCGAAGGGCGCCTGAACGACTACGAAGATCGTTTTGCCAATCCGTTTGTGGCGGCGGAAAAGGGCTTCATTGACGAAGTCATCATGCCCCATAATACCCGAAAGCGCATTTGTAGGGCTTTCGCGTCGCTGCGCGGCAAGAAGCTGACCAACCCATGGAAAAAGCACGATAACATTCCGCTTTGACCCGGCGGTCGAAAATCGCGGCGTATGTGGTCGGCCTTATATGTGTTTTGGCCGCCATGGTTTGGATTGTTCGTCAAGAAAGAGAGCTTGCGAACCAATCAGCCGGTCCGCAATTAGTGGTGCAGGGGCAGACCTATAACACTACCGTTTTGCCTGGCTCAGACGAACACAACACATACGCAATTCGCGTGGTGCTCAATGTAACTGACGGCTTCGACCCGGAAAGGCTAGATGTTTCGGCGGAGTTGTTTCAGGAGATTTGCACGCAGGTTCTGGCAAATTTCGATGAATTCAATGCCTATGAAATTGCCCGATCCGATCTGAACCATCTGGATATTAACATCCAAAGCGGGCGCCAAATGCTGATGATGGCAGAGATTTCTATCTTCCCCGAAACGTCATCTGACGATTGCCCGAACGCGTTTGCAGTGGATCCGCTGCACACCGAAGAACCGATCTTGTCCACACACTCTAGCGACGAAGTTGCCTGGGCGTTTTTCAAAGCACCCGGTGTGCGCTTGGTCGACCGAAAGTTTGTCACCGGGTCCCAGGGGCGGAGAATCGAAGTGTCGTACGAAGTGCTGTCCGCATTCCGCGACAGGGAACGCAAGTATCCGACCGGTGCTTTGTGTATTGCGGCGCTGGCGACGCAGTTGAAAAAAGTCAATTTATATGTGACCGAAATAGACGCCAGCAGCTATGATCGTATCAGCATAAAACTCAGTTCCACCAACCGTTACGGTGGCATTTTCACATCGACCGTCGTTCATGGGACCCATGAATTTGCGATAGAGGATGGTAAATGCAAGTCACTTACCGATAGCTAACAACGCCTGATTCTCGGACAGCAGCCAAATTTCGGAGTAGGCTTTTGAAAAAAATATTCAGTGCATTTTTAGTCGTTTTGATGCCACTTGCCGCGCAAGCTGACACACCAATTGTTCCGAGCGGCCAACCGCTTAGCGTGCATCAGACTTTGACGCCCAGCGACGCGGAAGGATTGCTCTACCTTTCCTTTGTTGCGCCGAATCTAGCAGGCGGCAGCATGAGTTTTGAGATCGCGTCCATGGATATGGATGCACTGTGCGAAGAAGTTGGGATTCCCCAAGCGAAAGAATCTGTTAGCGAAATCAATGAAATTGTTATCCGACTCTTTGCCGAACCCATCGATTACGGCACCTCGAACCCCGATGTGGTGCAGTATTTAGCCGCATATGACATTTCAACGGGTCGTTGTGCGTGGATTTAAAGTGAGTAAAAACAATATGTTGTGGAAAGTGTGGCGCAAACGCGCCACAATTGCAACGCTATATCTTGTTTCTTTGGCTTTCATGCACCTAGGTCTATCCCTTCCCAAAAACCTTTGATAACGTTCAGTAACGTCGCAATATTCTTGCGGCGCCAACTATATGTCTGGAAACAGGCAACCTTAAGACCTGCCTCAGGAGGGCACTCATGTCTGACAAGCTGAAAGTAGCTTTGGTAATTGTAGCTGTTGCTGTTGCTGCGTGTGCACAACAGGAAGAGCCGGCGGAAGTCGTGATCATCGATGAGCCAACAACCACTAAATTCTAAGCTGCGAATGGGGTTCCATTGGTTCCTCAATTCAAGGCTTTACTTAAGCTCGAAGGCGTGAAACAGCGTCGTAACCCAAACCCAAACTTCCGAAAATTAGGGGGCTTCAATGTCTGATAAACTGAAACTCGCACTCGTGATCGTTGCTGTTGCTGTTGCTGCTTGCGCACAACAAGAAGAGCCAGCAGAAGTCGTGATCATCGAAGAAGAGCCAACAGGCAAATTCTAAGAACGACTTCCGGGGGCGTAGCATAGTCTACGCCCCCGGTTGCCATCCTTTAGGGGCTTGGCATGATAAAACACCGCGGCTTTCCTGCGCGGCTGCCTGGATCAGATTTCCAGTTCACCATCCGACGCGAAAACAAAAAAGGGGCCACTCCCCTGATTTCCCGTGCGCGCTATGCTGATCGCCGTCCGGCGGACCGACGTGCTGACACGGCGTTTATTCGTGCGCTATGGTCCCACTTCGGCGAAGAACCCTTTGAACGTGGCAATCTGGACGCCGGACGTCTGTCCTGGTTTTTTGGCCGAGAGGTTGTGGCCGCAGAGGATCCGTTTGACCCTGAAAGCTATGACGCACTGCTGCGCATAGACAAAAGCCGCACACTTACGGAATTTCCTGAGGCTTTCGACGAAGAAATCTTCTGAAAAGTGTTGCGCAGAGCCGGTTAAAAAATTCCCGACAAAATCGCTGATATTTACCGAATTGGCGAAACCTCGCTCAACTTTTCGGTGAAAAGGGCGTGATTCGGCCTAATTTCGGGCCTCCTATGTCACAGTTATTGCGCGGTTTTTTCATTTGGCTAACGTTTACTTGCGGATGTCCTGCGAGGGGGGCATCCCACTTACCCAGAGGCGGCAAACGCCCAAAAACACTGATGAGAGCAACCAAACGAGGCAGATCATGATGACACAGAAACTTACGACCAAAGGCTTAAGGTTTATGGCGCTCGGCGCCACGATATTCGGGTTGGCAGCGTGCCAGGACACGCTGGACCAGCGTAAGGTGACTGGTGCAGCCACCGGGGCGGCTATCGGTGCCCTCGGCACCGTTTTGCTGGATGGAGACCCGCTCAAGGGCGCAGTTGTCGGCGGCGTAGTAGGGGCGATTGCCTCGAAAGACCGACACGTTTGGGAATAACCGCCGGCCACGGCAGTTAAACTCTTTCATTTCCCCTCTAACTTACCCCCGCAGATTTTCTGCGGGGGTCTTTCCGTGCGTCGCATTCACGCGGGACGGGCGGTTAGGGGTTGCGCGCGCGCTCAAAGCCCGTAAATCCGGGTGAGTGCGCGCGACGCGCATCCGATACTAAAGAGGGCCCGCATGTTCAAAAAGATCCTGATCGCCAACCGGGGTGAGATAGCCTGCCGTGTCATTAAGTCTGCCCGTAAGATGGGCATATCGACGGTGGCAATATATTCGGATGCGGATCGGGATGCGCTGCACGTGCAAATGGCGGATGAGGCGGTACATATCGGACCACCACCCGCTAACCAGTCTTATATTGTTATCGACAAGGTAATGGATGCCATACGCCAAACCGGAGCCGAAGCGGTTCATCCGGGCTATGGCTTTTTGTCGGAAAACAAGCTGTTCGCTGAGGCTCTTGAAAAAGAGGGCGTGGCGTTCATTGGCCCACCAGCTTCCGCAATTGAGGCGATGGGCGACAAAATCACTTCCAAGAAACTGGCGCAAGAGGCAGGCGTCTCCACCGTGCCGGGGTACATGGGGTTAATCGAAGACGCCGATGAGGCCGTGAAAATCTCGAACGAGGTCGGCTATCCTGTCATGATCAAAGCCTCCGCAGGCGGCGGTGGCAAAGGCATGCGCATTGCTTGGAACGACCAGGAGGCCCGTGAAGGCTTCCAGTCGTCCAAGAATGAGGCAGCATCAAGCTTTGGCGACGACCGAATTTTTGTAGAAAAATTCGTGACCCAGCCGCGCCACATCGAAATCCAGGTGCTGGCGGACAAACACGGCAACACGCTTTATCTCAACGAACGCGAATGCTCGATCCAGCGTCGTAACCAAAAAGTGGTGGAAGAAGCGCCATCACCGTTTCTGGACCCCGAAACCCGCAAAGCTATGGGCGAAGAGGCCGTGGCACTGGCCAAGGCGGTTGACTACTGCAGCGCAGGCACGGTGGAATTCATCGTCGACGGTGACAAGAATTTCTACTTCCTGGAAATGAACACCCGCTTGCAGGTGGAACATCCGGTAACCGAGCTGATCACCGGTGTGGACCTAGTTGAACAGATGATCCGCGTCGCCAACAACGAAATACTCGAGATGTCCCAGGACGACATCGGCATCAACGGTTGGGCCATCGAAAATCGCCTTTACGCCGAAGACCCGTACCGTAATTTCCTTCCCTCCATTGGCCGTCTGACCCGCTATCGTCCACCCGCTGAGGTGGCCACCGAAAGCTACGCTGTTCGCAATGACACCGGTGTTTATGAGGGCGGTGAGATCTCGATGTACTACGACCCGATGATCGCCAAGCTTTGCACATGGGCACCGACACGCGGCGACGCGATCGAGCATATGCGCCATGCGCTGGATGCGTTCGAAGTTGAGGGCATTGGCCACAACCTGCCGTTTCTTTCTGCGGTTATGGACCATGAGAAGTTCGTCTCTGGTGACATGACAACCGCCTTTATTGCGGAAGAGTTTCCCGATGGGTTCACCGGTGTTGAACTGGGCGAGGACACGATCAAACAGATCGCAGCGGCTGCGGCCGCCATGTACCGTGTGGCCGAAATCCGGCGTACGCGGGTGTCGGGCCGGATGGGCAACCATGAACGCAAAGTAGGCGCCGATTGGGTTGTCAGCCTTCAGGGTCAAGACTTCCCGGTAACGGTTATTGCGGACAAGACCGGATCAAATGTTACCTTCGCTGACGGTAGCAGTCACCGCGTCGAAGGAGACTGGTTGCCAGGCCAGCCCTTGGCGGAAATGCATGTGGATGGCGCACCAATGGTGTTGAAGGTCGGGAAAATCAGCGCGGGTTTTGCGCTGCGTTATCGTGGTGCCGAACTGTCAGTTCGCATCCGCAGTCCGCGCAATGCCGAACTTGCCGGTCACATGCTCGAAAAAGTGCCGCCCGACACGTCCAAAATGCTGCTTTGCCCAATGCCGGGACTAATTGTTTCCGTGGACGTTGCGGAAGGCGATGACGTGCAGGAAGGCCAGGCGCTTTGTACCGTTGAAGCCATGAAAATGGAGAACGTCCTGCGGGCAGAAAAGCAAGGCAAAGTCTCTAAGATCAATGCAGGCCCGGGCGACAGCCTGGCAGTTGATGAAGTGATCATGGAATTCGAATAGGACCACCGCGCGTGCTAGGCACTCGTCTGTCTTTCTTTTCTCGAAATTCTCAGGGGTGAAGCGCTCTGCGTCGAGGGGCAGGGCGCCTTATCCGGACGTTTGTGTCAACGTTCCCAGCGCTGTCGCATCTCTTGCTGACGCATGGGCATTTTATCAATTACCCTACTGATCTCCCTCACCGTCCAGGGACGGGGTTTGCGCAGCTTGACCGCGCCGTCTTTGCCTACCAGGACCAGTTGAAACCCGCGCGGGCGCAAATCTTTTCGAAGTGCACTTTTGGCCGCCGGATCCGTGTCAGTTAAAACGACAACGTCGCGGTCTTCCAACTCCGTCTCTTGTTCCGACAAAAGCTCCATCTGGCGGCGAAACAACAAGTCCTCGGCGCTGTCAGCAAAAACGATGATTGGCCGCTTCTCCCAAAGGTATTCGTGGAGAGCATCCTCGGCCAAAACAGGTTGGGCGTTTGACGTGGCGATAGATAGCGCAGCAAAGAGAAACGCAAAATGGCGCATGGGGCTGACTCCTTCTTACGATCCATGTAATCGCTTGGCGGAAAATTGCGAGGGATTTCACTGGATGCTGATGTCGCAGAGGTTGACATGGCTTGCGTTGGCAGGCGCGGTTGTTCCCACAATCGCAATCATAGTCCTCACATTGGTGCAAACCGGTGGGATCTGGGAATATGCGCTGGACGATGTCTATATTCACCTTGCTATGTCCGAAGGCGTCGCACGAGGCGAATACGGGGTAAACGTCGGCGAAGCCGCTTCAGCCTCGTCCTCCATTCTTTTCAGCTACTTACTGGCGCCATTGGCTGGAACATGGCTGCACGTGTGGTGGCCGTTGGTCCTTGGGTTTCTCGCACTTGTCTGGGCAGGATGGCTCTGGGGCGGTGTACTAGCGGAAGCATATGAGGCTGACCCGACCCTTCCCAACTGGTTTCTCCCGGTCTTGGCGCTCGGTGCCCCAACGTTCATGCATTTCCCGGCCATGGCGGTAATCGGGATGGAGCATATTCTGCATATCGCCGTGACGCTGGCCGCGCTTTTGGGTCTGCTGCGATTTGCGCGCACCGGACACATGAACCTGCTTTTGGTGGCAGGGCTGGCCCTGAATCCGCTGCTACGGTTTGAAGGGATGGCGATCTTGCTGCTGGGCGTGGCGGTGTTGGCACTTCGCGGGCGGATGTTGGCGGCCTTTGGAATTCTGGCACTCGGCGCCCTGCCGCTCGCGGCTCATTTTGGGTACATGACCTCGCTAGGGCTCGATCTGCTGCCCAACTCTGTGAATGCAAAGGCCGCAGTGGCCGGTGGCGGAGATCGGGAAATTGGCATCAGCGACCCATCAAGGGTCGACCAGATTATTCTGTCTTGGCGGCTCGCGTTGGTTTCCACCTCCGGCCGTATGATTGCAGCGGCAATCGCAATTATGGCCTTTGGGCTTTTAGCATTTAGGCGGCAAATTACGGGGACCTACGCACTTATTGGCTGGATGGCCGTCATCGCGATGACAGGGCACATCTTATTGGGTGCTGTGAACTGGTTTTACCGATACGAGGTTTATGTCTTTACCTTTGCCGTGGGCGCTGGGATTGTCTTGTTGGCCCGAACGCAAATGCCTGCGCGGGGAGCCATATTGACAGCGTTCCTATTGGCGTTTGGCTATGGCGGAGCCCACTATCTGGGCGCTGGTTTTTCCGGTGCGCCTCAGGGCAGCGCCGCCATTGCGGCTCAACAACGTCAGATGGCCCGGTTTGTGGATGATTTTTGGCAAGCGCCGATTGCAGTGAACGATCTGGGTCATGTGTCTTTTAACAACCCCCACTATGTGCTGGATTTATGGGGGTTGGCCAATGCACGCGCGCTACGGTCGCGCCAATCCGGCGATGATCCCCTGTGGGCTGACAAGTTGGCCGATGAATACGGGGTTGAGCTCGCAATGATTTACCCACACTGGTTGGGTGAAAGTGCGGGCCCGGACTGGGTGCATCTCGCCGACCTGGTTGTGACAATTCCCCACGCGACCCTTGGCGGGCCGGTGGTTAGCATATATGCCACTGGTTCGGAGGCTGTGCCTCGGGTTGAGGCTGCACTGGCGGCCTTTGGTCTGACGCTGCCCCACACGACAGAATTGAAGATCATAGAGGTGTCACAATGACAGATCGCAAAGCCTGGGAAGCTCTCGCGGAAAAAGAGCTGCGCGGCAATCCTCTGGACAGTCTGACCTGGGACACGCCTGAGGGTATTCCCGTGCAGCCGCTTTACACAGCAGATGATCTCGACGGTTTGGCCCATCTCGGCACCATGCCTGGCGTCAACCCGTACACCCGTGGGCCGCGCGCAACCATGTACACCGGGCGCCCCTGGACGATCCGACAATACGCCGGATTTTCGACGGCAGAGGATTCAAATGCCTTTTATCGCCAGGGCCTCGCTGCGGGCCAACAGGGCGTGTCGGTTGCCTTCGATTTGGCCACCCACCGCGGCTATGACAGCGATCATGAGCGGGTCGTGGGCGATGTGGGCAAGGCCGGCGTTGCCATCGACAGTGTTGAGGATATGAAAATCCTTTTCGACGGTATCCCGCTCGACCAAATCTCTGTGTCCATGACCATGAACGGAGCCGTGATCCCCGTGTTGGCCAGTTTCATTGTGGCAGGCGAAGAACAAGGCGTGGATCGATCTGCGTTGTCGGGCACCATTCAGAACGACATTTTGAAAGAGTTCATGGTCCGCAATACCTACATTTATCCGCCGGAACCTTCGATGCGGATCGTGGCGGACATCATCCAATACACGGCCGAAGAAATGCCGCGCTTCAATTCGATCTCAATCTCTGGCTACCACATGCAAGAGGCTGGCGCGAACCTGGTGCAGGAGCTGGCCTTTACGCTGGCTGACGGCAAAGAATACGTGAAGGCCGCGATTGAACGCGGCATGGATGTGGATGCGTTCGCCGGGCGGCTCAGCTTCTTTTTTGCTATCGGCATGAATTTCTTCATGGAAGTCGCAAAACTTCGCGCGGCACGGCTTTTGTGGGCGGAGATCATGGCGGAGTTCAATCCGCAAAAGCCGTCGTCTTCCATGTTGCGCACCCATTGCCAGACCTCCGGCGTCAGCCTGCAAGAACAAGACCCTTACAACAACGTGGTCCGCACCGCATATGAGGCGATGAGCGCGGTGCTCGGCGGCACCCAGTCGCTGCACACGAACTCTTTTGATGAGGCAATCGCTTTGCCCACCGAAGAAAGCGCGCGACTCGCCCGGAATACGCAGTTGATTTTGCAAAATGAGACCGGGGTCACCAATGTGGTCGATCCACTGGCGGGGTCTTACTACATTGAGAACCTGACAGCGCAGCTGGCGGACGAGGCACGTAAAATCATCGCCGAAGTGGATGATATGGGCGGGATGACCAAGGCGGTCGCCTCTGGCATGCCGAAGTTGCGGATCGAAGAATCTGCTGCGCGCCGACAGGCGGCGGTGGACCGGGGTGATGAGGTCATCGTTGGCGTGAACAAATTCCGCCTCGAAAAAGAGCCTAACATCAACATCCGCGATATCGACAACACGGCGGTACGCGATGCTCAGGTGGCGCGGCTGGGTCGCATCCGCGATACGCGCGATGCGGCGGCCTGTGAAAGGGCCCTCGGGGTCCTTGAAGAGGCCGCCCGTTCTGGCAACGGCAACTTGCTTGCCGCAGCCGTCGAAGCCGCGCGTGCGCGTGCCACTGTGGGCGAAATTTCGGATGCGATGGAAGCGGCGTTTGGGCGCCACCGGGCGGAGGTCAAGACTTTGGCAGGCGTATATGGATCAGCCTATGAAGGTGACGAAGGTTTCCAGCAGATCCAAAAAGACGTGGAAAATTTCGCCGAAGTAGAGGGCCGCAGGCCAAGGATGCTTGTGGTAAAAATGGGCCAAGATGGCCACGACCGGGGCGCTAAGGTGATTGCGACCGCGTTTGCCGACATTGGTTTTGATGTGGACGTAGGCCCGCTTTTCCAGACGCCAGCAGAAGCCGCCCAGGATGCCATCGACAACGATGTGCATGTGGTGGGGATTTCCAGCCAGGCGGCAGGCCACAAAACGCTCGCGCCGCAAATGGTGCAGGCCCTGCGCGACAATGATGCTGGCGACATCATCGTAATCTGTGGCGGTGTGATCCCGGCCCAGGACTACGCCTACCTTATGGATGCCGGTGTAAAGGCAATTTTTGGGCCGGG
>JBCCET010000005.1:0-81145 GCA_039030095.1 Pseudomonadota bacterium | reverse complement strand
TTGGCCTCTTGCATCACTTCGACCGTGCGGCCTTTGTCCATGGCGTCCATCACACCAACACCGCCCACATGCAGGATCTTTGTGTCCGTAACCCTGTCCATCGCAGCATCGGTCACAAAAAATCCACCGGTGGCGGTGTTGGTTTGATGGACGCCATGGACAAAGGCCGCACGGTCGAAGTGATGCAAGAGGCCAAACGCAAGGGCTGCACCACCACACTTGATGTGTTCGCCGCCACCCAAGAGGATTTCGCCCTGGTGGCGCCGCTGTTGCCATACACCGACTATTTTATGCCGTCCGAGGAGGAGGCGATGGCGCTGTCCGGTCTGACGGATTTTGAGGCCGTCAGCACCGCCTTGTTGAATGAAGGCGCAGGCGCAGTGATCCTGACCCTAGGCGACAAAGGGGCGATGTACCGCGATCAGACAGGACGCGCCTTTGAAACCCCAGCTTTTGAGATCGACGTCATCTGCACCTGCGGATGCGGTGATTGTTTCAACGCAGGTTTTGCCACAGGACTTCACCTGGGCCTGGGGCCAGAGGCATGTGTGGAACTCGGCCAGGCGTCTTCCGCACAGAATGCCATGGGCCTCGGCTCTCAGGCGGTGGTGACAGATCTGGCTGCGACCCAGGCCTTTGTTCGCGACACCCCCCGCAAGAGATAACTCGAGCAACACCAGTGGCAATGCACAAACGGATTGTGATCAAGCGAAACGATATTTTCGTTTATTTACAGATAATTAGGACGAAATTTGGGCTTTAGTACCTAGATTAGCCTGCGTTCTTCGTACTTGTAGACCGGTTCCCAGTCAGCGCCCCAGATTTCGCGCCAATAGGCTTTGAGCATCGAGTTTTGCACCGGTTTGCCGCCGCGCCAAAGGTCGGATTCGGGCAGAGCGTGGACCGCGAAATAGCTATCTATTCGGGCATCCAGATCCGCGGTTACCTGCGCAAATTCAGGCCGTTCCGCCAGGTTGATGTCTTCTTGGGGACCGTCAGATACACGAAAAAGCGCGTTTGGAAAGTCTGGCGCGCCTGATGCGTTAAACCGTTTAAAGTAGGTCCAGTCCGGCGTCCGCAAAACACGGGTTTCTTCTTGTTCTGCATAGACCTCATCTGCCCCCCAATCAGTCGGATATTCGCCCCGTAACACAGCCGCGAATGATCGGCTTGGTAGGGATGGATCCGCCGCACAGCCTGCGTAGTCCAGAATTGTAGAAAAGAGATCCACGTTGGACACAAACAGATCGCTTTTGGCCCCGTCAATGCCACCACGTGGGTCCTTCACGATCAGGGGGATGGAATGGGCCGCGTAGTGGAGGTTTGATGGGTAGGTAGCCGCCCCATGGCCCCAAAACCCGTGATGTCCCAGCGAAAGGCCATGGTCGGTGGTGAAAATGATCAGCGCATCGGGTGCCGCTGCAGCAATCCTGCCCACAGCATCATCGATCATGGTGATCTGACTGTAGTAATTGCGCAAAGTGGCCAAATCGTTTGGCGCGCGCATCAACATTGAAAAGTCGAGGCCCTTGCCGCTCTCTGATTTTACCCGGTCGTATCCGGCAACGGCCTCCCGACTAAGTGCACATCGTGGCACCGTATCCATCGGACAGGTGTCGTAGCGGTCGGCATGGCGGTTGCGCATTGCGTCGTTTGTTGCGGGCCAGTGACCGTATGGGGCGGGCAATGGGACGTATGCAAAATATGGGCCATTCACGTCGGCCACGAAATCGAGCATTTTACCAGTAAAGAAATCGACCGAATGGCCCGGCTGCGCGTAAGTGTCTCCGTTGTCGAAAATCCTGTTGTCGTAAAAACTGCGCACGTGCCCATCAGCCATGGTCACCCAATTGTCCCAACCGGGCGCCGGGGTGGTTGGATCGCCTAGGTGGTATTTGCCAAACAGTCCGGTGGTATAGCCCGTGGCTTGCATCACTTCTGGCAGGGTGGTCAGGTCGCCAAGCGCATGCCAACCTTGGGGCCAATCATGCATATTGCGGTCGTCGATCCACGAATGCACGCCGTGTTGTGACGGCAGCATGCCGGTCAAAGCCGAGGCCCGGCAGGGCGAACAAAACGCATTGGCGCAAAACGCGTTTTGAAACAGAACTCCGTCCGCCGCTAGGCGGTCGATGTTTGGCGTATGCACCTCCGGGTTGCCATAACACCCCAATGTGGCCGCTTGCTGGTTGTCTGTGAAAATCAGGATGACGTTCGGTTGGGTCATGGTGCTTTCGGGTTGCGTCAGTTTCGCGAGTTATCTTGAGCCGACTGTCAAACCCGATGTGAGTCAATGCAAATCCGGGTAGCGGGTTCCAAATTGTCGACTGTCGTCAATTGACCGGGCTTGAACGCTGGTTCTATCCTGCTGATATTCCAATGCGCAAACATGAGGCGACGCCATGCTGCTTGATACCCCGGTCTGTGACTTTGGCTGGCCCGCCCCGGATTTCACGTTACAGGACCCCGACGGTACCAGCTTTACGATGTCAGAAAACCTTGGTGAAAAAGGTTTGATGATCGCCTTTATCTGCAACCATTGTCCGTACGTGAAAGCAATAGCGGACCGTCTGGCTGAAGACGCACGAACATTGATGGCGGAAGGGGTAAACTTCGTCGCGGTGATGTCGAACGATTATGAGGATTTTCCAAGCGACAATCCGGACAATATGAAGGCTTTCGCCGCTCAACATGACTTTCCATTTCTTTACCTGGTGGATGAGGATCAGGCGGTTGGCCGGGCATATGGCGCCGTTTGCACGCCGGACTTCTTTGGGCTGAACAAAGATGGTGCGTTGCAATACAGGGGTCGGCTCGACAATGCAGGGCAGCGGGGCGGCTCTGATCGCGTACCGGAATTGTTAAATGCCGCTCGGTTGATCGCGGAGACTGGCAAGGGGCCGGAAAATCAGATGCCAAGTATGGGGTGTTCAATCAAATGGTCCCAAGCTTAAGCGCGGGAACGGCAAGTCATTTTATTTTCCGAAACGCCTGAAGCTTCAAAAAATGTAAAATGCCAGGGGGATGGGATTACATCGCACCTCGGGACAGGGTCAGCGTGTGGCCGTTGACGGCGGCAGCCCCTTCGGAAGCGAGATAGATGGCCGCAGCCGCGACTTCTTCCGTGGAAATGAATTGATTTTGCGGTGTTCCGGGCACCTGCGGTTCCAGATCTTCACCTAGAGCTTCAGGGCCATTCATAAAACGCGGCGTTTCGATGAAGCCCGGACAGATCGCATTCACGGTAATAAATGTGGGCGACAGTTCACGGGCAAGGGCACGGACAAGCCCGATGACCGCGTGTTTCGCTGCGCAATAAGGCGCGACATACGGGTAACCTTGCAGACCTGCGGTGGATGCGATGGCAATCAATCGCCCCTGACCTTCGGCTTTCAGCCGGGGCAATGCGGCCTGCCACAAATGGAACGTGCCGCCTACGTTAACCGCAAATGTCTGATCAAATTCTTCGGTGCTGGTTTCATCAAAGGGTGATGACGGGGTGTTGCCGGCGTTTGCAATCACGACGCTCGGATAGCCAAACACTTCGGTCGCTTTTGCCAGGGCTTCGTCGATGGCGGTTCGATCGGTAACATCACACTGTATCGCCAGGCCGTTGGTTTCCTGCGCTACTTCCTGTAAAGGTTCCAACCTTCGGCCTAGAACCGAAACGGAATAGCCCTCGCTTGCAAAACTGCGGGCCAAAGTTGCACCGATCCCTGTGCCGCCACCCGAAATTAGTACGTGCCGTGCCATTGCTCTTATTCCTTGTCTTTCAAATGCCAGACGTTTGCCATCCAGCTAAATTAGGCTGAGGCCGCGCGGTGTCTACAATGCGAATTAGGACCCCTTCCTATGGGTCCACTATGGGTCGCCAAGACGGTCGTGGGCAAGACCAACTGGCAAAACAGAAGATGGATCGTGATAGCAATTGTATGGATTGCGCAGTTCAGAAAACCCTTCGAATGCTTTGTTCGGGTGCTATTTTGAAGCTTGTTGTGTAATTTGAGGTTAAAAAACAACGGCTTGTCTTCTGGTCGCTTACCGCAATCTGTGATGCTGATGGGTTTCCGGGATCAAGCCTTTTTGAGGCGCGAGGGAACGCGCAGCATACTAGGTTGACGGCAGCGAATTTCCATCACCTGTGATGCATACCCAATAATTCCGTGTGAAATTTGGCTTTGCGATAACCGATTCAGTTCTACCTTTCGGCCAACGTGCAGCTGTTGGTCCACCTTGCGTCCAGACGCAAGAAGACTATCTTGATTGTTCACAGTCGGCTCTGGTGCCCTGGCTGACAAAAAATGGGGAGTTCCCGGCACATGGAACGCTCGCTTTTCGCCTTTATCTGGAAACACTCCAAGCGGGATCAGCTGATCCTTTTGGCGGTAACGGTTTTTACCTTCCCGTTGCTATACGCGACGCTAGAGCTGCCCAAACGCATCATCAACGATGCCATTGGGTCGGCGTCAGGCATTGTGACCGCGTTTGGGTATGATCTGACGCAGATCCAGTTTCTGATGTTGCTGTGCTTTGGTTTTCTGCTGGCCGTTTTGTGCCACGGATTGCTCAAAATGCGACTGAACACCATGAAAGGTGTCTTGGCCGAGCGTATGCTGCGCCGCTTTCGATTTTTGCTTTTGCACCGGATGATGCGCTTCCCGAAGCCCTATTTCCGCACCACGAGCCAAGGGGAACTGGTGTCCATGGTCACCGCAGAGGCGGAGCCGATGGGCGGATTGATGGGCGACGCGCTTAGCCAGCCTGTGTTTCAGGCCGGGCAAATGGCAACGATCTTGTTTTTCCTGTTCGCCCAGTCGTTTTGGTTCGGGCTGGCGGCAATCGCGCTGATCCCACTGCAAGCCTGGTTGATCCCCAAGCTGCAACGCCAGATCAACCTGTTGAACAAAGAACGCATCAAAGAGGTTCGCGCCTTCGCGGCAGAGATTGGCGAAACCGCTCAAGGCGCCAGCGAATTGCGCATCAACGGTGGTTTGCGCTGGCGCGGCGCCGTTATGGCCGACCGTCTGGGGCGGCTTTTCGGCATCCGGTTTCAGATCTACCAGAAGAAATTCTTCATGAAGTTTCTAAACAACTTCATCAACCAGCTGACGCCGTTCTTTTTCTATTCCGTGGGCGGTATTCTGGCGATCCAAGGCCAGATCACTGTGGGCGCGCTGGTAGCGGCACTGGCGGCCTACAAGGACCTTTCAAGCCCGTGGAAAGAGCTTTTGGCCTACTACAACCAAACCCAGGATATGAGCCTGCGTTGGGAAGTGGTGACAGAACGGTTTGCCCCTGAACCGGTGGTGGACGCCGCGCTTTATGATGGTGAGCCAGAGGATTATCCGCATCTGAATGGGGAAACGGTTTTCAAAAACGTGACCGTGCGAGACGAAGACGGCAACGAGGTTCTGGAGGATATCAACCTCACAATTCCGGCCGGTGGACGGGTTGCTGTTCAAACGTCATCGCCCGCGGCTGGCGCTGCGCTGGCGCAGCTTTTGACGCGCGAAGTCCTGCCGACGCGCGGTGAAATCACTGTGGGCGGGCAGCCCCTGAATTCGCTGCACCAGAACGTCATTTCCCGTCGTATCGGATACGCGCATTCAGAACCTTATGCGTTTCAGGGCACGCTTGGGGGCAACATCGCCATGCCTCTGCGCGGGGTGCCGGTGCCAAATGACGATGTAGAAACAAAACAATGGATCGAAAACGCGATAAAGTCGGGCAATCCTCCCGATCCAATTTCGGCAGCTTGGGTGTCACCCAAAGTTGCAGGTTTTGAAACCATGGAAGAGGTCCGCGATTGGTGGTTTGAATTGATCACTGCGATGGGGGCCGACGAATTTATGGTCCGCCGGACCCTGCGATCCGTGATTGCACCGGACACCCAGCCAGACCTTGAAAAACGCATAGTCGCTTTGCGCCCGGTTATTGCTCAGCGGCTTGAGGAAGCGGGGCTCTTGGATGTCGTGCACCGGTTCCACCCGGACAAATTCAACCCAGTTAGTTTGCTCGGCTCCAACTTACTGTACGCCCTACCGGCGCAATTTTTAGGCCAACAAAAGCTTGCGACCCAGACCAACTTTGTCAACAGCATGAAAGAGGAAGGGATCGATGGTCCGGTTCTGGACATAGCCAGTTCGGTTATCGACACTTTGGATGCAACCTTCGGCGCAGATGGCACCGACCATGAGCTATTTAGTATGCTCAATCTGGAAGAGGACCTTTACTTTTCATTGTCTAAAATCAACGCTAAGCGACGTATGGGCGGCGATGACACCCTGTCCGACGAAGAGCTTGGTTTGCTGATGACGGTGCCCTTTACCTTCACGGCAGAGAAGATCGGCCCTGCGTTCCGCGAAGAGTATAAAGAGACCGTTTTGCAGGTTCGCAAAAGGTCCGCGGACAAACTTGTGGCGGCGCTTGACGGACTGTTCATGAAGATCGAAGAAGACCGCTACTTCCCGATCATGTCTGTGCTCGGCAACGCGATCTATGGGCGTATCAGCGCCGTGGCGGGCGGACGTGAACAGGAAGTTATTGACCTGGTTGTGGACGTTATCCGCGAACACGATCTGCAACGCGATGTGGCCCAATCGATCTTTTGGCTGGAGACGTCTATCGGTGCGGACAACCTGCCTAAGGTTTTCCGCGAACGTATGGCGTTTTCGCGCGCTGCGATTAAGCGCCCGGATGTATTTATTCTGCACAACGCGCTGTCCAGTTATAATGCAGAGAACCGGTCGAAACTGCGATCCCGCCTGCGTGATTTAATGCCGAACACCACCAAGGTTTTCATCGAGAAAGAGTTTAACAATCCGTCAGATTACGATCTCTTTGTGGAGATCAAAGATGGTCGTATTGATGGCGGCACCCGGTCGGAAGTCATTGACGAGGATGCAAAATCTGACCTTGGAATGAAACTGTCAGCGATTTCGCAGGCTGAACTGTTCGCGGGCCTTGATCGCAAGAACCAGCGTCTGCTGGCGTTCTCGGCGCAGTGGTACAAGGCGCCAGCGGGAACCGTGGTCTTCAGCCAGGGCCAGCCTCCTGATGCTGCCTATTTATGCGTCAAAGGGCTTGCAGCACTCTATTTCCCGGACCGTGAGGTTCGGGCCGAACCGGTGACAGAAGTCCCGCCCGGTCGCTTGATAGGGGATCTGGCAATTATTTTGAACCAGAACAGAGTGCTGGACATGGAGACCCTGGAAGACTCTGTGTTTCTGCGCATCGGCAAAAAGGAACTCGACGCCGTTATCAACAGCGATGTGAAAGTGGCGGCCAGCCTGTTGCGTTCGGTGGCCGGGCATTTGTCCAATACGTCCGATATTTTGCGCCAGTTGTCTGAACAGCGTGAGGTCATTGAGGCGTTGCGCGACGGCAGCGTGAAGCTGGAATTGAATGAAGACGCGTAGCCTGTCTTCTTATGACCGCTTTTTGGTTCGCGTGGTCGGCTGCGCGGAGGTCGGGTCTTCGGGCCAGGCGTGTTTTGGATAGCGCCCGCGCATGTCCTTGCGCACATCTGCGTAGCTCGACGCCCAAAAACCGGGCAGGTCGGCGGTCATCTGCACCGGGCGTCTGGCGGGTGACAAAAGTTCCAAAAGCAGCGGGGTTCGGTTTGGGCCCACTGTCGGGTGTGTGGTCATCCCAAACAGTTCTTGCAGTCGAACGGCGACCTTCGGCGGGTCGCTTCGATAGTCCACCGGCAGACGGGTGCCGGTGGGGGCCTTGATTGCAGCTGGCGCCAGCGCGTCCAGCATTTGCTGCTGGTCCCAGGACAAGAGGCCGCGCAAGATCGCAAACATATCCAACTGTCGCAGATCTTCGGGCGTGCGCATCCCGCCCAAATGCGGGACCAGCCAGATCTCCAGCGTATCGGCCAGTGCTGCATTTGACAGATCCGACATCTCTGCACCTTGCAGTAACTGGACGCGGGCTTGAAAAAAACGCGCCGCGTCGGTCCAAGGCAGTGCGTCCAACCCAAGATCAGCCACACCGTCCCCCATTGCAGCAGCCATCTTGGATGGGTCCGCGCCTTTCAGGTTTTTGCTGGCCAGCACCAGCGCGCCCAGGCGGGTGTCGCGGCGTGCCTCTACACGGCGGTGACGGTGGGACCATTCTATCCGGTCCGCCTCTTGGATCAGATGTGGGAAAAGCGCCTTAACCTCTGCCTCAGTGATCGGCAGGGCGCGGCGCACGCGCGCCTCCCGCGTGTCGCCGTCGAGGTCAGCCACTACCACCATGCGGTTGGCCCCCATTGGGTCAGAATCGTCAAAGACCGCGCCTTTGCCACCGCTCAGTACAAATCGCGGCGCTTCACCCGGACGGCGCAGACCGATCCGGTCCGGGTAGGCCAACGCCAACCGTTCAGCGTCGGATAAGGTTGGGCCACTTGTGCGCAGCCGCTGTGCCTCTGCCCGGATGGCTTTGAGCGTTGGCACCGAAGCCTGCCATGGGTGGCGATTCTGGTAGCTTTGCTGATCGCGCAGTGCCAGTAAGCGCAGCGAAAGATCTGCTGGCGCCGACCGGGGCAGGGGATCGCGGGCTTCCAACAGCGCGGCGAGGTCTTGCGCCCCAGCCCCGCCCTTTGACAGCATGTGAGCCAGGCGCGGGTGGGTTGGTTGCGACAGCACTGCCCGCCCATGATCGGTGATGCGCCCGTTAGCGTCCAGCGCCCCCAGCATTTGCAAAAGCTCTTGAGCGGCGGTGACGTCAGCCGCGCGGGGAGGATCGAGAAATGGCATGTCAGCCGCATTTGCACCCCACGCAGCACATTCCAGCACCAAGGGTGCCAGATCCGCTGACAAAATTTCTGGCAGGGGAAATGCAGACATCCCGCCCTCTTCACCCTTGGTCCAAAGCTTGTAGCAAACGCCTGACTCGGTTCGCCCGGCACGACCTTGGCGTTGGGTCGCCTCTGCCTTTGTGGCACGGTCGGTGACCAGTCGCGCCATACCGGCGCCCGCATCAAACCGCGCTCGCCGTGCACGCCCCCCGTCGATGACAACACGTACGCCCTCAATTGTCAGGGATGTTTCCGCAATCGCGGTGGCCAGCACCAGCTTGCGGCGTGGGCCGGGTGCAATGGCGCGGCGTTGTTCGGCAAAAGGCAGGGCGCCGTAAAGCGGTCGCATATCGAGGTCGGGTAGATCAGAAAGTGCGCTTTCCACGCGGCGAATTTCCCCCTCTCCAGGCAGGAACGCGAGGAGGGAGCCTTGGGTTTCGGCCACCGCTTGGCGGATCAAACCGGCCATAGCATCTTCAAAACGTGGGCCGCGCTGGCGTGGCTGCGCCCAAGGTTTTGGCAGGTGCCGAACCTCCACCGGGAAACTACGCCCTTCGGACTGGATGACAGGGGCATCTCCTAACAGGGCTGCCACGCCGCCCACATCCAGCGTGGCCGACATCACAAGCAAGCGCAGGTCGCCGCGCAAGGCTGCGCGGACCTCCAGCGCCAGGGCAAGTCCCAAGTCCGCGTGCAAAGAGCGTTCGTGGAATTCATCAAAAATCAGCGTGGAAATTCCGGACAGTTCCGGGTCGGCTTGGATGCGGCGGGTCAGAAGGCCTTCCGTGATCACCTCGATGCGGGTTGCTTCACTGACCTTGCGTGCCCCGCGCATGGCATAGCCCACGGTTTGCCCCACCGGTTCGCCCAAGGTTTCTGCCATGCGTTCCGCAGCGGCCCTCGCGGCCAGACGGCGTGGCTCCAGCATCACGATGCGGCCCGGTGTGCCCGATTTCAGCAGGTGCAAGGGCACCCTTGTGGTCTTGCCTGCGCCGGGATCCGCCTGCAACACGGCTACGCCGACGCTGTCCAGCGCGGCAGCCACATCAGGCAGGATCGGGTCGATGGGCAGTTGCATGGCGCACCGTTTATCACGGGCGAAGCGCTTGCCCACCCTTTTGCAACCGTTCCACATGCCCTAAAGGAATCGCATGACAAAACCGCACCTCTTGGCTGACGACATTTTGACCGGCAATCGCCGGGCTTTGGCGCGCGCGATTACGTTGATTGAAAGCGGGCGCGAAGATCACCGGGCCGAGGCCCGGGCGCTGCTGGAAGCTGTCGGGAAGACCGGGCGCCAGTCGCTGCGGATCGGGCTTTCCGGCACCCCCGGTGTCGGCAAGTCTACGTTCACCGAATCTTTTGGCATGATGCTGGCCGATATGGGGCTTCGGCTGGCTGTATTGGCTGTGGATCCGTCCTCAACTTTGTCAGGTGGTTCGATCCTGGGTGACAAAACCCGGATGGAACGGCTGACCCGCCATCCCAATGCGTTCATTCGTCCGTCCCCGTCACAATCTGCGCTGGGCGGCGTGGCGCGCCGCACGCGAGAGGTGATCGCGCTGTGTGAGGCAGCGGGCTTTGACATTGTGATCGTGGAAACGGTTGGCGTTGGCCAGTCGGAGGTGATGGTCAGCGAAATGACCGATATCTTCACGCTTTTGCTGGCGCCTGCGGGTGGCGACGAACTGCAAGGTGTCAAACGCGGGATCATGGAAATCGCAGATTTGATTCTGGTTAACAAAGCGGACGGGGACCTAAAGCCCCAAGCCATCCGCACCTGTGCAGACTACGCCGGTGCCTTGCGTTTGATGCGCGCGCGTCCCGGTGATCCTGACACGTTTCCGAAAGCCATGACAATTTCGGCAATTGAAGAATCCGGATTGCAGGACGCTTGGTCCGAAATGCAGGCATTGACCGATTGGCGTAAGGATCACGGTGTTTGGGAAAGTAAAAGAAAGGCGCAGGCTGCGCTTTGGTTCACGCGTGAGGTGGAGCGGGGTTGGCTTTCCCGCCTTGACGCGGACCCGGCACGCCGGGCCTTGCGCGATCAACTGGGTGCGGAGGTTTCGGCAGGGCGGATCAGCCCGGACGCTGCCGCAGCGGAACTTCTCGCTCAGATGGACCGTTAACAGGGCAGGCGGTGCTTGACGGTTCCGGGGAATGGGTCTATGCGGACGGCTCGAAATTCACGCAGGCGGTCGCAGGTGCGCTGACCCCTGTCATAGGTTGAGGATAAACCGATGTCGCGGAAGTGCGAATTCACCCAAAAAGGCCCGATGTCGGGTAACAACGTGAGCCACGCCAACAACAAGACCCGGCGTCGCTTTTTGCCGAACCTCAACGACGTGACACTGACGTCCGAGACACTTGGCAGATCTTTCAAATTCCGCATCTCTGCCGCTGCTTTGCGCACGGTGGATCACCGCGGCGGTCTGGACCAATTCCTGACCAAAGCCAAAGACGCGGAACTTTCTGCGAGCGCTTTGAAAGCGAAGAAAGAAATCATGGCGGCGCAAGCTGAAGCTTAAGATTTCTTGACTGCGTTTTTGAAAAACCCCGCCCAGGCGGGGTTTTTTGTTGCCGCGCGTTTCAGTGACGAAGGTAAAGCCTGCGTCTACGTCCCGACGGCCTCTCGCCAATGGCGGCGGCATAGTGAAACATATGTTTCGTTGCCCCCGATTTGAACCTGATCACCGTCGCGCAAAACGGTTCCGTCCCCGTCCTGGCGGACGACCATAGTCGCTTTCTTGCCGCACCAACAGATCGTCCGGCATTCCCGCATCTCATCCGCCCAAGCCAGCAGAGCGGCGGAGCCGGGAAATAGCTCCCCCTTGAAATCCACCCGAAGGCCATAGCACATCACCGGCACGCCCAGGTCATCCACCGCCAGTGCTAAGTTCCATACTTGGTCTGCGGTCAAAAACTGCGCCTCATCAATGAAGACACAGGCCAGCGTTGTTCGTTTTTGCCGCGCTTCGATCATCGCATAAAGATCGCTGTCACTTGCAAACAGGTCTGCCCGTTCGGATATGCCAATGCGGCTGGAGATATTGCCTTCCCCTGCACGGTCATCGAAGGCGGCAGTGATCAGGTACGTCTCCATCCCTCGTTCGCGGTAATTGTAAGACGCCTGTAACAGCAAAGTCGATTTGCCCGCGTTCATGGTTGAGTAGTGAAAGTAGAGCTTTGCCATGAGCGCGGAAGATAACCCCTACACAGGGCGCATCAAGTGATTTGTCCGCAATTTCGACCCATGGTAGAGTGGGCTTATTGGAATAGGGGGAATTATGATTGTTCTGGACGCAGCGGCGCTGATTGATGCCGCATATGAAGATGCCCTAGGCAGCAGCACGCAAAAGAAGCCGGATTCCGATGGCGTTCAGGCCTATCTGATGCGCGACGGCACGCTGGTTATTCCCGGCACAAACGAGCTGTCGGACTGGCGGCGTTACAACATGAATGTCTACGACCGGAAAATAGCGGATGCGGGTGGTGGTTATCGCTTTCACAGTGGCTTTCTGCGCCATGCCAGTGCGATCTATACATGGGTAAAAAACAAACGCGTTAAACGCGTTACAGGACATTCGCTTGGCGCTGCCAGCGGCCAGATTTTGGGTGCCAAGTTGAACTTGCCTGTGATTAACTTTGCGTCCCCAAAGGTTAGCCTTAAGCGATATCGGTACAGTAATGAGATTCAGATTCTCAATTTTAATCGCAAAGATGATCGGGTCACAAAGGCCCCGCGTTGGGGGTTCCGACACGTGGGCCAAGTTGTCTGGTTATCACAACCCGGTGGTAATTTCGGCGGTGATCACAAGGTCGCACGCTACGTGGAGTTGCTAAAAGATCCGCGCTATGCGCACCTGCCAAAGAGGTGGCCTGTGCCACGCGCCGGTTAACCAATTTTGAATAAAATGCTATCTTAAGTTGAGAAACGATCATTTTTCAATTGCCTCTACATTTATTATATGATTATAAACCAGCACACCGCCAAGTACCTGAACGCAGGTACATCGGCGCTCCGTCGGCGTAGTTTCTACGACCTTCGGCCAAACTGAAATCATCACATGAACCCCATCTGGGGTAGTGCGACTTCAAGGAGGCCGTCTATGCCGCATCCAATCGATGTATATGTTGGAACCAAAATCAGGTTGACCCGCGCGGCACGTGGTATCAGCCAGCAACAGTTGAGCGACATGCTGTCGATCAGCTTTCAGCAACTGCAAAAGTATGAGCGCGGTATCAACCGCATCTCTGCCAGTCGGTTGTGGGAAATCTCTCAGGCTTTGGGCGTAAACATCGCCTACTTCTTTGAGGGGGCCGAGGCTGACACCTCGGAGGAGGTTGAAGAAATTTCCACCCGCACAATTGAATTGGCCACGCAGATTAACCAGATCTCTAATGAAGCGGTCAAAAGCCAGATCGTGGGCCTGATCCGGGCCTGCAGCTGACCGTACGAGGTTAGTAAAGAGTACTTGCTTGCCAGTAGGGGCGCGTTCGGGAAACTGGGCGCGCCCTTCAAATTTTAAGTTTACTTACAGAGAGTTAGGTGAGTTTGGCAGCGCAAAATGGAAAGCGCTTGAGACAGCCGTTGGCGGATAACACTTCAAGCGGAAATGTTGACACAGGGTTTTGGCTGGGCATCGGACTGGCGCTAGCGCGCGTTCCTTGCACTGGCTCGGGTAGGGTCTTCTAGCGGCTTTGTTGGAGGTGTTTCAGCACCGCTCCGGTAAATGTGGTTACGCCGTTTTTCTTTGCGATCTTTTTGTGGTGGGCGTGCAGTGTTTTGGGAGACATGCCAAGGGCCGTGGCCATTTCCGCATTAGACCACGCGGGGTTATCAATTTGCATTTGCAGGATGCGGGACTGCATTTCCGACAATGGTTGGTGTTCACGTGGGACCGGCGTCAGAAGATCGTGCCCAACTGGCAATTGCTCCGTCAGGCGGTGAGCGGCAAAGGCAAGCAGCCCGCCAAGCTCCGCAAATCGATTGCCGCACGGTGTTGCGCTGCTCAGAATCACCGCAGATCGCGTCAGGTTGCTACCTGTCAGCAGGACAACTCCGTCTTCCATGCCGAATTGGGAAAACAGATTGTTGGCCCGTATCGACTTTTCCGGGTCGAGAGACGGACGCAGCTGTTCGCGGACTTCACGAAAGGAGTAATCACGGGTCCAGGTGTGGATCGCTTTGGCCACTGCGCAATGTTGGTCCAGCGCAGTACCATAGTAGTGTTCCAGGAAACCCTCAGCGAATTTTCCTTCCCAGTTTTCAATGAATTGCGGCGACCAACGCTGAAACAACAGGCCATTGAAGCCAAGTTGCAGCATCAACTCTTTTGTGTCGTTTGGATCCGATGTGCTCCACAATCGATCCATAAACAAAGCGAAACTAACGTTGGTCACGCATTCTCCCGCGTTTCTTCAAAAATCTGTGGAACAGCCTTGATTGCTTGTCGCAATGTTGGCGTTTGCGCTGGTTCGTCCCGTTGGATCTTCAAACGGAAAGGCAGGTAAGTATGTCCACCCATGTCGAGCGGCGCTTCACCTGTGTCTTCGCAGCCGTACACGCGCCAGAACCGCATCAATTTGGGGTCTTCTACGATACCAATCACATGTTCCACATTCATTAACTTTGTGTAGTGTGTGGCCGATTTCAAGATCTTGCGGAAAAGCCAAGGGTTAGACTTTCGCGCTTCTTTTACAATCGCCAAACGCTCCCAGATGATTGTACCACCTTCGCTGCCGGATACAATGCGAAGTCGCATGGTGCCCACCGGGCTCCCGTCCTGGTAGGCAATCAGATGGGCCGCGCAGAAATCGTTGCCGTCGAATTCTTCCGCTTCATCTTCATTTTGTTCTTCTACAAAGACTTTACGACGCACGTCGTACGCAGCCTGCATTTCTTCTAACGTTTTGACCAAAACTACGGTCACACCTTGATTTGACATCGAGTACTCCTTTTCAATTAAGGGTGTGATTACAGACTAGCCCGAAACTACGGGAAGTGGTTAATTTTTGTTAGTGATTGGGGTATTTTTGGGTGCAAAGTCTACTCCCGGTTAACCCATTGGTTGCATTTCGAGCGGCGTAAATCAGGTAGGCCCATAAACGCAAAAAGCCATTATTCTACCGAGGGTAGAAGCGGCCTATGAATTTCCTAAAGAATTCTGAATCAATATGACTGGAGAGGTGAAACTTCCAGTTCGCCTTCAGCTATATTTCGGATAGCTTTGGCGGCTGCGAAACTTGCAGCGGCTGTCGTAAAGTAAACTATTTTTCCATACAAAGCCACGCTTCTTATCTCGCGACTGTCGTCAATCGACTGCTGACCCTCTGTTGTATTGAAGACCAGATTGATTCTCCCATCCTTTAGGCGATCCACGATGTGGGGCCGACCTTCGTATACTTTGTTCACAACTTCCGCTTCAACGCCTGCGCTTTTGAAGAATTCTGCCGTGCCACGGGTCGCAACGATGTTGAAACCCTGACCGATCAAAATCTGTGCGGCCTCCAGCATCTCGGACGTTTTGTCTTCATTGCGGATGGATATGAAAACGGTGCCCTCGGACGGCATGGCTTGCCCGGCGCCGAGCTGTGATTTCAGAAATGCACGCGCAAACGATCGGTCGAGGCCCATAACCTCACCGGTAGAGCGCATTTCCGGCCCCAACAGTGTGTCTACACCGGGGAAACGGGCGAAAGGCATCACAGCCTCTTTAACGGCGTAGTGGTCAGGCAGCGGGTCTTTGAGTTCCATCCCGGCAAGCGGTTCACCGGCCATAACGCGGGCGGCAATTCCCGCGATGGGGGAATTTACGGCCTTTGCCACAAACGGAACGGTCCGTGACGCCCGTGGGTTGACCTCTAGGATGTAGATTGTGCCGTCTTTGATGGCGAACTGCACGTTCATCAAGCCAACCACATTGAGTGCAAGCGCCATGGCCTCTGACTGGCGCTTCAACTCTTCGATTACTTCAGCGCTCAGCGAAAACGGCGGCAGGGAACATGCGCTGTCACCGGAATGAACGCCCGCTTCTTCGATGTGTTCCAGAATACCCGCCACATGCACGGTGGTGCCGTCACAGATGGCGTCTACGTCCACCTCTGTTGCGCCTGACAGATAGCTGTCAAGCAACACGGGGCTGTCGCCTGACACGACTACAGCCTCATTGATGTACCGCTCCAACTGCGCGTCATCGCGCACAATTTCCATGGCGCGCCCACCCAACACGTACGATGGACGAATGACCAGCGGATAACCGACGTCTGCTGCAACCGCGAACGCCTCTTGCCCAGAATGAGCGATGCCGTTTCTTGGCTGTTTCAGATCCAGATCAGCCAGCAGTTTCTGGAACCGTTCACGGTCTTCGGCCAGATCAATCGCATCTGGCGTGGTGCCCAGAATCGGGATGCCTTCTTCGGCCAAAGCGTTGGCGATGTTGAGGGGGGTTTGCCCGCCGAATTGCACAATCACGCCATGCAGCGTGCCGTTTTCCCGTTCAACACGCAGGATTTCCAACACATTTTCAAGACGCAGCGGTTCGAAGTAGAGCCTGTCAGATGTGTCATAGTCTGTGCTGACCGTCTCGGGGTTGCAGTTGACCATAATGGTCTCATACCCGGCTTCTGTCAGCGCATAGCAGGCATGACAGCAGCAGTAGTCGAACTCAATCCCCTGGCCGATCCGGTTCGGACCGCCGCCGAGGATCACAACCTTTTTGCGATCAGACGGGCGCGCTTCACATTCCACTTCGCCCATCGCGTCGGTCTCATAGGTGGAATACATGTAGGGCGTTTGCGCCTCAAATTCTGCCGCGCAGGTGTCGATGCGTTTGTAGACGGCAGTGATGCCCAGCCGCTGGCGGGTGATGCGGATGTCGCGTTCCGTTTCTCCGGAAAGCGTGGCCAGACGCGCATCGGTGAAGCCAAACATTTTCAGCCGCCGCAATGCCTTAGCATCCGTCGGCAGGCCGTCTTTCAGAATCTGGCATTCAATTTCGACAATTTCGCGGATTCGCGACAAGAACCAGGGGTCAAAGCTGGTGATTTCAAACAACTCGTCGTCAGAAAACCCAAATCGCATAGCCTGCGCGATTATGCGCAACCGGTCTGGCGTTTGTTCAGCCAGTGCGCGGGTAACAGATTTGTCTATCAGCTCCTGCGCCTCTTTGTCGGCACCGACGACGATGAACGGTAGGTCCCGGTTAGGGTCATCTGCCCGGACCAGTTGGTCTAGCTGAGGCGTGCCAGGTACGTGAATGTCGTCAAAGCCCGTCAGCCCGGTTTCTAGCGACGCCAGCGCCTTTTGCATGCTTTCATGGATCGTGCGACCGATGGCCATGGCCTCCCCAACTGATTTCATCGCAGTGGTCAGATGGGGCTGCGATCCGGGGAATTTTTCAAAGGCGAAACGTGGGGTTTTTGTGACGACATAGTCGATGGATGGCTCAAAACTGGCTGGTGTGACCCGCGTGATATCGTTGTCCAACTCGTCCAGCGTATAGCCCACAGCCAGCTTCGCTGCGACTTTGGCAATCGGAAACCCGGTGGCCTTGGACGCGAGCGCCGACGACCGCGACACTCGCGGGTTCATCTCGATCACCACCATGCGCCCGTCTGCGGGGTTTACCGACCACTGCACGTTGGATCCGCCGGTTTCCACGCCGATTTCACGCAGCACATTGATGCTGTGCGTGCGCATCATCTGATATTCTTTGTCCGTCAGGGTCAGGGCAGGGGCCACAGTGATACTGTCGCCGGTGTGCACGCCCATCGGGTCCACGTTTTCAATGGAACAGACGATAATTGCATTGTCCGCTTTATCGCGGACCACTTCCATTTCGAACTCTTTCCACCCCAGAAGGCTCTCATCGATGAGGATCTGAGAAACTGGCGATGCATCCAACCCGCGGGAGCAGATGTGTTCATACTCCTCTTGGTTGTAGGCAATGCCGCCACCCGTGCCGCCCATGGTAAATGCGGGCCGAATGATCGCAGGCAGGCCCACGTCGGGCAAGGCGGCGCGGGCCTCTTCCATGGAATGGGCAATCGCTGCTTTGGGGTTTTCGATGCCGAGCCGGTCCATCGCTTCGCGGAAAAGCTTGCGGTCCTCGGCCATCTCAATGGCTTCCCGCTTGGCCCCGATCAATTCAATACCGAGTTTGTCGAGCGTGCCGTCTTCGTCCAGCGCCAAAGCCGTGTTCAAACCGGTTTGCCCGCCCATCGTTGGCAACAGCACCAGCTTTTCTTCGGGGTGGGCTGCGAGTTCCCGTTCGATGATTTTGGCAACAACTTCTGGCGTGATTGGCTCCACATAAGTGGCATCGGCCATTTCGGGATCTGTCATGATCGTGGCAGGGTTGGAGTTTACCAGAACAACCCGGTAGCCTTCTTCGCGCAAAGCCTTACACGCCTGCGCGCCTGAATAGTCGAACTCACAGGCCTGGCCGATGATGATAGGCCCGGCACCGATGATCATGACTGCGTCGATATCGGTGCGTTTGGGCATGAGCCTCTCCTGAGCGCGGGTCCGGGATTCGCCGAACCAATTGCAAATTGTCGCGGTTATAGATTTTCGCGGCAGGTGTGCAAGGGGGCGCGGGGCGCCAATAGGCAGGTTTGCATGAATTCGAACGCCTAGGCTAAGCCGGACCAAATTCCTTTTTCAGTTTAGGCGGCGTAGAACTGAGCGCAGGAGATGCCAACCCCGCCTAAACCTGCGTATTTGCGACGTTGGCGACCGAATAGCCCGCTGCCTGGCGGGATTGACCGGGGTTATTCCATGTTGGACGATGAGGAATCACGATAAGACCAACAAGCGTTTTCATAGCCACTGCCGCCGCGTTGAACCGACAAGTCTATTCGGCGCGTTGCAGTCTGGCGAAATTGGACTATCCGCGGTTCGGCAAAGTTGCAGCGCTGAGCCAAAAGACCGCGATAGCCTGCGCAAATTCTTGCAATTCGGACATGGAGTTTGGCTTAATCAGATGCGCGTTTGCGCCACCCGAATATGCCTGCCGGATTTCCTTGGGTGACGCGGATGTGGAAAACATGATGATCGGTAAGTGTCGAGAAATGTCAGAGCTGCGCAATGCTCGCAAAATCTCAAATCCGTTCATCCCTGGCATTTTGATGTCCAGCAGCACGAGGTCCGGCAGGTCGCTGTAATCCGTATATGACAGCAGGTAATCGACGGCCGCCACGCCGTCAGAAATATGTTTCAGATCGATTGAAGGGTCACTTTTGGAAAACGCGCGGCGGACTGCAAAGACATCTTCGTCATCGTCATCAATGATGACGACACATTTTCTATGGGTGTGATTTTCAGTCATTTCTGTTTGCACCCGGAATGCGGATTTCAAATCGTGCGTGGCTGTCCTTGATGCCGGAGGCGGTCAAAGACCAGTTGTGGCGTTCGCAGATTGTGCGACAGATCGCCAGGCCGATGCCTGTGCCTTGCGCCTCCGATTTCGACCCAAGACGGACGAAAGGTTCGAAGATGCGGTCGGCTTCGCTTTTGTCGAACCCAATGCCGTTGTCGGTAAAACTTAGGACCAAGTCATCGCCATCTTCGGCAAGCGCTATCGTCATTTCCGGGCTGCGACCGGGCGCGCGGTACTTGATCGCATTCAGCACCAGGTTGTTGAAAACAATTTGCACCAGCATCTCATCACATTGAACCGTCGGCAGGGAGCCCATTTTTGTGACCATGCCGACCTCTTCCAAAGGATGTTGGACGTCGTCGAGCGCCTTTTGAAACGGCTTTTCCAGATCAACGGGTTTGAGCACCAGGTCACCCTGCGACGCGCTGGCGAACTGCAACAGGTTTTTTACAAGGCTGCTCAACCGTTGCGCGGAAGAGGTCATCACGTTGACATAAAACTGCCCGTCTTTGTTGAGCGTGGCGCTGTGGTCTTCGACCAAAAGGTCGCCGTATTGGCGGATTTTGCGCAATGGCTCTTCCAAATCGTGGGCCGCCGCATAGGCAAATTGTGCCAGTCTTTCGTTTAATGCCTCTAGTTCGGAAACCTTCGCACGCAACGCGCCAATGGCGGCATCGTTGCATGCGGTGTCCGTCATTTGTTTGGTGCCAGGAGCAGTCCCTGTACAGGCTTCGCCGGCTACCGAGGTGCAGAAGTCATCAACCGATAATCGAATCACGTTTTCGACCGGGTAAATTGGCATGAACCAAGACCATGCCAACTGTGCGTCTATCGAAAAGCGGAAATCCGAGGTCAGGCCCTGAATGGCCTCATAAGAAGAACCCTGATTGAAGGGGGCGTTGTTTAAAAACGATTCGCATGGTGAAAAACCGCCCGTGCTGGCGCCAACTTCAGTCATTTTGGCGATTTGTGTCATAGCGCTCACATTTCCCCTGAGCGCTTCCACGCGCACTTCAGAGTTGTTGCGATCGAGCGTTTTGCGCCTAATTGGTTAGGATGATGTAAACCCGTTTAACGGTATGGCAATGTTTGCTTTACCAACCACAGATGGAAAATCCTTCACTCGCCCGCAGCCATGCGCACAGCGTCCCAAATCTAAGGTTGGTCAGACGTGGTATCAGTCAGACAATGCGAGGCGTGCGCCTAGAAAACCGAATGCCCCAGCAAAGCTGCGTTTGATCCAGGTCAGCACTTTCGGGCGGCGGATGACATAGTCCCGGGCCAGCGCGGCAAAAGCCCCGTAAACAACAAATACAGCGAAGGTCATAGCCATGAACACGGCGGCTAGGAACACCAATTGAAGCGTTGCGTCAGACGCTTCGGCGGCGACAAACTGCGGCAGGAATGCAAGAAAAAAGAGCGATAGCTTGGGGTTAAGTACATTCATCACCGCACCAATGGTCGCAATTTTCGCGAGTCCCCTAGTGGCTTTCTCCTCAGTGACATCCATGCTGCCGCCGTCGCGTAGGATCGTCCACGCCATATAAAACAGGTAAGCCACGCCCAAGTATTTGATCACCATAAACGCAACTGCACTGGTGTGTAACAGTGCTGACAACCCTACAATGCTGGCACCTGCGGCGGGCACAATGCCAAAGGTACAGCCAAACGCGGCCGCCACGCTGGCCCGAAAGCCGCGCCCCAGGCCGATCGCTAAAGTGTAGAGAACACCGGTGCCTGGCAGCAGAACCACAACCAATGATGTCAGCAGAAATTCCCAGGACATGCGAGTGGCTCCTTAGACCAAATTATCAGTATGTCGGCTAACTTCCGACGGGTGCCGCCGGAGATCGACAGGCTTGATCTGGTCGCTGAAAGGCGGTCAGAGCGGCTTTGGTTTTATCCGCCGCCAACCGAAGCAGGGCAGATCATGACCCGATTGATAGAGCTGGCCATGAAAGGCCGCGCGTGATCAGCCCACAATCATCTGTTTGAGCTGTAGTGCCTCATGCTCCAGTTCGCGAAGCCGGAAGTGCACGACATCGCCAATGGTCACCATGCCAATAGGGGCGCCGTTCTCCACCACTGGCATGTGGCGAAAGCGTCCCTCTGTCATGCGGCGCAGCACATCGACGAGCATATCGCTGGGCGAACAGCTTTCTACTTTGGCGGTCATGTTATCGCCAACGGATTGAGGCAGGGTCTGCCCAGGCGTTTCTGCCAATTTTCGCACGATATCGCGTTCTGACAGGATCCCGACCAACGCACCGGTCGCATCTGTTACAGCCAAGGCTCCGATCCGCTTGTCGCGCAGAATTCCTACAGCAACAGCAATTGTGTCCTGTGGGCGAATCGCAATGATCTGACCGCCGTCCTTGGAGGCCATCAGCTTTTGCACGGTGGCCGAATCTTTTGAAACGTTGGTCGAAGTGGACTGACTTTGCGTCTTACGTTCTGAGGCTTCATCCTTGCGCATCGGCGCTTGGTAAGAGCTTGGCATGGACAAATTCTCCTATCTTGAGTGCAGCAGTCCCGCTATGGAACAAAGACTAGACGACGATTTTGGATTTGCAAATACCGCAGGTAGAGATGGGTGATTTTGAGCTGAAACCGCTGGCTGCCACACTGATTTTTGTGGTCGCCATTTTGGCGGGCTACAGTTATCGGCGGGTTTGGAAAAACGAAGGTCCCCGGTGGCAGTTGTGGGTTTTCGGGGTGGTTGCAGCGGTCTGCCTGCTGACAGTTGGATTTACACCTGTCAAAACGGGATAAGGCGAGATCTCCCCCGCCTTAAGCACTGATTTACATGATCTTTATTGTGGTCAGGCCGATTCGACTGCCGGCCACGTCTTGATCAATCCGCGGCCATCCGCTCCGCCATTTGACGTGCGCGAGGGCACTGCAAGCGATCACGCAGCGGACTGTTTGGGTCGATTTCTTTGTTGCAAACGAGGCATTGATCGGCGTCGCTGATCGCGTTCAGGCCACCGCAGCTGCCTTTGATGGATTTACCTTGAAACATCACGCCGATCGCCATGCCTGCCGTGATCAGACCAAGCAAGACGAACGCGAGAATAAAAGTTTCAGCCATTAAGGGTCACCACCTCTGTTTGCGCTAACTTAAGCGCTCAGTCGCCTAAATGCAGGGCTTTCCTTGATCACAAAGTCGCCATCAGCGCGATCCACGAAGATCACAGCCAGATCTTGCGCCTCAGCAACTGCCAAGCCTTTTTCGGATCCAAGGGTCAGCATGCCGGTTGCCCAGGCATCTGCCAGCATCGCGTTTTCGGTCAGCACGGTCGCAGACGCGGTTTTGTGGATGATCGGACGCCCGGTCGCAGGATCAATGATGTGGGAATAACGTTGGCCATCCTGATCAAAGTAGTTGCGGTAATCGCCTGACGTGGCCATGCCCAACCCGCTGACACCTACAACTTTCTGCACCTGCCGCGAAAGCATATCAGGGCTTTCGATGCCGATCTGCCACGGCATGCCGTCCGCGTTTCGGCCTTGCGTATAAAGGTCGCCGCCGATTTCAACCATGAAATCCTCAAGGCCCAAGCTGGCAACGGTTTTCGCGACGAGGTCGACGCCATGGCCCTTGCCGATAGCTGACAGGTAGATTTCACTTTCCGGTACAGATTTTTGCAACGCACCCGCAGAGACAAACAATTTGTCTTGGCCGGTCACGGCGCGCGCGGCGGCGACTGCCTCTGCGCTGGGCATCGAGCTTGCGCCTTTGGCCGCGCCGAATCCCCAAAGGTCGATAAGCGGACCAACAGTGACGTCAAAGCAACCCAGGCAGGCCGCGTTCACGTTTTGGGCGGCGCGCATCACATCTGACATACCTGCCGATACTGAAATCGGGTCTGTCGTGCGGGCAGCGTTAAAGCGGGACACTTCCGAATTGGGGTCCCAGTTCGACATCTGGCTGTTCACCTGCGCCAGTGCACCGTTGATCGCGGCCCGAATGTCGGCCTCCGGCACCACCGTGCCGGGGTCCACCGCCACGACCGAATAGGTCGTGCCCATGGTCGATCCGGTCAACTTGTGCACGGTCGAACCCGGCTTGCAGGCCGCCAAAGCGAGCGGAAGGAAAAGGATTGCGCGTCGCGTCAGAGCGATTTTTTCAGCCACAGCTAAAACCTCATGATCTTTTCGGCACTTCCCCTACACTATATCTGCCCAGTTGTTACGACAAAATGCCCGATCACAAAAAAAATTGAAAAAAGTCAAAACTGGGGTGGAGATAGACCGACCAGAGATGCTATCGGGGCGCACAAGAACGCAGCTTTAAAGCAACGGGAACCAGGTGCAGAACTTTTCATTCAAAAAGGGACTGAATCTGCCTGTAACCGGGGCGCCAGCGTCCGGAATTCACGACGGGCCAGAGGTTCAGACCGTGGCCGTGATCGGGGCAGACTACGTCGGGTTGAAGCCGCGCTTGTCGGTTGAGCAGGATGACAAGGTTGTCCCGGGCTCTCCGATATTCGCGCACAAAGACACGCCAGACGTGATGGTGACCTCACCGGTAGCGGGTCGGATCAAGGCGGTGAATCGCGGCGCGCGGCGCGCGCTGATCAGCGTTGAAATTCAGGTTATGGACGAAGGCACGCCGCCGGTCGATTTTTCGAGCGTGGGTGATGCGAACACAGCCGAAGGGCTGGCCGAACGCTTGGCCGCCTCTGGTCTATGGGCGTCATTTCGGACGCGGCCCTATTCCAAGGTGCCGGCAACAAGCGACCGCCCGTCTGCCATTTTTGTGACCGCAACGGACACAGAGCCGTTGACGGCAGACCCGGCGCCAATCATCGCTGAAGCTGCGGATGATTTCAAAGCCGGGCTGGCTGCCATCACGAAACTGACCGAAGGCACCACTTACCTGTGCCATGCAGGCGGGGCCGATGTTCCGGGCGCTGATGTTCCGGGGGTTGAGGCGGCTGCGTTTTCCGGCCCGCATCCTTCCGGGTTGCCCGGCACACACATTCACTTCCTTAATCCGCCCACAGCGAACAGGTTTGTCTGGACCATCTGGTATCAAGACGTGATCGCCATCGGACGCCTTTTGCGTACGGGGCAACTGGACGGCAGCCGGGTCGTGGCTGTTTCGGGGCCGCTGATCAAGGAACCACGCGTGGTGCGCACGGTGATGGGCGCCTCGATGGAGGATCTGACCCGCGGCACTGTCGAAGGCGATGCATCCGTACGGATGATTTCGGGATCCATTCTCAGCGGTAGGGCAGGTGAGGGGCCAAGCGCGTTCCTTGGGCGATATGATCGTCAAATCACTGTGATCGAAGAAGACAAAAAGCAGATTCCGATGGGCTGGATAAGGCCAATGGGCAGCAAATACGCGTTCCAGCCCGTTCTTGGTTCCGCCTTTTCAAAGAAACTCTATTCGCTTACATCTAACCTTAACGGCGGGCGACGTGCCATGGTGCCCTTGGGGACGTTTGAACAGCTGATGCCGCAGGACTATTTGCCTACGCAACTTCTGCGGGCGCTTCTGGTCATGGACACGGATGCTGCTCAGGCGTTGGGTGCGCTTGAACTGGACGAAGAAGACCTGGGTCTTTGCGGCTTTGCATGTCCGGCAAAATACGAATACGGCATGGCGCTCCGCGACTGCCTGACAAAGATTGAGAAGGAAGGCTAAAGACGTATGGGTCTGCGCAACTTCTTCGATAGAATCGAGCCGAACTTCACCAAAGGCGGTAAGTACGAACGCTACTTCTCTATTTACGAGATGGTGGAGAGCTTTCTGTACACTCCGAAAACCGTAACGACCGCGGCACCGCATGCGCGGTCCTACATCGATATGAAACGGATCATGACTTATGTCGTGATTGCCACGATCCCTTGCATCCTGATGGGGATGTACAACATCGGGCTTCAAGTTAACTCCGCGATAGAGGTGCATGGCGCCTCTGGCTGGCGGACGTCGCTTCTGGGTTTCTTTGGCATCGGTTTTGACGCCTCTAACCCGCTTTTGAACATCATCCACGGGTCGCTCTACTTCTTCCCGATCTACATCGTGACACTGGTCGCCGGTGGGATCGCAGAGGTGATTTTTGCCACTGTGCGCAAGCATGAGGTGAACGAAGGTTTCCTTGTTACTTCAATGCTTTACACCCTGATTATGCCGCCTGACGTGCCGCTTTGGCAGGTCGCGCTTGGTATCATCTTCGGGGTTGTGATCGGCAAAGAAGTATTCGGCGGCACAGGCAAGAACTTCTTGAACCCGGCGCTGACGGGGCGCGCGTTCCTTTACTTTGCTTATCCGGCAGAGATGTCAGGCAACACAATCTGGACGCCGGTTGACGGCTTTTCCGGCGCAACTGCGTTGGGTCTTGCTGCGGCTGAAGGCTATCAGAACCTTGCGGCGCAGGGGATGGACTGGACTTCGTCGTTTATCGGAACTGTACAGGGCAGCCTTGGGGAAACCTCTACGCTTGCCTGCGGCATCGGCCTGGTGTTCTTGCTGATCACGCGGATCGCCAACTGGCGCCTCGTGGTGGGCTGTTTGGCGGGCATGATCGCGTTTTCATCGCTTCTCAATGTTATCGGGTCAGACTCGAACCCGATGTTCTCAATGCCCTGGTATTGGCATCTGGTCGTCGGCGGCTATGCCTTTGGTTTGGTGTTCATGGTGACGGAGCCGGTGTCGGCCTCCCACACCAACCTGGGCCGCTATATCTATGGGGCGCTGATCGGTTTCATGGTTGTGATGATCCGTGTGATCAATCCGGCTTTCCCAGAGGGCATGATGCTGGCAATCTTGTTCGGCAACGTCTTTGCGCCGCTGATCGACTACTTCGTGGTGCAAGCTAACATTAAGCGGAGGGCTCGGCGCCATGCCTGATGACCCGCAAGAAGAAGCGAACAAAGGTTTCCTTCGCCGGTTTCTGGAGCTTCCGCCCGATTCCGTTCCAAAGACGATTTTCATCGCAGTTTCCGTGTGCCTTGTTGCATCGATGATTGTGTCTGCGGCGGCTGTGTCGCTGCGCCCGACGCAAGAGGTGAACAAGCTTAAGGACAAGCAGATCAACATCTTGCAGGTCGCTGGTGTGTATGAGCCCGGCATTGATGTGCTGGAAGCATTCAACGCCGCGTTTGAGCCGCAGGTGCTGGAACTTGCTACCGGGTCGTTTTCAGATGCTCACGACCCGGCCACATTCGATGACCGTGCGTCCGCTGATGATCCGGCTACGTCAGTTGCTTTGGTAGATGATCCGGCGGGCATCGGGCGGCAATCGAAATTTGTCACCGTTTACCTGCTGCGTGATGATGCAGGCGCGATCGATAAAGTGATCCTGCCGATCCATGGCTACGGGCTGTGGTCCACGCTCTATGGGTTCATAGCGCTTGAAGAGAATGGCAACGATATTTTCGGCCTGCAATTCTATGCTCACGCGGAAACGCCGGGGCTGGGGGCAGAAGTCGACAACCCGCGCTGGAAATCCCAGTGGAGCGGCAAGAAACTGGCAGATGCCGACGGCAACCTTGCGATCACCGTTGCCAAATCCGCGCCACCTGCGGGACCAGACCACCACATTGACGCGCTGGCGGGCGCGACGCTGACAACTGTGGGCGTCGACAACCTGGTGAAATTCTGGCTCGGCGAACGGGGATACCAGCCGTTTCTGGATAACCTGAAAGCGGGAGGCTTCTGATGGCCCAGACACGCAGACAAATGTTGGTGGATCCGCTGGTCGACAACAACCCGATCACGCTGCAGGTTCTTGGGATCTGTTCGGCGCTCGCGGTGACGTCTTCGTTGCAAGTCTCCTTTGTTATGGCGCTTGCGGTTATCTTCGTGACTGGGTTTTCGTCGTTCTTCATCTCCATCATCCGCAATCAGATCCCCGGATCGATCCGTATCATCGTGCAGATGGTGGTTATCGCTTCACTTGTGATTCTGGTGGACCAAGTGCTGAAGGCTTACGCGTTCGAAATATCAAAAACGCTGTCAGTCTTTGTGGGCTTGATCATCACTAACTGCATCGTCATGGGCCGCGCCGAAGCGTTTGCCATGAAAAACCCGCCAGTCGCGTCTTTCATCGACGGTGTGGGAAACGGACTTGGCTACGGTCTGATCTTGATGCTGGTCGGCGTGATCCGCGAACTTTTCGGGTCTGGCAGCCTGTTTGGCTTCACCATTCTGGAAACCGTGAACAATGGTGGCTGGTACGTTCCAAACGGCATGCTGCTGCTGCCACCGTCAGCGTTCTTTATTATCGGTTTGATCATCTGGGCCTTCCGGGCTTGGAAGCCAGAGCAAGTTGAAGAGCGCGAGTACAAGATCCAGGTGGTGGAGGCGCACTGATGGAAGAGCTTATCTCGCTTGCCGTTAAGGCGATCTTTGTTGAGAACCTGGCGCTCAGCTTTTTTCTTGGCATGTGTACGTTCATCGCGGTGTCCAAAAAAATCTCAACCGCGATTGGCTTAGGCATCTCTGTCATGATCGTGCAGGCCATTACGGTGCCTGCCAACAACCTGATCCTGAACAACCTGCTAGCCCCCGGCGCGCTTGCTTGGGCAGGCTTTGAGGATGTCGATCTGACCTTCCTCGGCCTGATTTCGTACATCGGTGTGATTGCCGCATTGGTGCAGATCCTTGAGATGGTTCTCGATAAGTATTTCCCGCCGCTCTACAATGCGTTGGGTGTGTTCCTGCCGCTGATCACGGTGAACTGTGCCATCCTCGGCGGGTCACTCTTCATGGTGGAGCGAGATTACAATTTCGTGGAAAGTGTAACCTATGGTGCGTCATCTGGCTTTGGCTGGGCATTGGCGATCACCGCCATGGCGGGTGTTCGCGAAAAGCTAAAGTACTCTGACATTCCCGATGGTCTTCAAGGCCTAGGCATCACCTTCATCACGGCGGGCCTTATGGCGCTTGCCTTCATGTCATTCTCTGGCGTGAAACTCTAAGATCGAAAGGCAGCCGTCATGGCAACATTCGGACTGGGAATTATCCTTTTCACACTGATCGTTTTGGCGCTGGTGACCATCATCATTGCAGCCCGATCACGTTTGGTGTCCACCGGCAATGTGAACATCGTGATCAACGGTGAGAAAACCATCTCGGTCCCTGCGGGCGGCAAACTGCTGCAAACACTGGCGGAACAAAAGTTGTTTGTTCCTTCCGCGTGCGGCGGTGGCGGCACCTGCGCGCAATGCCGGGTCAAGATCCACTCCGGTGGCGGGTCCATCTTGCCGACAGAAGAAGGCCATATTACCAAACGGGAAGCGTCCTGCGGTGACCGTTTGTCGTGTCAGGTTGCCGTGAAGCAAGACATGGAAGTCGAAGTCCCTGAAGAGGTCTTTGGCGTCAAAAAGTGGGAATGCACGGTAAAATCCAACGACAACGTCGCAACGTTCATCAAAGAACTGGTGCTGGAATTGCCGGAAGGCGAAGACGTGAACTTCCGCGCGGGCGGCTATATCCAGATCGAAGCACCTGCACACCACGTCAAATACACCGACTTCGATGTGGAAGAGCAGTACCGGGAAGACTGGGACAAGTTCAACATTTGGCAATACGAATCAACGCTCGATGAGCCCATCGAACGAGCCTATTCCATGGCGAACTACCCTGATGAACGCGGCATGATCATGCTCAACGTTCGGATCGCCACGCCACCTCCGGGCAGCGATGGTATCGCGCCGGGCAAGATGTCCTCTTTCATCTTCAACCTGAAGCCGGGTGACAAGGTCACCATCTCTGGCCCATTTGGCGAGTTCTTTGCCCGCGAAACGCCGAAAGAAATGGTCTTTATCGGCGGCGGTGCGGGCATGGCACCCATGCGGAGCCATATCTTCGACCAGCTCAAGCGGCTTGAGAACCGGGACCGGCGGATCACTTTCTGGTACGGTGCACGATCCAAAAAAGAGATGTTCTTCGTCGAAGATTTCGACAAGCTGGACGAAGAGTTCGATAACTTTAATTGGTACGTGGCGCTGTCCGATGCCCTGCCAGAAGACGACTGGGACGGCTACACCGGGTTCATCCACAACGTGTTGTATGAGCAGTATCTGAAGGATCACCCGAACCCCGAGGACTGCGAATATTATATGTGTGGTCCTCCGATCATGAACTCCTCGGTTATTAACATGCTGCTGGAATTGGGCGTGGACCGGGAAGACATCATGCTCGACGACTTCGGCGGCTAACCTCCTAAGTTCGCAAACTGCCTTTAATTTGGGCGAATCGCGCCAATGTGCGGCGTTCTAGCCAACTTGAAATTTGCCAGGATTTGGGATAGATCACCTCCTCCGGGGGCCCGTCTAACCTGCTGATGCTGCCCGAAACCAACTATTCGCTCCCATGGCAATGGGGCCTTAAAATGAGGCATCCTTGTCGCTGGCCTGGACCCTATGATTGTGAATGACGTGACTTACCCGACCGGTCTCTACGACCCTGCACGCGAGCAAAGTGCCTGCGGTGTTGGCTTTTTGACCCGTAAGGACAGCGTTCAGACCCATGATTTATTGCGCAAAGGGCATGAGGCGCTGTGTGCTGTGCCGCACCGGGGTGGCATGTCGTCAGAGGGTGTAGGCGACGGGGCTGGGGTGTCGGTTGACCTGTCACTGCGTTTCTTTCGCAAGCTAACGGGTGAGGAATTGCAGCCCGGTGCCTTTGGTGTCGGCAACTTTTTTCTGCCCGCTGACACGTCACAACACGAACGTGCAATTGCATTGGTGGATGAGAAACTGGCTGAGGCCGGGTTCACCGTTCTCCTGCAACGCGAAATGCCAGTGGACAATACTGCCATCGGCGAGCGCGCTGTTAAGTGGCAATTGCCCATTCGCCAATGGGTGTTCAAAGCAGAAGAGAGTGTGCAGGGCGACGTATTTGACAGTCGCATTCATACCGCGCTCCTGGAAATCGAGGCGGTGGCTTACACCGATCCCGCGCTGGAGGGGTTCTACCCCCTGTCACTTTCCGCGCGGATGCAGGTTTTCAAAGGCCGGCTGAATTCGTGGGAGATGATCCCTTATTACGTGGACCTGTCCGACCCAGATCACGCGGTCCACACGATGTATTTCCACACGCGGTTTTCCACCAACACGGACCCGCACCCGTCTATGGCGCAGCCCTTCCGGCTGATGGCGCACAATGGTGAGTTAAACACCGACAAAAAGAACCGACTGTCAGAAGCAGCAATTGCGCTGGCCCGCAACAAGGCAATCATCCGGCCCAAGGGGCAATCCGACAGCTGTCGCCTGGACCAAACGCTAAACGCGCGGGTCTATGACGAAGGGCTTGATCTGGTAACGGCTGTTGTGGCGATGATGCCGCCAGCCTGGGAAAATGACAGCCGCGTGTCGCCACAAGTGCGCGCCATGCTGGAATATTTCTCTCTATCAGAAGAGAAAAACGATGGCCCCGCTGCCCTGATCTTTGGCGATGGTAACATCATCGGTGCCCGGCTGGACCGGTTAGGTCTACGCCCCATGCGATCAGTGGAAACCGAAGAATATCTGGCTGTCATGTCAGAAGCGGGACAGATCAATTTTCCGCCGGAAACCGTGATCCGCCGTGGCCGCGTCGAAGCGGGCGGGATGATTTATTACAACCACGCAGAAAAGCGGATCTACGAGACCGATGACGCACTGGAACAGCTGGCCACGGCTGCGGACTATGCCACTCTGCTGACCGCGGCACAGGTTAACATCGATGATCTGCCGTCAGCGGACAAAGACCCCAAACTGGCGGCCACGCGCTATTTCGGTGATCTATCCACGCCCGCACGTTTTGTGGCGTTCACCCACAATCAGGAAAGCTTCAAGTTCCTGATGGATCCGATGCTGCAAACCGGCATCGAAAAGGTCTCTGCCATGGGGTACGGCAACGCGATTAACGCGCTGTCGGACAATGAAGGCGGCGTAGCGAAATACTTTAGCCAACGGTTTGCACAAGTTACCAACCCGCCGCTCGATTCCATTCGTGAAGCCGACGGCATGACCTTGCGGGTTGCGTTGGGGGAAAAACCGCACTTGGGGCAGTCCCGGTCCCGCCAGATTGTGGTCAATACGCCCGTTCTGCGCATGACCGACATGCTCAAGATCAAGGCGCAGACTGACACGCCCTGGGACCGTTTTGATATCCTCTACACGCCGGTCTTTGGCGACCCTGCTGCGAATGAGGCGGCATTGCTGGACGCGACAGATGCCGTTGCTGACCAGGTGGTGGCATTCGCCCGTGAAAAAGGTGGCATTGCGATCCTGACAGACCGGCATGTGGCCACAGATCAGGCGGCCCTGCCGATGACGCTGGCCGTATCTGCGGTGAACCAGCGTCTGATCGAAGAAGGTTTGCGCCTGAAAGTGTCGTTGGTGGTGGAAAGCGGGCAGATCTGTTCGTCCCATCACATTGCCTGCGCGCTGGGGTTCGGGGGATCTGCCGTATATCCACTGGCCGTGCGGCTGCGCGCGGAAGAGCTGTTTGGGGAGGAAGGCGCGACGGAGGCCTACCACAAATTCCAAAAGGCCGCTGAAAAGGCGTTGATGAAGACCATGGGCAAGGTCGGCCTTTGCACGGTTGAATCTTATTCCGGCGGTGAGTTTTTTGAACCGAACTTCCTCGACACAAAAGATCCTGTTTTTGCCAAATACCTGCCGAACATGACGTCGCCCGTTGGAGGCGTTCGGTTCAACACCATCGCGCAATCCGTTGCTGACTGGCACGAGCGCGCCTTGGGTGTGGAAACCGACGCGGATATCCCAATTCTTGGGCTCTTCAAAGAACGCTCCGAAGGGGCAGGCCACTCTTATGGCACAACAGCTGTGCGCGGGTTTGTCGACCTGACCGAGGAGCCGATCAGTTTTGCCGAAGCAGAAGGTGAAAACGATCCCTTCCGTCTGCTGACTTTGCGCCAGATGGACGATGCATTTGGCATCACCGAGACGGGCTATGTGAACACCAGCTTTGACAAGCTGAGCAAAGATCAGATCGATAGTTTCAAGATCACTCCAGGATACCGGCAGTTTTCGTCGATGATGGCTGAAGAACGCCACCGCCGCCCGGCGGCGCTGCGCGATGTGTTGGCCTTCCCGGCGGACATCACGTTCATGTCCCAGGTTGAAGAGATCAAGAAAGAGATGATGCTCTTTAATCGTGCTGGGAACAACAATTTCGTTATTCGCGGCGTGGATGCAGAAAATCTCGGCAACGGGGAATTCGTACTGCGCCTGACGGGCCCTAAGGCTGCTGATATTGGCCGGCTCGACGCGCTGGCGCAGTCATTGGTGGAACGGTTTGGCAGGGATGTCGAAGGCCACTTCGTGTCCAAAGGTGCGTTGAAGATTGCGGTCAAAGGGTGGGCGCTGGACTATCTGTCGCGTCTGCGGTCCGCACCAGATCGGATTGAGATCGAAAAGGTTCAACCAGCCTCAGAAATCACGCCCCGCTTGGCGTCCGGTGCGATGTCGCACGGTGCGCTGGTGGCTACCGCGCATGAGGCGGTTGCCCATGGCACCAACATGGTTGGCGGCATGTCAAACTCCGGCGAGGGCGGGGAACACATCTCTCGCTATGGCACCATTCGCGCCAGCCGTATCAAACAATTCGCCTCCGGTCGGTTTGGGGTTTGGGCAGGCTATCTGGCCGACCCGAATCTGGAAGAGCTGGAAATCAAAATCGGTCAGGGCGCCAAGCCGGGCGAGGGCGGACAGCTGCCAGCGCCCAAGGTCACCGTGGAAATCGCTGCTGCGCGCGGTGGTACGCCGGGGGTTGAACTGGTCAGCCCGCCGCCGCACCACGACACCTATTCGATTGAAGACCTGGCCCAACTGATCCACGACTGCAAAGCGTCCCGCAAAAAGGTGATTGTCAAGTTGGTGAGTTCCGAGGGCATCGGGACCATCGCCGTAGGCGTGGCCAAAGCGGGCGCTGATGTGATCAACGTGGCAGGTGGCACGGGCGGCACGGGTGCCGCGTCTGTGACGTCGCTGAAATACACCGGTCGCGCGGCAGAAATTGGCATCGCCGAGGTTCATCAGGCGTTATGCGCCAACGGCATCCGGCAAAAGGTCATGCTGCGTTGCTCCGGCGCGATGCAAACCGGGAGCGATGTGGTGAAAGCCTCACTGCTGGGTGGCGACAGTTTTGAATTCGGCACCACTGCTTTGATGATGCTGAAATGTGTCATGGCGAAAAACTGTAACGTGAAATGCCCGGCGGGCCTGACCACCAATCCAGAGGTGTTCGATGGTGACCCCCGCGCACTGGCACAATACCTGCTGAACATTGCCCACGAAGTGCGGGAGGTGCTGGCGCATTTGGGTCTGAAGTCGCTAGATGAGGCGCGCGGTCGGTCCGACCTTCTGCATTTGTTGGACCACCCAGCCAGTGTCGGCCAATTGAACCTGCGCGCCATGCTGACCCGTGTGCCAGAAAATCCGGTGGAAAATCCGATCTATCTGGAACGCGATTTTGCAGTGGACGATACCCTGATCGATCAGGTCAGGGCGCGGATTATCGAAGGGGGTGAAACCTTTATCGAATTGCGGCCAAACCAGCCGCTAAACAACCGGAACAAAACCGTCGGCGGCCAACTTGGCGTGGATCTGGAACGCATTCTGAACCACGAGTTGGACCGCTTACCCAACGCAGCTTTTGAAGATCAGCGCGGGCGCCGATACCTGGATCACCGCAGTGTGCGCGTGGTCACACAAGGTTCCGCCGGTCAGAGTTTCGGCGCGTTTTGCAATGACGGCATGGTCCTGGATCATACCGGCACTTGCAACGACGGGGTCGGCAAAGGTGCCTCGGGCGGGGAAATTGTCGTGCGGGCGCCTGCTGGTGGCGGCACAAAAGAAGGCCAGAACGTGCTGATCGGCAACTTTGCCTTGTTCGGTGCAACCGGTGGTCGGACCTTCATCGAAGGGGAAGCGGGTGATCGCTTTGCGGTTCGTAATTCCGGCGCCACGGCGGTGGTGGAAGGCGTCGGGGATTTCTGCGCGGAATATATGACCAACGGCGCGATCCTTAACCTCGGCGGTTTTGCAAAGGGTTACGGCAACGGCATGTCGGGCGGGTTTGCGTACCAATATGACCCGGACGGCCGCCTGCCGACCATGTTGAGCCAGGATTCTGTCTTTATGGGGACCCTTGCGGATGGCTCGCAAGAGGCAGAAGTCCACGAAGATGCCGTCAAAGAGTTATTGCGTCTTCATATTGAGGCGACCGGATCTAAGCGCGCAAAGGCGTTGCTGTCTGACTGGGACGAAACCCGCAAGCACATGGCATGGATCATGCCAAAGGCGCTGCTCCAGTACCAAGACGCTGATGCGATTTTGGCCGCGCGCAGCCGCAAGGAATTGGTGGAAGAATTGTCCACATCGCTTGCGGCCCATCAGATCACAACGCTGAAGAAAGCCTGGAAATTGGGCCAACCTGTTCAACGTGGTAAGGTCCCTGCCGGGGGTACTGTGGACACCGAAGAAATGTTCCGCCTGCTCAACAATTACACGGTTCTGGAACACGCCCAAGTGGTGGCTAGAAAACGGCTCGGCAAAGATACTGCCGGGCTGAACAAAGCCGTGCGGAACTTGATCCTGACCGAAGATTTCTCGTTGATGGCTGCACTCGCCAAACATGCCAAAAAGGCAGTTGATGGCTATGACGACGCAGGTCTGGCCACGCTGGTGTCCAACAAACGGTTGAATGATTTCAAACGCGCGTTGTCGCTGCGCAATATCCTGAGCATGGACAGCCCTGGGACATATTCGTGGATCCTGCATCAGGATCGCAAGAACCGCGCAGCATTGGGGGAAATCCCAAGCTTCGATGCACTTTTCGCGCAGAATGCAGTGCCCGACGTGGTATCGCGGATCGCGGCGGAGTAACCCCTTGGACACGACGAACCAGAAACTCCTCGACATGCCCGAGGATGCGCCCTTCTCTGACGAGCAACGGTCGTGGATCAGCGGGTTTCTCGCTGGCCTGAATTCAAAGCTCGGCGCGACGGGCGGTGCCGCAGCTCCAGCTGCTGCGATTGTCCCTATTGATATTCTTTACGGCACGCAGACCGGTACGGCAGAAATGTTGGCCGAAGATGCCGGGGAGGCCGCCCAGGCCAAAGGTTTCACCCCGCGGATTGCCGAACTGAATGATGTGGAGATGGACGATCTTGCCGCGATGGAGAACCTGATCGTCGTGGTGTCCACTTACGGCGAGGGTGAAATGCCCGACAACGCCGAGATCTTTTGGGATGCGCTGTCGGCCACAACGGCGCCGCGTTTGGAGAACCTGAATTTCGGCGTGCTGGCCCTTGGTGACACAAGCTACGAGCATTTTTGTCAGGCCGGAAAGCTGCTGGATACACGGTTCGAACAGCTGGGCGCTAGGCGCATGCTGGCGCGTGTCGATTGCGACCTGGACTATGAAGAACCGGCTGAAAACTGGATTGCGGCGGCGATACCGGATGCGGGCACTCCGTACGAAAATGCACCACCTGCGCCAAAGAAAGCCAAGAAGACAGGTTGGGGCCGAAAGAACCCTTATGTGTCGACCATGCTCGACAACCGAAACCTGTCGGGTGTGAAATCCGCTAAAGAAATCAGGCATATAGCCTTTGATTTGGGCGACAGTGGTCTGACGTATGAGGCGGGCGATGCGCTCGGCGTGATGCCGGTCAATGCGCCGGATTTGGTGGATTGCTGGCTGGTGCGGCTGGGTGCAAAGGCCGATATGGCCGTTCCCGGACACGACCTTCCACTGAGTGAATTACTCGCCAAAGGGTTGGAGATCATGACCCCGTCGCGCGATCTGATCCGTGCGATAGAGCCACTGGTGAAACATGATGAACTGACCCATGTGGTCGGCAACGGCGACAAAGAGGCGTTGGAGCATTTCCTTTGGGGACGCGACACGCTGGACCTGCTGAACCTGAACCCGGATCTCAAACTTGATGCGGCAGAGGTGGTCAGCTGGCTCAAACCGCTGCAGCATCGGGCCTATTCGATCTCGTCCAGCCCGAAGGCTCATCCCGGTGAAGTGCACCTGACGGTGGCCGCCGTACGCTGGATGTTTGAAAAGCGTGAACACCGCGGCGTTTGTTCCACATTCCTGGCGGATCACGTGCCAGAAGGCGCTCAGGCTGGAATCTTTATGACCCCGAACAAATCGTTCCGCGTGCCCGAAAACGGAGACGTGCCGATGATCATGGTTGGTCCCGGCACCGGCGTTGCACCGTTTCGCGCTTTCCTTGAAGAACGACGCGAACGCGGCGCCAAAGGCACCAACTGGCTGTTTTTCGGTGATCAACACAGGGCCAGCGATTTCATCTATCAGGATGAGATTTCGGCATTCAGTGCAGATGACACGCTAACCCGGCTCGACCTCGCCTTTTCGCGCGATCAGGCGGAAAAGATCTATGTGCAACATCGGATGATCGAGAACGGCAAAGACGTATTTGCCTTGTTAGAAGACGGCGGGCATTTCTATGTTTGCGGGGATGCGACCCGCATGGCCAAAGATGTGGATGCAGCGTTGCATGAGATTGTTGAGACGCACGGCGGAATGAACGCGGATGCGGCTATCGACTACATCAACGCGCTGAAAAAAGAAAAACGCTATGTACGGGACGTCTACTAAGACGACATCGTGTCCCCGGCTTTGCGCCGGGACCTCGTAGAAACTATTGGACGTTGATTGCGGTCCGGGGCAGGGCGCCTTCAGTCAAACGCCTCATCATCTATCCCGCGAAGGAAAGAGGTCACGTAGGTTTCCATCGGGGCCTCAACCCATAGAAGATAGGCATCGCCGCGCCGGGTCAGCAGGGCTTTGACCCCGGCAAACTGGATCGCGGCCGAAGGCGAAGGTGCGTCTAAATCCACGCTGGTTCCCTGGGCAAGCGCGGCTTTTGCCCCGCGCCCTGAAAGCGACAGGCAGATGTAAACGCCGTCCGCATCGCTGACCGCAAAACTGTCGTGCCAGCCGGGTTTAACAGCACCGCCGGGAAACAAGGCCAAATCGCGGGCAATGCGCACGCTGGCTGCCTGCGGTGTCATCTGCCCGCAAAGCCCTACCGGGGCACCTTGGTCAAACGCCGTTTGTGCCGCCGTCAGATCACCTGTCACCAAACACGCCGGGCCAATTTTCTGGCGGCGGACTTCCAAGGAGCCGAGCGTCAGTACATCGTCTTCGCCAAGTGGGCGGTCAGTCCAATCGCGTTCATCCATGGAGCCGCTCTCCCCCCGGATCGAAGGCACATAGTGGGCTAATCGTGGCCTCAACCACCGTGCCATCGTTGAAAACGCCTATTGTCTGACCCATCCGTGCGCGGCCGTCTGCCAAAAGCGCGAGCGCAATCGGGCGACCCAGTACCGGACTTTGGTAGCTAGACGTAACAAACCCGAGCGATGTGCGCGGCCCATCTGCTGGCACCAGATGTGCGCCGGTCACCAGGGGAGCGCTGTCTACGGTGAGGCCCACTAACTGACGCCGGTTGTTGCTACGGGCCTCAGGCGTGAAAAGGGACCGTTTGCCAAGGTATTCGTCCGCACGCTTCTCTCGTGGCCCACCCCAGCCCAGATCGTGGGGCATCGTTATTCCATCGGTGTCTTTCCCTATTAGGATGAAGCCTTTTTCGGCGCGTAAGATCATAACGGATTCCAATCCGATCCATTGACCGTCTACGGCTGCCAATGCCCTATCCAGCCGTGCGCGCAATGCATCAGCGTGATGGGTAGGAACGGAAAGCTCATAACTCAGATCACCAGTGAAGCTGACCCGAGCAATTCGCAGGGCGGCATCATCCAAAGCGGTTTCCACCACACCCATGTGGGGCATGTCTGGCACAGGGATCCCAGCGTTTTCCAGCATCATCCGCGCGCGCGGGCCGGTGGCCGTCAGCGTGGTCCAAGCGGCAGTCACATCGTGAATGGCAACGCCCTTTCGGGCCAACCTGTCCTGGCGCGCGTCTTCGAGCATGAAGCGCACACCGTCCACATGGCTGGACGAAGCAGAGACGATCCAACGGTCCTCAGCAGGGCGCAGCACCACACCGTCGTCAAAAATGACTCCGTTTTCACGCAGCATAAAGCCGTAGCGCGCGCGCCCAGGATTCAGCGATGACATTCGCACATAACCCGTAAAATCAAGCAGTTGACCCGCGTTCGGGCCTATTACCTCTAACTTGCCAAGAGGTGACGCATCAAACAGAGCAACCGTTTTGCGCGCTGTGGCTGCACCCTGCTGCGCTAGGTCAGCTTCGTCGCCATCGCCGTAGACAGCAGGCCGCAACCAGCCGCCATATTCTCGGAACCGTGCACCCAAGTCCCGATGTGCACTTTCAAGCGCAAGCCGCTTCGGCGGGTTGAAAAGTTCGCAGCGCCTAGGCCCGCCAAGCACGGTGAGTGGCACCGGCTGGAACGGCGGGCGATAGGTTGTGGTTCCGGTTTCCGGGATCGTCCGCCCGGTCTGGGCTGCCATCGCCGCTAGCCCGCCGAAGTTTGACGTGCGCCCCTGATCGGTGGCCATGCCAAGCGTCGTGTAGCGTTTCAGGTGTTCGACCGAAGTGAATCCTTCGCGCGCGGCAAGCCCCACATCTTTCAGGGTTACGTCATTTTGTAGATCAACCCACTGACGCCCGGGCAAGGCCGGGTCCGGCCGCACCGGAGCGATAGGATAGGGCGCGTCAGCCTCCACGTTCGCAGAAGGCGCTGGGGGATGACCATCGCCGGCAGAATGCCCCTCGGACAGAGCGGCGCGCAGCCCAAACGATCCGTTCGCCGCGCCGACCACAGTCATGTCCGCTGTGTTTGGTCGCGGGATTAACGCGTCACGCGAGGCATTCCAGTCCAGCTTGCCCCCTGCCTGGCACCACAGGTGGACCGAAGGCGTGTGCCCACCGGCAGTCAGGATTGCGTCCGCAGCCTGTAGGGCGCCGTTGATCACCGCGCCGGTTACATGGGTTCGCCCTTGTGCTGCCGTTACCGTGGCGGATCGTCGGATCTTGACGCCGTCCGCCTTTGGGCCTTCGGGCCTAGCGTCTGCAATCGTGACGTCTACACCAGCGGCGGCTAACGCGAATGCCACCGGGTATGCACTGTCGTTTGCGGTTGTCACGACGATTTGTTTTCCGGGCAACGCGCCGAACAAGCGTAAGCCGTGCAGCGCGGCCTCCGCTGACATCACGCCGGGTAAGTCGTTGTTGGCAAACCAGATCGGGCGCTCAATGGCACCAGCAGCCAGGATCACGCGGTCCGCCCGGATCCGCCAGTGGCGCTGTGGCTCGCGTTGCCAGGCGGCGAACAAGCGGTGGTCGAAGGCTCCCCAAACGGTTGTGCCGGTGAAGATGCGCCCGCCTGCTGCATTGATCGCGGCGCGGGTTGCGTCGATGAAGCTCTGCGGATCTTGCCCGTCAATTTGCCCGCCGCGCCAACGCAGACTTCCACCGAGTGCGGCGTCAGCTTCCATCAACCAAACCGCTTGGCCACGTTCCGCCGCAGCACGCGCTGCGGCGAGGCCTGCGGGTCCGCTGCCAATCACCATGAGCGGTGTTTTAGCATTGATCTGTGCTGCACCCTTTGGCGCGTGATCGGGGTCGAGGGTGCCCAAACCCGCCAGTGCCCGAATACGCGGTTCCCACCGCATCCAGCCGCCTGCCATGAAGGTTTTGTAGTAAAACCCGGCAGGCAAGAACCGGTGCAGGCGGTCGAGCCAACCCCAGCGGTCCTTGGCGGCGGTTGGTGCGGTGTTGACGGATCGCACCTCCATTCCATCGGCAAGGGACACAAGCGTCCCGCGCTGGTTGGGTCGGGTGTAACCGTTGTGGGTGATATCGAAGATTGCGTTTGGCTCTTCGGCGCCCAGGCCCCAAAGCCCGCGCGGGCGGTGGTATTTAAAGCTGCGTCCCACCGTCTGGACCCCTGCGGCCATAAGGGCCGAGGCGACGGTGTCGCCTGCAAAACCGGTAAGCGGTTGCCCGTCGAAGGTGAAGGCCAGGGGCTTGTTCCGGTCGATGGTGGACCCGAGTGTGTCATGTCGCCAACCGCTCATGGGGCCGCCCCTGGCAAGGGATCGCTGCCGGTCACCTCCCGAGTGACGGTGTCGCGGTGAAGCACGAAGTATTCTCCACAGGTCAGGTGCAACCAGATCTCTGACGCTGCACCTTTTGGTGCCAAGTAGGCATAAAGGTAGGCCGCCCAATCGGCGTCGCTGGTATCCTCTGCCGGTTCCGGGCGCGGATGACCGACCTCCACGACAAAGTGGAACTCTGTTTCGTCTCGCAGGCCGCAAAAAGGGCAGGGGAAGCGTTGCATTACACTGGCCTTCCCTTTTCGGTGCGCATCAGGTGCGGGGACAAGGCCGTTAGGCCGCCGCGCCATCGCTGAGCCGCCCCACCGGGCCAGCGAATTGGCTTACGCAATTGCTTTGCAAAAAGGTTTTCCTTGTTTGGCTGCCATAAAATGCCACGGAACCATCCTTGCGTCGCTAAACCGGCGGCCCAACGACAGCGCGTCTTATCTTTTTGCCGCCAAATCAATGAGCTATCCCCGATCCGGCGGCTTCATCAATCAGCCGACCGGTGGTGAAACGGTCCAGATCAAACGGGCGGCTGATTTCATGATGTTTCCCTTCTGCCAATAGATGCGCCAGCAAATAGCCACCTGCGGGGATCGCCTTGAACCCACCGGTGCCCCAACCGCAGTTCACGTAGAGCCCTTTCGGCCCCACAGGCCCGATGACCGGGCTTGAGTCAGGCACCACGTCCACCACACCCGCCCATTGGCGCAGCAGGTTCAACTGTCCGAAGGCCGGGAACATCTCCAGAAGGCCCGACAAAACAACCTCTTGCGCAGGCAGATTGCCGCGTTGGCCATGAGTCGGCACTCGGTCAAGACCGCCACCGATGACCAGTTCGCCTTTGTCGGACTGGCTGAGGTATGTCCCGGTTCCCAAATAAAGAAGTACCGTATCGAGGCACGGTTTCACCGGCTCGGACACAAAAGCTTGCAGAGCGTAAGTATGTATCGGCAGGTCCACATCCACCATTTGAGTAAATCCCGGCGTGGCCCCAGCCGCTGCAATACCGACACTGCCTACGCGGATTTTTCCGTGCGACGTTTCAACCCCGGTGATCCGCCCGGCTTCAACAATCAGACCCTCGACCGTGCAATTTTCGACGATATCGACGCCCATGTCGCTGGCTGCCCGCGCATAGCCCCAGGCCACCGCGTCGTGGCGCGCGACACCGGCGCGGCCTTGCCAGATGCCGCCCATACACTTGTACCGCGCCCCCTCGGACTGGTTCAGCAGGGGGATGCGGTCCACTGCCTCTGCCCCCGACATCAGCCGTCCGTCGACGCCGTTGAGTTGCATCGCATTGGCGATCCGGTTGCATATTTCCATCTGCGTGGGCGTGTGGGCTGCGATCAGCATGCCGCGCTGGGACAGCATGACGTTGTAATTCAGTTCCTTCGACAGTCCCTCGTATAGCTGGAGCGACAGATCATAGAGCGCGACGCTTTCCGGATAGAAGTAGTTTGACCGCACCGCTGTCGTGTTTCGTCCCGTATTGCCGCCGCCGATCCAGCCACGTTCCAGTACGGCCACGCGTTTCATCCCGTGGTTTTTCGCCAGATAGTAAGCCGTCGCCAACCCATGGCCGCCACCGCCAATGATCACCGCGTCGTAGGCGTCTTTGGGTTTTTCCTTTTGCCAGGCGGGCAGCCAGTTTTTGTGCCCGGTCAGCCCGTGCCGCAGAAGGGAAAGGGCCGAATAGCGTTGCATCAGCGCGCGACCCGTCGAGTGTAGGCGGTGAACTCCTCTACCTCGGCTTTCGTCGGCTCAATGCCTGTGAAGCAATAGAGGTAGCCGTGGATGCGCGTCAGGCGTTCTTCTACGCTTTCGCCAAGGTCGAGTGCGTAATACCCGATCTGCTGATAATAGAGTACGCGGGCGCGAATATCGGCTTCCGCAGGCGCATAGCCGTGGCGTTCGAACATGGCGGCGATTGCTGCATGGCGTGCAGTGTCCGACCTTGCGATCACGCGCCTCACATCTGCATCGCGACGCGCCCATTCGCGCACCGCGAAGTCGAGCTTGTGGTTGAACCCTTCCGGATCCACCACGCAGCGGAAGAAATTGTTGACCGCGCTGGTGATTGAGGGTGCATCCATCTTGGCGTAGCGGACCATGACGCCGGTGTTGGTCTGCTCCCAGCTGTCCAGGAGCGCCGCCAACAGGTCTGCGCGGTCTTCGAAATACCAGTAGAAGCTGGACCTAGAGACCTCCAACCGTTTGGCGAGCGTCAGAATTTTCACGTCGGCGACGCCTTGCGAAATCAACGTGTCGCGGGCGGCGCGCAGCCAATCGTCGCGGGTGACTTTAACGTGGCCAATTAGCGGTTCGGTATCGCGGTCGAGAACTGGTTTGTTCATACGCTCAGCTTTCCGGCGGTGCGCCGCCAGCGGCCTTGTGTGCCGCGATCCTTGTGCGCATCGCCTCAACTTTGGTGTCGTCAAGCGTTGGGCGGTTGTCAGCGGCCAATATACCTTTCCAGACGTCCGTTGCACGGGCCGATGCATTGCGCGCACCGCGTTCGGTCCAGGTTCCGAAGTTGGCATAGTCGTGGACGACAGGTTCATAAAACTCGGTTTGGTAGCGTGCCATCGTTTGAGTTGTGGCGAAGAAGTGGCCCGAAGGCTGCACTTCCTGCAACGCGTCAAAACCAATTTCCGCCGCGCCCGCTTTGGCGCCTGCGCACAGTTCGGCCACCATGTTCAAAACTTCCACGTCGCAGATAAGCTTTTCGTAAGAAACGCTAAGCCCGCCTTCTAGCCAGCCTGCGGAATGGATAATCACGGTCGCGCCCGCCATCAGGCAGCCCCACAGCCCCATCTGGTTTTCATTCGCCGCCTGTACATCGTTGAGGTTCGCCGCAGACCCCGCAGCGGACCGCCATGGCAAGCCGATCATCCGCGCCAGTTGCCCTGCCGCGAGGGAGGCTTGAAAATGCGTCGGCGTGCCAAAAGCAGGCGCGCCGGATTTCATATCCACGTTCGATGTGAACGTGCCATAGCAAACCGGCGCGCCGGGCTTGGCAAGCTGGGTCAGCGTGATCGCCGACAGCGCCTCCGCATGGGAAAGCGTGATGGACCCGGCCACGGTGATCGGCGCCATCGCCCCCATCAGCGTGAAAGGCGTGACGATGCTGACCTGCCCATGGCGGGCAAAGTCGATCAACCCCTGCGCCATAGGCACATCCAGCGTGCGCGGGCTGTTGGTGTTGATGATCGTGTAGGCGTGCGGGTTGGCATGGAACTCGTCGTCTGTCAGACCGCGAAAGTCTCGCAGCAACTCAAAGCTCTCCATCACTTGCGGCGTGCCGCGGGAGAAGATGAAGGGGAACTTATCCGAAAGCGTAAGCTGGGTGTCGAGCGTGAAGTAATGACGCTCGTGCGTTGGCACATCTTGCGGTTCCACCAGCGGCGGCATCATTTGCAGCACGTCAAAATGGTGGGTCAATTGCACCAGTTCTGCAAAGTCGCGGGCGGATCCGGGGCGGCGTCCGCGTACCTCATCCGTGGCATGGGGCGCACCAGCGCCCGGTTGAAAGACCAGGCTACCAAGTTCCAGCGTCACATCCCGTTCCCGCGCGCCCGCGCGGCAGTTGATGGATTTCGGGGCGGTGGCGAGCGCGGCCTCCACCATTTCACGCCCGATCCAAACCATCTCCTGATCTTCATCGACCCGTGCCCCGCCCGCTTTGAAAAGCTCTCGCGCTTCCGGTAACAGGACGCGGACGCCCAGTTCTTCCAGTGTGCGCAGGGCAGTTTCGTGCATCGACATGATCTCATCGCTTGAGAAAACGTCCATCGGCGGGAAGGGGTTTTTAAGCTGGCGGTAATTCGTCGTGCGGGTAGGGGCAGTGCTTGCCGCCTCCGCCCGCGCGCGTTTACGCCGCCCTCTGATCGGTGCCTCTGCCATCAGCCGCGCATCGCTTTGCCAGTGGGGTCATAAGGGGAAGGTGCGATGACCGTCGCGGCCCGTTCGGCGCCGACCACATGTACCGACAGGGCGGTGCCTTCCGTCGCCGCATCCCGATCCACAAGCGCCATGGCCAGCGACTTGTCCACTGTGTGGCCGTAGCCGCCAGAGGTGACAAACCCTACCAGCGTGCCGTCTTTCCAGACCGGTTCAAAGCCCGAACAATCCGCGTCGTCTGCTGCCACGTCGAGCGTTACGAGCACGCGGTCAGACCCCTGATTATGCTCTTTCATCGCCGCATCGCGCCCGATGAAGTCCCCTTTGTCCCAGTTGATCCAGCGGCTCATGCCTGTCTCACCAGCGGTGTAGCCCTGGGTGAATTCCGCCGACCAGATGCCAAAGCTCTTTTCCAGCCGCAGGCTGAGGAGCGCGTTGAACCCGTATTCGCGGATGCCAACGCCCGCGCCCGCCTCCAGCAGCATCCGGCGCAGGGCGATGTGATCGCCCATGCGGCAGTTGACCTCAAAGCCCAGCTCACCGGCCACGGACATGCGCGCCACGTTGGCGCGGATCAGGCCGATATCAGCGCGCATGCAGCCCATGAACGGCAGGTCGGCCACTCGGTCTTCGGTAAGCTTGGCGATGACCTCGCGCGATTTCGGCCCGGCGATGGAGAAACCGGCGATTTCTTCGCCCAGGTCGCGGACACTCACGCCGCTCTCCATGTGGTCGTTGAACCAGCGCATGTGCCAGGTCCGCAGGTAGTAGCTGCCCATCAGCCAGTAGGTTCCGTCGCCCCAGTTAAAGAGCGTCAGGTCACCCTTCAGCCGACCGTCATGGCCAAGGGCCACGGCAAGCCGCGCGCGGCCCGGTTTGGGCAGGGTGGTCGACAGCACGCGGTTCAGCCACGCCTCCGCATTGGGGCCGGAAACCTCATACCGGGAGAACCCGGTGATATCGAGAAGGCCGACGCCCGTTCGCACTGCGTCACATTCCGCCGCCTCAATCTCAAACGCGTTGGACCGTTTCAGCGTGGGTGTTTCCACGAAGTCTTCGTCCGGTGCGAAGTAGAGCGGGGTTTCCAGATCCCAGCTTTGGCCCCAACGGCAGCCAGCTGCTGTCATTGCGTCATGGGCAGGGGCCATCTTGATCTGGCGCCCGGCGGGCAGTTGTTCGTTCGGATAAGTCATCACGAAGCGGCGGGAATAGAACTGCCCCGTTGTTTCGCGGATGTAGTCGCGGTTTTCCGCGAAGGTGCCATAGCGCGCCACGTCCATCGACCAGGCGTCGGCCTCCGGCTCTCCGTGGATCATCCATTCGGCCAGCGTCTTGCCCACGCCGCCGCCCTGCAGGAAGCCTGCCATCACAGCGCAGGCAGACCAATACCCGCGCTTGCCGGGCACCGGGCCCACCAGCGGGTTGCCATCAGGCGAAAAGGTGAACGCGCCGTTGACCCAGGTTTTGATGCCGACGTTTTCGATGGCTGGGTAGCGCGCAAAGCCCAGGGTCAGCTCATTTTCGATACGGTCGAGCTGTTCCTGGAACAGCTCCTCGCCATAATCCCACGGTGCGCCGTCCATGGCCCAGTGTTCGTGGTCGACCTCATAAATCCCCACAAGCACGCCGTTTTGGTCCTGCCGCATATAGGTGAACCCTTCGAGGTCCACGGTCATCGGTACTTCGAAGTCGAGCGCCGCAACCTCGGGGATGCTGTCCGTCACGAGGTAGTGGTGTTTCAGCGGGGAGACGGGCAGTTCGATCCCGGCCATTCGGCCCACCTGCTTGGCCCAAAGGCCGCCTGCGTTGACCACGTGTTCGCAAGTGATGTCACCCTTGTCGGTCTTCACGATCCAGCCGTCAGCGGTCTGCGTCAGGCTTTCGACCTTGGTGGATTCATAGTATTCTGCCCCGCGCTTTTTCGCGGCGGTGGCGTAGGCTTGCACAGTGCCGGTGGTGTCGATGTAACCTTCACGGTCGGCCCACATGGCGCCCAGCACGCCGTCAGTTGACATGATCGGGCAGCGCTTTTGCGCCTCTTCCGGGGTCAGAAGTTCACAGTCGTTGATGCCGATGGACTGGAAAATGCGGTAATTCGCTTGCAGCCATTCCCAGCGGTCCGGTGTGCCAGCCAGGGTCAGGCCGCCGGTCATGTGCATGCCGATATTCTGGCCACTTTCCTTTTCGATCTCAGACAAAAGGTCGATGGTATAAGCCTGCAAAGACGCCATGTTCGGGTCAGCGTTCAGGGCATGCACCCCGCCAGCGGCGTGCCAACTGGACCCGGACGCCAATCGCCGCCGCTCCAACATGACCACATCAGTCCAGCCAAACTTGGCCAAATGGTAGAGAACGGACGCCCCTACAACCCCGCCGCCGATAACCACAACGCGATACTGATTTTTCATGCAACCTCCCCGAGTGCGCGACTCAAAAGCCGCTATCTGTACATCTGTGTCTAATGCTAACACTGCATTAGACAGACCTGTCCAGAAAAATATTAATCGGGGTTTATTGGCAGCCTTGGTTGGCCCAATCATTCACACTTTGCTTGAAGCCGCCGCCGTAAGGGTGCGGCTTTGTCAAAGCGAGGTCGAGAGCACCTGACACATAGCGTTTGCCTTGCTCACAAAGGTCCTCACGCGACCATTGATGGCAAGTGGAACAGGCTTTGTCTTTCCAAAGAGTATCTGGCAGGCCATCAATCGGCGCGTGCAGTGGGGACCCGTTTAGCAGATCTTCCAGTGATTTCCCTTCTACATCAGGTGTGTATCCGGTAATCGGTTCGCTGAATGTTACAGCCTTTGGCCCACCATCACCGGGCGTGTCCATTGGAACGAGCTCCAGGGATGCAAAGGCAAGTGGCGAAGTAATTAGGAGCAAGGTTGCTGCCAGCCCATAGATCTTTGGTGTCATTCGATCACTTTGAACCCGATCCGTCGGTTACGGCTGCGCCCTTCGGCAGTGGTGTTATCAAAGGCGGGCTCTGCTTCACCGTATCCTTTTGCGACTAGCATTTTGTTGTCGATGCCGCGGTCCGTCAGGTATCGCACAACAGATCGTGCGCGCCGTTCGCTTAGCCGCTGGTTGGACCGCTTGGAACCTACGTTGTCGGTATGGCCGCCAACCTCCAACCTCATTTCCGGGCAGCGAGAAACAACTTCGACCAGTTGGTTCAGCAGCGGCGTAGATGTGTCATCCAGGCGAGAAGATCCGGAACTGAACTTGATGTTGTCCGTGCGGGACAGGATTTCGAACCGCCCAAGGCAGGCTTCGGTAGAAAAATTTCCATCCGGCTCCAGGGCAGGTTCAGATGTTTCCGTTTTGGCCGGGGTGGCCGCAGCCACTTCTGTGGTTTCAGCCTCTTCCACTTGCGACGTCTCTTCCGCTGCAACTGTTACCTCGGCAGTGTTTTCTTCGGCCGGTTGTTCAGGGGCGGTTTCTTCTGCAACGACGGTTTCTTCTTCTGCTGGCGTGGTGTCGTCAGCCGGGGTCTCCGTCGGCGTTTCAACCTTCACGTTACGCTCAAAGGTGAAATCAAAAGTCACAGCAGCCTGCGGCATAATACTGACGCCCGCAGCCTCTTCCAGTTTCTGGACGCCCCCGTCTAGGTTGAAATCAGCCGTTGCGACCGTGATAGGAGTAGGCGTTGTCACATTCACCAGATTGTCGGTCAAAAGTGTGACGGCCAGGTCGGCCTCCGCCGTTTTGATCACCCCGTGCAGATTTAAGACGTAGGGTACCTTCACAATCTTGCGGCGTTTTTCATTCAGGTCCGCCAAGTCCGCGGGCAAAAGCTGCGCGGTCACAACTGCTTTGGGAAACTGAAAGCTCTCAAAAAACAGGAAACGCATGCGCACGTTGCGCAGGTCGATCCCGGTGTCCACGCTTTCAAGTTCCACCGTCACTTCAGCGGCGCCGTTGGGCTGGATTGTCCCGGAAAACTGAGCAAAGGCAGAGGTTTCCACCTTTGTGTCGTTCTTTGTCGATTGGAAATTCAGGGTTGAATTGTCTTCCTGCAGCGTCCAGCCTCCCTCAAAAGGGTTGGCAAACGCCCCTGTGGCGACAACGAAACTTGTTGCTGTTACGACTGCTATTGCACGAAGGTCCATTTGCGGCATCTCCAGACCTCTTTATATTTGCAGCGACAATAGCCCGGACAGGCTAAACAAACAACGATGTGCGACCCTCTGCGCGCAGGGAGGTCGATTGCCCGTTGCCCTTGCGCAACGACCCTAGCTGGTCTATAGCGCGCGCAATCGCGTAAAGCGGGGGATGCAAAAGTTATCCCAAGGGTTGAGCAGGGCCGGACTACCCGGCCCTTTGTTTGTTTGTGCGATGCCCTGGCCGAGCGCGATTTTAACGGATGAAAGACCGGCGGACCCAACCGTTTGGCCTGAAAACATGACGATAGGTGAATGAACGTATGAGCGCTAACGCTACTATGGAGGAATTCGAAGCCCTCCTGAATGAAAGCTTCGAAATTGACACACCCGATGAAGGGTCTGTCGTAAAAGGCACAGTTCTGGCAATCGAAGCAGGACAAGCCATCATCGACGTAGGCTACAAAATGGAAGGCCGCGTCGATCTCAAGGAATTTGCAAGCCCCGGCCAACCACCCGAAATCGAAGTGGGTGACAGCGTTGAGGTTTACCTGGAACGGGTCGAAAACGCGCGCGGCGAAGCTGTCGTATCCCGCGACAAGGCCCGCCGGGAAGAGGCATGGGACCGTCTGGAAAAAGCCTACGACAAAGAAGAGCGCGTCGAAGGGGCATGGTTTGGTCGCGTCAAAGGTGGCTTCACAGTGGATCTGGGCGGCGCGGTTGCGTTCTTGCCTGGCTCTCAAGTTGATGTGCGCCCCGTGCGCGACGCTGGCCCATTGATGGGCATGGCGCAGCCATTCCAGATCTTGAAGATGGACCGTCGCCGGGGCAACATCGTTGTGTCGCGTCGTGCGATCCTCGAAGAAAGCCGTGCAGAACAGCGCGCCGAAATCGTTGGCAAGCTGACCGAAGGCGACGCAGTCGACGGTGTGGTCAAGAACATCACCGAATACGGTGCGTTCGTCGACCTCGGCGGTGTGGACGGCCTCTTGCACGTTACCGATATGGCATGGCGCCGGGTCAACCACCCGTCCGAAATCCTGTCGATCGGCGAGACTGTCAAAGTGCAGGTCATCAAGATCAACAAAGACACCCACCGTATCAGCCTGGGCATGAAGCAGCTGCAGGACGATCCTTGGAATGCTGTCGAAATCAGCTATCCGCTGGAAAGCGTACACAAAGGCCGCGTGACCAACATCACCGACTACGGCGCGTTTGTGGAATTGGAACCGGGCGTCGAAGGTCTGGTTCACGTGTCTGAGATGTCCTGGACCAAAAAGAACGTACACCCTGGCAAAATCGTTTCCACGAGCCAGGAAGTGGACGTTATGGTTCTGGAAATCGACACAACCAAACGCCGCGTTTCCCTTGGTCTGAAACAGACCCAAGGCAACCCATGGGAGAACTTCGAAACTGCCTTCCCAATTGGCACAGAAGTTGAAGGTGAAGTTAAGAACATCACCGAGTTTGGTCTGTTTGTCGGCCTGGACGGCGACATCGATGGGATGGTGCACCTGTCAGACATCGACTGGGACCGTTCCGGCGAGGAAGCCCTGCAAGACTATCGCAAAGGCGACATGGTCAAAGCTGTTGTTACCGACATCGACGCTGACAAAGAGCGTATCTCCTTGTCGATTAAAGCGCTGGGCGGCGACAAATTCGCTGACGCAACCGCTGGCGTGAAACGCGGTAACGTTGTCACCGTCGCGGTCACCAAGATCGAAGACGGCGGCATTGAAGTCGAATACGACGGTATGAAGTCCTTCATCCGCCGCTCCGACCTCAGCCGTGACCGTGCAGAGCAACGCCCAGAGCGTTTCTCGGTCGGCGACAAGATCGATGCACGCGTTACCAACATCGACATGAAGACCCGCCGCTTGGGTCTGTCGATCAAGGCACGCGAGATCGCCGAAGAGAAAGAAGCCGTGGAACAATACGGCTCCTCCGATTCCGGTGCATCGCTCGGCGATATCCTTGGTGCGGCGCTCAAGAACCAGGGCGACGAATAAACCATGTTAGGGTCAAAGAACCGCAAGGCTCTGGAGACCGAAGACTATGAAGAACGGCGCCGCAAGTGGCGCCGTTCTGGCTTTTGGCGCGGGATAGGTTTTGTTTTTCTTCTGTTCGCGCTTTTGATCGCACTGGTGTTTGTCTTTGGTGACCGTCCCCGTTTCGGCCCGCATCTGGCGCAGATTGATATTGAAGGGGTGATCGTCGACGATCCGATCCTGGATGCCAAACTGGCAGAGATTCAGGACAATGATGACGTTAAAGGTGTGATCCTGCGCATCAACTCACCCGGCGGAACCACAGTGGGATCAGAAGCCCTGTACGAGCGGGTGCGCGCAATTTCAGAGAAAAAACCCGTGGTTGTGACCATGGGAGAGGTTGCGGCCTCAGGCGGATATATCACTGCCATAGCCGCCGACCACATCATTGCGCGCGGCAACACGATAACCGGATCTATCGGTGTGATCCTCGAATATCCACAAATCGGTGAATTGCTGGAAAAAATTGGTGTCGAAATAGAGACTGTGAAGTCAGACAGCCTGAAAGGCGGGCCGTCGATTTACCGGTCGCCGTCACCAGAAGAATTGGAATTGGAAAAAGCGCTGATCGAAGACAGCTATCAATGGTTTCGCGGATTGGTTGCTGACCGTCGCGGACTTACGGATGAAGCGCTCAACGCGGTGGCGGACGGACGTGTCTTTACTGGGCGTCAAGCGCTGGAGGTTGGGTTGATCGACGCGCTTGGCGGTTACGATGATGCGCTGGACTGGCTTGATTCGCACGATTCGGTCTCAGCCGATTTGCCCGTGGACCGATACGCGCCAGACTACCCTGAGGATGGAATTTTGGGACAGGTCGGCAATTTTCTGACAAAAAACATAGGTCTGACAGGACTTTCGCGCGCCTCTGGCCCGCGGCTCTATTCCCTCACCCGATAATTTCTGTAAGGTTGTCTGGCATCGCTGACCGAAAAATCGGCAGCCACTCGTGGGGAGGACAGACCAAGATGATACGTTCCGAGTTGGTTGAGAAAATTGCTGAAGCCAATCCGCACCTGTACCAGCGGGATGTGGAAAAGATCGTATCTACTGTGTTCTCAGAGATCATAGATGCTCTGTCCCGCGGCGACCGGGTGGAACTGCGCGGTTTTGGTGCTTTTTCTGTTAAAAAGCGGGATGCCCGCGTGGGTCGGAACCCACGTACCGGTGATGCGGTGCAGGTAGCAGAAAAGCATGTACCATTTTTCAAGACCGGTAAGCTGCTGCGGGAACGCCTGAACGGCGGCTAACCCGCGCGGTTTTTCGAAACGGACTTGCAACAAGCCCCGCGCCGCGCCACATCTGGGTAAACTGGTTTTGCGGGAATGCGGACGATGAAGTACATCAAATATCTATTTCTGGCGATTATCGGCCTGGTTCTGATGGTGTTCGCTCTGGCCAATCGAGGCGCTGTTACGTTGCGCCTGATGCCCGAAGAGCTTGCCTCGGTGCTCGATATGTCAGCATCGATCAGCTTGCCGCTTTTTGTGGTCATGTTCCTTGGCATCGTTGCCGGTCTTTTGATCGGTTTTGTATGGGAATGGCTGCGCGAATTTAGCCAGCGTCGCGAATTGGCGCGCAAAGAACGTGAAGTGCACCGGCTGGAGCGCGAAGTGCGTGTGCTGAAGGCGAAAACTGGCGAGGATACAGATGACGTCCTTGCCTTGGTTGAATAGGCCGGCCCCGATGAAAGCTAAGATTTGCGGTTTGAAGACGCCGGCAGACGTGGCTGCTGCGGTGGACGGCGGCGCGGCTTATGTGGGGTTCGTGTTTTTCCCTCCGTCGCCTCGCAACGTGTCTCCCAGTACCGCGAAACCCTTGGCAGAAAGTGTCCCGGAAGGTGTTGTGAAGGTCGCGTTGGTGGTTAATCCGACGGATGCGGAAATTTCCGAAATCCTGTCGCATGTGACCATTGATATGCTGCAACTGCATGGGTCAGAAACGCCGGAGCGGGTCTCGGAACTGCGCCGGATCACCGGGCTACCGGTGATGAAAGCGGTTGGTGTTGCTCAAGCCGCTGACCTGGAAACGCTGGACAGATATGAAGAAGTGGCAGACCAAATCCTGGTGGATGCGAAACCGGCCAAAGATGCTACGCGCCCGGGTGGCAATGGGCTCTCGTTTGACTGGAACCTGATCGCCGGACGTGATTGGAAAACGCCCTGGATGCTGGCGGGCGGTTTGACGCCGGATAACCTGTCGCAAGCGGCAGAGCTGACCGGCGCAAATCAAGTTGATGCGTCATCCAGCCTGGAAAGCGCGTCGGGTGTCAAAGATCCCACCAAGATCGCGGCCTTTCTACAAGCCTGCCAAAAGGGGCGGGTTGCGCCCGCACGACAATAAGTCGCTGCGCTCCAGCCTGGGGCGCTGCCCCAGACAAAACCAGAAATGTTTCACGTCCGAAGAGGAGGGTGTCCGATGCTTCTTTGGGCCAAAAATATCCCCGCCGGAGGCGCACGTTTTTGCCAAACGTTCCCGGTTGCCAAATTGGCGCAGACGCTGGCCCTTTACCTTATACGGGGCGCGGGCTACTTCGGTCGGGTCGCAACGTGGAGAGGCCGCCATGCCATCTGAAATGCTCAATTCTTACACCACCGGACCCGATGAGAAGGGCCGTTTTGGCGATTTCGGCGGTCGGTTTGTATCTGAAACTCTGATGCCGCTGATCCTTGACCTGGAAGCCGAGTATGAGAAGGCAAAGACCGACCCGGATTTCTGGGCAGAGATGGATCACCTTTGGAAGCACTATGTGGGCCGCCCGTCGCCGCTCTATTTTGCATCCCGTGTGACGGAAGAACTGGGTGGGGCGAAAGTTTACTACAAGCGCGATGAGTTGAACCACACCGGCGCGCACAAGATCAACAATGTGCTCGGTCAAATTCTGTTGGCCCGCCGAATGGGCAAAACCCGGATCATTGCAGAAACTGGCGCTGGGCAGCACGGGGTGGCCACGGCAACGGTTTGTGCGAAATTCGGGCTGAAGTGCATCGTCTACATGGGCGCCCATGACGTGGAGCGGCAAAAGCCGAACGTTTTTCGCATGAAGCTTTTGGGGGCTGAAGTCGTGCCGGTCACTTCGGGCCGGGGTACGCTGAAAGACGCCATGAATGATGCACTGCGTGATTGGGTAACTTACGTTGATGAGACGTTCTACTGCATAGGCACTGTGGCTGGCCCGCACCCCTATCCGGCGATGGTGCGCGATTTTCAGTCGATCATCGGCAAAGAAACCAAGGACCAGTTGCAAGAGGTTGAAGGCCGGCTGCCAGACAGCGTGGTGGCCTGCATCGGGGGCGGGTCCAACGCGATGGGCCTGTTCTACCCTTTCCTAGACGACGCGTCGGTGCGCATCATTGGCGTAGAGGCCGGTGGCAAAGGCGTGAATGAAAAGATGGAGCATTGCGCCTCACTGACCGGGGGGCGACCCGGCGTGCTGCACGGCAATCGGACGTATCTTTTGCAGGACGAGGCAGGTCAGATCCTGGAAGGATATTCAATTTCCGCAGGGCTCGACTACCCCGGTATCGGGCCAGAGCATTCCTGGCTAAACGACACGGGCCGCGCGGAATATGTCAGCGTGACGGATGCCGAAGCGCTGGAGGCTTTCCAGTACTCTTGCCGGACCGAAGGGATTATCCCGGCGCTGGAGCCATCCCATGCTTTGGCTCACGTGCGAAAACTGGCGCCAACCCTGCCCAGCGATCATATCCTGGTCATGAATATGTGCGGGCGCGGGGACAAAGATATCTTCACCGTGGCCGATCATCTGGGCTGGGAGATGGATCGCGAGTGAACCGGAGCGGTAGGTTACTTGTCGTTCCCAGGCCAAAGCGCAGGGCGGCGATGATGACCACAACCGAGATCACAAGCCAGATCCAACCCCACATCGCCTCCGACCCAAAGCTGTAGCCCGCAATGGCGGCGGCGTCCGATTGTCCATCATTGGGCAGGCAGGAATGGCACACCCAGATCGTGTCTACATAGATGTCCCAAGGCACGTACAGCATGGAGCTGAGCCCGATCACCCGGAGCACGAGGTCGCTGACCTTTGCATTTGCAAAGTATGCGACTGCCAACATCGCAGCACCTGTCAGCGTGCAATAGACTACGGTGAAAATGTCCCGCACATAAAACGCTGTGGTAAGCAGCATGACTGCGCCGCAAAGACCGAGCAACAGCCGGTCAGCATTGGTACGCACCGCACCAAGAAACAGCAGCAAACCAACTGCCAGTGATCCCAAGTAACCCGCAGTGGCTACCCAAAAATAGTGGCCACCTCGGATCCATGCTGTGCCGCCTTCGAAGCGCGAAAGTTCAATCGCGTCGATGGACCCGCCGGTAGAAAGGGCGGCAATGCCATGGCTCATTTCGTGAAACACCACGATCAGCATACGTAGTGGCCAAGCGACGGGGGTATGCCAGACAGTGTACAACAGCGCCGTAATAATCAGCAGCTGCCAGTGACCTCGGAGCCAACGGACCATCGAATTTCAGTGCCTATCGCTTTGACTTTCCATCTGACACCATTCCTGCGCGAAGGCGGTGACGCAGGCAAGTGCGGCGGCGGCATGATTGAGCGAGGTTGTGGCCTATGTTAGCGTCTTTTGGAAAATAATTGCTCAAGGATATCATCGTGAAAGAATTCATTCTCGCCAACCTTACGGCCATTGCGTTTTGTGCCGCGGCCGTCGCAGAGACCGCACATGAGGAAGGTGATCCCTGGTGCGACGATCTTGAATTTGGCGAAGCGGGTGCGGTCAGTTGCGCGCTGCCCTACGGCGAAGATCAGGTGATTTTCTTTGCCTATGAAGGCGATAAATTTGAAGCAACTCTTATTGTGACGCAGCACAATGTGTCGGGCGGGCTGTTAGATACCTCTGACCCGATCTATGTCAGTGGCGTACAGGGCCCACCAGAAACGCGTGATATCAATGAAGATGGTGTGGCCGAACTTTTCATCCCGCTTACCACGGGCAACGTGAATACCGAATTTGCAATCTGGGAAATTGATAGCGACGGCATTTATGCGCCGCGTGGCACCTTTTCCGACGGGGCATACGCGGCAGAAGCCTTGACGATTGAAGACGGTTTGCTGGTGACTTCAGCCAGGGAAAATGCCGCCGTCTACAGCGAAACGGCCCATCTGCTAACGAGCCATGGATTGACCGTGATCTACAGCATGACCGTCGACTACAGCACGAAATCCTGCGCGTTTTCATCTACAGATGGGATCGTTGCAAGAGGGCTTGACGAAAATGCGCTTATGGCAAAGTGCCTTAACCGCCAGTGGGAATAGGACAGCCGGGTTTGCAGCCAGACGGAATACTGGAGACAGCAGTTTACGCCGACGACTTAGAGGCGGCGAGCACATTCTATGGTGCGATCTTAGGAATGCCAGAAGTGCTTCGCGTGCCCGGGCGGCATGTTTTTTTCAGCTGCGGTTCGGGGATGTTGTTGGTCTTTAACCCGGCTGCCACGCAAACCGCTGGTGGAGACTTGCCTGTCCCAACACACGGGGCCACAGGGCAGGGGCATATCTGTTTTCGGGTGGAAGCGGATGTCCTGGACGCCTGGATTGAGAAACTCACTTCCAAACGCGTGGAAATTGAAGCGGACTTTCGGTGGCCCAATGGTGCGCGTTCAATCTATGTCCGTGATCCGGCCGGAAATTCCGTTGAGTTCGCGGAACCAAAGCTCTGGGGACTGCCAGCGTAAGTTGCAGGCCCGTCTTAGTCTTCCATCCGCGCTTCAAGCACGTCGAAAGGCACACCGGGTAGGTCTTTGGCGCCACGGATCACCAAAGACGTCTTTACGCTCGCAACGTTCTCTGCGGAGGTCAGCTGTCCGGTCAGAAACGACTGAAAGGACGTCAGGTCAGGCGCCACACATTTCAGAATGAAGTCAATTTCACCGTTTAACATATGGCATTCGCGGACCAGCGGCCAATCGCGGCAGGCTTCCTCAAAGGCAACCAAATCGGCTTCGGCTTGGCTGTGTAGTCCGACCATGGCGAAGACTTTTACCTCAAAGCCCAGTTCGCGGTCGTCCACGTCCGCGTGATAGCCGCGGATGAAGCCCTGTTCTTCGAGTGCGCGCACGCGGCGCAGACAGGGCGGGGCTGAAATGCCGACACGTTTGGCCAGTTCCACGTTGGTCATGCGCCCGTCGGATTGAAGTTCTGCCAGTATGTGGCGGTCAATCGGATCAAGCTTGATCGTCGGCATGCGAAACACTCTCCCCAAGTTGCGCGGAACTTACGCATTCGCCCGGTTGCGCGCAATAATGTTTCGCAACCGCGCAATAAAATTTCGCTGAAATTTTGTTGGCGTCCGATCTCATTCACCTTGCGCGGCCCCTTTAACCCGGTCGCATGGTGGCTATATTGTGCGCTCTGCGTAAGGAGATTCCCGCATGTCCGACAATCGTCACACCCGTCTACTAATCATCGGTTCCGGCCCAGCCGGATATACAGCTGGCGTTTACGCGGCACGCGCGATGTTGGACCCGATCCTGGTCCAGGGGATTGAGCCGGGCGGACAACTGACGACGACCACCGAAGTGGAAAACTGGCCAGGCGATACCGAAGTTCAGGGCCCCGATCTGATGGTTCGGATGGAGGCGCACACCAAAGCCATGGGGTGTGAGGTCATCGGAGACATCATCTCGTCACTTGATCTGTCCAAACGGCCTTTCACGGCTGTGGGCGACAGCGGGACGACCTATACTTGCGACGCTGTTGTGCTGGCCACAGGCGCGCGAGCCAAATGGTTGGGCCTGCCGTCGGAGGAAAAATTTAAAGGGTTCGGCGTGTCGGCTTGTGCAACCTGTGACGGCTTCTTTTATCGCGGGCAGGAAATCGTTGTCATTGGGGGCGGCAACACAGCCGTAGAAGAAGCGCTGTTTCTGACCAATTTTGCCTCTAAGGTCACACTGATCCACAGACGCGACGAATTGCGGGCCGAAAAGATCCTGCAGGATCGCCTGTTCAAAAACCCGAAGATTGAACCGCTTTGGTTTCACCAGTTGGAAGAGGTCATCGGGGCCGACAATCCCCTGGGCGTGGAAGCCGTGCGCGTGCGCAACGTCAAAACGGATGAAGTTACGGAACTCCCTGCCAAGGGCGTGTTTGTAGCCATTGGCCACGCCCCAGCGAATGAGCTGGTGATAGATCAGTTGGAAACCCACATGGGCGGCTATGTCGTCACCAAGCCGGGCACCACACAAACATCTATCCCTGGTGTCTTTGCGGCAGGAGATTTGACAGATCACGTCTACCGCCAAGCGGTGACCAGTGCCGGCATGGGCTGTATGGCCGCCCTCGACGCGGAGCGTTTTCTGGCCGAACAGGACTGACTGCTGGCGTCGTCTGTTTTCTCGTTAACCACTTGTTAAGAATCGGCCTACGAACCAATGTTAGGCCCGTAGATTTTTTAGTCAAAACTGACAGCGAGGATACATTCGATGGCCATCAGCGACCACACTCCCCCGGACAGCATCTTTTCTGAATTTGCCAAGATCAAAGATCAAAAGCAGGTCATGAAGGCGCTGACCGAACTCAAGGCCAAAAGCGTGCACTACAAAAACGAGCGCAAGGTGGCCGAGGCGCAAAGCAAAGCGCTTTACAAGACGTTGTCTTCTTTCAGAAGCGACGTGACCGGAACGCTGAAGAAGATCAGTGAAACCGTGGCCATGATCGACAGCTACCAACAGGAGTTAGAGAACCTGCAATATGCAGCTGCGGAACTCGCCAACATGGGTGAAATGGCACTTCGGCGGGCGGCAGACGATGTGAAAGCTGCGCGGGAATTGTACAAAAATGCTGAAAAAGCCGACAAAAAAGGCGACGCAATGAAAGCCGAGATTGCGGAGAAGGCTTACGTGAAGGCGCTTAACGCCATGCAAAAGTCACAGGATTTTGCACTTGCAGCGAATATGGCACAGTCTATCGGTAAGTACGCGGCCCAATTGGATAAACTTCAAAAAGACGATTTCAAAAAACGCCTGGCCAAATTGCCGGTGCTGATGGAAAAACTGAGGACGCAAACCCAATCGTATCACGGGATCGTGGACGACGCTCAAACCGCCGTGAAAAGCGCGAAAAAACAAACAAAAACTGCAATCGCAATTGCAAAAAGATACGGCTAGCAAAGCAGTATCGAAACTGACGGTTACCCAATAGACACACTGAAAAATGCCGGAAAGTTTGTTCTTGCGTGAACAAACTTTCCGGCTATTACGTTCATTCGTGAACGTAGTCGAGTCGTGTAATGTCTGTGCCAATCAAGAAGCCAAGCCAAGAGGATGAAGATCAACTCTTCCGCCTGTTGCGCCAGCTTGATGGGGCACCAGAGGCATCCCAGCGGGCAATGGCGAAAGCCCTTGGTTTGTCGCTCGGGCGTTTGAACGCACTCTTACGCAATGCTACGGACCGTGGATTTGTCAAAGTCATCGACCGAGACAGCACCGACAAACGCCAACGCTATGCCTATGCGTTGACCCCACGCGGCGGCTCGGAAAAGAACCGCCTTGTTACCCAATTTCTTGCGCGCAAGTTGTCAGAATATGACGCGTTGCACGCCGAACTAACCGGCAGCGCAAGCGGCCTAACACCTTTGCAGAACAGGACAATTCCAATGCAAAATAACCTGACTCCCATTCCGGAGTTGTACGTATCATACGACAGCGCCGAAAAGATGAAAATGGAAGCAGCCGACCTTCCCAGCTGGGATCTGACACCACGTCAGGTCTGCGATCTAGAACTGCTGATGAATGGTGGATTCAACCCGCTCAAAGGTTTTTTGACCGAAGAAGACTACAATGGTGTCGTTGAAAACATGCGCTTGGCCGACGGATCTTTGTGGCCGATGCCAATTACGCTGGATGTTTCTCAGAAATTTGCTGACAGCGTAGAACCTGGCACAGATATTGCTTTGCGCGACCCCGAGGGTGTCATCCTGGCAACCATGACAATTTCTGACGCGTACACACCGAATAAGTCGCGTGAAGCGGAGATGGTGTTTGGTGCAGATGACAGTGTACACCCGGCAGTGAACTACCTGCACAACACTGCGGGTCCTGTTTATCTTGGCGGTCCTGTTGTGGGCATTCAACAACCGGTGCACTACGATTTCCGTGCGCGCCGTGACACACCAAACGAGCTACGTGCGTTTTTCCGCAAGATGGGCTGGCGCAAAGTTGTAGCGTTCCAAACCCGTAACCCGCTGCATCGTGCGCACCAGGAACTTACCTTTCGTGCAGCTAAGGACGCACAAGCTAACCTGTTGATCCACCCAGTTGTGGGCCTAACCAAACCGGGCGATATTGATCACTTCACCCGCGTGCGTTGCTATGAGGCGGTTCTGGACCAATATCCGGCTTCCACCACCTCCATGTCCTTGTTGAACTTGGCAATGCGCATGGCAGGCCCTCGCGAAGCCGTTTGGCACGGGCTGATCCGTAAGAACCACGGCTGTACCCACATCATCATTGGTCGTGACCACGCAGGTCCTGGCAAAAACAGTCAAGGTGAGGACTTCTACGGTCCATATGACGCGCAAGATCTGTTCCGCACACATGCGGACGAAATGGGCATCGAAATGGTCGACTTCAAACAAATGGTTTATGTGCAAGAACGTGCCCAATACGAGCCTGCCGACGAGGTCGAGGAAGGCGCAACAGTACTCAACATTTCCGGCACAGAATTGCGACGCCGTTTGGCCGAAGGTCTGGAAATCCCGGATTGGTTCTCTTTCCCAACTGTCGTGGAAGAACTGCGCAAAACCCGCCCCCCGCGGGCAAAACAGGGTTTTACCGTCTTTTTCACTGGTTTCTCCGGTTCGGGCAAATCGACAATCGCCAACGCGCTAATGGTCAAATTGATGGAAATGGGTGGGCGCCCGGTAACACTGTTAGATGGCGACCTGGTGCGTAAGAACCTAAGTTCCGAGCTGGGCTTTTCCAAAGAACACCGCGATCTGAACATCCGCCGGATCGGGTATGTCGCCTCTGAGATTACAAAAAATGGCGGTATCGCAATTTGCGCACCAATTGCACCTTACGCGGCCACCCGCCGTGCTGTGCGCGAAGACATCGAAGCCTTTGGCGCCTTTGTCGAAGTGCACGTCGCCACATCAATAGAAGAGTGTGAACGTCGTGATCGCAAAGGGCTTTATAAGCTGGCCCGCGAAGGAAAAATCAAAGAGTTCACCGGTATTTCAGATCCATACAATGTTCCGGAAAGTCCAGAACTGCGTGTAGAAACCGAAAACGTAGAAGTTGATAACTGCGCACATCAGGTGATTTTGAAGCTGGAAAGCATGGGCCTGATCGCGGGCTAACCTGACTTCTATAAAAGGTAAAAGGCTCGGAATTTGTTTCTTAGCCTTTTACCCTTTGTTTCCAAATATAGGCTTGAGCTGCCCAACTGAAGCCGCAATCCTCCGCTAGCTTGAAGCTCAGTAACGAGTGCGGAGTAAAGCTATGCCGCTTGATTCAAAATTTTTTGCCCCCCCAGGCATGTCGTCGGCTACATCTGGCCGGATGGTTCCGTTCAGCGCCAATCTGCCGGAACCTGATTCTAAAAAACAACCTGGCAAACTGGTACGTTTTCTGTCTGCACTTTCGATCTTCGGATCGCGCGGTCCTTCAAAGGCGTCATTGCCGCGTGCCCCAAACACGGACGGTTTACCATTTCACGTGGAATCGATGAAGGCAACTGTGGATCCAAGCTACCGATAGATCTTTGGAAATCTGTTAAAGGTCCAGACTACCGCGCATCAAAACGCGCCCGTGACCGCTGACCAAAACGCCAGTTATTGCGTCGTGCGGACCCAAAACCTCCACCGTTGCTTGTCCGGGGCGTCCAAGCCAGTGACCTTGTTCCGCCGTAAATTTTGGCGAGTTTATCAGGCCGTGGTGCCATAAGAAGGCCGCCATGCACCCGGTGGCCGAGCCGGTGAACGGATCTTCGGGCAGGCTAGGCGGCGCGAGGGGCAACCGTGAAAACACATCGCCGCTGTCGGATATTCCGCCGAGGGTCACCAGGAAAGGTTCCATCAACTCAGCCCGTGAAACCCCGGTGCGATCTCGCCAGGCGAAAAGTTTTTCCACATTCATCTTCGCGCGCCTTAGCGCGTCTTTGTCGGTCAACAAGGTAACGCAAAACGGCGTTCCGGTGGACACAACCTGCGGCGGGGCGCTGATGTCTTCGGGGGCCAAACCGTAGATTTCGGCAATTTCAGATCGCTCAAAAGTTTGCCCAAATTCCGGTGCAGCCTGGGTCATGGTGATCAAAGGCCCAGATGGCGTTTGGGCCACGCTGATTGGTAAAGGGCCCGTGCCAACTTCCAGTGTGAAAGATGCCTGGTCATTTTCAAAGGCGACGAGGCCACGGTCGATAAGAGATGTCACGGTTGCGATGGTCGGATGTCCGGCGAACGGGATCTCTTTGTCTGCCAGATAGTACCGCACCCCAAAGTCTGCCACCGAAGACGGCACCACATAGGCGCATTCCGCAAGTGAGGTTTCGCGCACCAGGCGCATCCGATCGTCGATGGAGATATCTTCGGCGTCGTGTACAACCACGCATCCGTTGCCGCCAAAAGCCTCCGTCGTGAACGCATCGACCCAGTCGAATTCATATGCCGTCATTGTAACACCTCCGGGCTTCAGTCAGCCGAGATGTCGCTGTATTCGCAAGCCCGGAGGTATATGATTTTTTGTGATCGGCGGGATCAGTGTACGGAAACCGGCGCCATTTCATTGACCCGCGCAATCGCAAATGCAGCCGACCTGTCCAGCGCTAAAGCAAGGCAATCACCGTCGCCGTCATGGATGGCGTAGATTTGTTTGCCGGGTCCAACTTGTGCACGCAGTTCTTCTGGCAGGTCGTCGCTGTCCATCGGGCGGACATAGACCGTCCGATCCTCGATTTCCTGGGGGAAGCGGAATTTCGTGTCCATCATTTCTCCCCTTTCTCAATCTGGATGGTTTGCACCACCGTCTCTGGCATTTGGCGCTTCAGGTCCACGTGCAACAGGCCGTTTTCCATGGAAGCCCCAGCTACTTCGACCCCGTCGGCCAAAACAAAAGAGCGTTGGAACTGTCTCGCGGCGATCCCGCGATGGAGGAATATGCGGCCTTCGCTATCGTCAGTTTGTCGCCCACGGATTACCAGCTGGCTGTCTTCAAGGGTGATTGCCAGGTCTTCCTCGCGAAAACCGGCTACCGCCAATGTAATGCGATAGCTGTGTTCGGAGCTTTGTTCGATATTATACGGGGGGTAGCCTTCGTTGCCCGACTTTGCGGTGCGTTCTACCAGGCGGTCCAGTTGCTCAAACCCCAGCAAAAATGGGTGTGAGGCGAAAGAAATTTTGGTCATGGTCAGCCCTTTCCAGTGAAGCGACTTCCGAATGCGGGTCCCATAAGCGGCAACCCAAAGGGGAATATGGTGATGGTTTGCCCGATTCTCAAGGTTTTTCGCCGGTCGGGGTGACCTTTGGGTCCCATGCCCGTAACCTGTGGCGTGTTGGAATCGCTCCAGGGTTGGTTGATGAGCAGAACACCCCAGATGCAGCGCGAAGAGGTCCTGCGCATAAAGCTGGAACAATTGCGGCTGGAACATCGCGACTTGGATGACGCGGTTCAGGCGCTGCACGACCAAGGCCGAGCAGATGTTTTGACGCTGCAACGGCTGAAACGCCAGGAGTTGGCGTTGAAAGACAAGATCCGACGGATCGAAGATGATCTGACACCGGACATAATCGCGTAAAAACGCCTCTAGATAACGTTGTTGGGATGGCGCCCCGGAGTTGATCGGGGCCTCGTATCAACAGTCGCAATTTTGCAATCCACGGCTGCAACATATCCCTTGTCTACAAAGCTGAGGTGCGCTGAACCGACCCTTGCACCACCCCGGCTGGCGTCTATAGTGCGCTCTCTTTCCAACCGGCGGAGCTGGGCGATGAGCGACATCAAAGTGGGGATCATCATGGGCAGCCAGTCCGACTGGGTGACCATGAAACATGCCGCAGACATCCTTGATGTTCTGGGCGTCGCCTATGAGGCCAAGATCGTTTCTGCGCACCGGACCCCGGATCGGCTTTGGGAGTACGGCAAATCTGCCGCTGATCGGGGGCTTAAGGTGATCATTGCCGGGGCAGGGGGGGCGGCTCATTTGCCCGGTATGATGGCGTCCAAGACACGTGTGCCGGTACTGGGTGTACCGGTGCAGACCCGTGCGTTGTCGGGCGTGGACAGCCTTTATTCCATCGTTCAAATGCCACGCGGCTTTCCGGTCGGAACCATGGCAATAGGCGACGCGGGTGCCGCCAATGCCGGCCTGATGGCGGCAGCTATTCTGGCAAACGAAGATGCGGCGCTTGCAAACCGGTTGGATCAATGGCGTGCCGACCTTTCCGCGTCTATCCCCGCGGAGCCCTCAAATGACTGATCCGCTGCCACCGGGCAGCGTGATCGGCATCCTTGGCGGGGGGCAGCTGGGGCGCATGTTGTCGGTTGCAGCCAGCCGCCTTGGGTTCAAAACCTGTATTTTTGAGCCAGGCAGCGATTGCCCGGCCAGTCATGTGGCCAACTATCATTTTCAAAAGCCCTACGACGACGCGTCCGCCCTGCGGGCCTTTGCTGAAGCCGTGGATGTGGTGACTTATGAGTTTGAAAACATCCCCACAGACGCGCTTGACCTGATTGAGGCGATCCGTCCGATCCATCCCAACCGGGAAGCGCTGCGGGTCAGTCAGGACCGGATTGTGGAAAAGGACTTTCTGACCGGTTTGGGCCTGACCTGTGCGCCTTACGCCAATGTGGAAAGTGCAGCAGATCTGGCAGCAGCCGTGGATATCGTGGGCGTACCGTCGATCCTGAAAACCCGTCGGTTTGGCTATGATGGCAAAGGGCAGGTGCGGCTGACGGACGACGCAGACCCGGTGCAAGCCTGGGCGCAACTGGACCAGGCTCCGTCTGTGCTGGAAGGTTTCGTGGATTTTTCCAAAGAAATCAGTGTTATCGGTGCACGCAGTCAGGACGGGCAAGTTGTCTGCTTTGATCCGGGCGAAAACGTGCACCGTGACGGCATCTTGCACACCACCACAGTCCCCGCTGTGGTTCCGCGCAACCTGACCACGGATGCAGTCCTTTTGGCGGGACGAATTTTGAACGCGCTTGATTATGTGGGCGTCATGGGGTTGGAACTGTTCGTCACTGCCCAAGGGCTATTGGTTAATGAGATCGCGCCACGCGTCCATAATTCCGGCCATTGGACCCAGAATGGGTGCGTGACGTGCCAGTTTGAACAGCACATCCGCGCGATTGCCGGGTGGCCTTTGTCAGACGGCGCGCGCCATTCAGACGCAGTGATGACCAACTTGATTGGCGCAGAGGTCGCGGACGTGGGCGCACTGTCCGGCGACCCGGCGGTCGGCCTGCACCTCTATGGCAAGGCAGAGGCCAAGCCCGGGCGCAAGATGGGCCACATCAACCGCGTTTCCCCAAAAGGAGGCGGCTGAGATGTTCCTACAGCTATTTGGGTCGGTCGTGATTGCAGGTATTGTGGGCTATGTCAGCGAACGCAGTGGTTTCACGCATAATGGCATTCTCCCATCAATCATCATCTGTGTGGGCGGGGCATTCCTGTTTTACTTCGTCCGCATTATGTTTGGTATCTCGCTAGGATCAGCCGGCGTGGATGCGGTTCTGAGTTCCATCGGTGCGCTGATTATTGTGCCAACCCACTGGCGAAGCTGATCAATCGCGGGCAAATTGCCCGGCCTTCAAAAATGCGATTACCTGATCCTGCACGCGCGGGTTGTTCATCATAAACGTGTGCGTCACAGGCATGACGATATGGTCCGCCATTCCGTCAACCCGCGTAGAGCTAACCGGCACTTTACCGTCGTTTTCCTCATCCATCATTGCTGACAGGATGGGGCTAACACTTTGATTTCCAGCGATGATACCCAACGGCCAATCGACCGGTCCAAGCGTGCGGGGCAGGCCGTTGTCGTCTGTGCCTAGCTGGATACCTGCAGGCCCGTTCCAAAGCTCAAATCCCGGCAGGTCGGTCATTTGGTCCACCACCGGGGAACCTTGGTTGGGTGGCCCGAGCATGACGGATTGACCAAGGTGAGCAGGACGCCTGCCGGGGTCTTTCATCCAATACCGTAAGAGGATGCCCCCCATCGAATGGGTCACAAAGTGTACGCGACTTGCGTCTTTGCATTGCACCAAGGCAGCTGGCAGTGTGGCTTCGGCAAGCTTTTCGATTGTGTCATCTTTTGAAGGATAGCTGAGGTTAACTGTCTCATACCCTTCCCGCTTCAGCCGCCATTCCATTAGCAGAAGTGAGGTGGATGACCGCGCCAGTCCGTGCAGCAGGACCACACATTCCTTTGAATTCGCAGGCGACACCATGAAACAAACCCAAAAATTCTTGGCTTTCCGTACCCTAGGTTTCCCGCGCACAGCCCCTTTATGTCAAGCTTGGATAGCAGTGGCGTCTATGGCGCCCTGGACCTGTGTAGGATCACAGTACAGGGGCGTCGCTTGGCGCAAAGGCGCCGGTTGTGATCAGTGCTGCGCGCACCGCGTTTTTCAGCGATTGGGGCAGGGACGGGCTGCAAACGTAGGGCAGCCCGGTGCGCGCGGCGGTCCAGCCAATCACATGCACGCCGGTCGCCGCCGGTTCGATGCGCTGTAATTGCGCCCAGGTTCGGCAGTCCACGGCTGCAATATCCGCCCGTCCGTCCGCCACAGCGCGCAGGCTTTCCCGGTGGCCTCCGGTTTCAATTTCTGCGTTGAACCGCGTGGGCAGGTCCCGCTCCAAGCAAAGATACCCGGACATTGACGCCCTTTCGTTGAACGCAAGCGTCATCTCTGCGGACGCCAATTCCGGCACATCGGCAGCCATGTCAGTGGGTGCTGAACGATCAGTCCCAGCCCCCGTTGCAAGGATCACTGACCGGTAGTGAGGTCCTATGCCGCCAGTAAAGTTGGAAAAATCCGGTTGAGCGATCACTTCGACATCCGGCAACAAGTTCAGGCTCAACGGCCCCCAGCAGGTCTGGCTCAAAAACAGGTTAGGGTCGGCCAGCAAGTCGAGTATATCTGCATGGGTCTGTGGGCGCTCAAAAGAGATTTCCGTGTCATCAGGTCGCAGCGCAGCTATCTTTGCCCATTGGGCATCCGTTTCGGATCGCAACTCCGGCGGGTCGTACATCGGCAACGCCGCGCGCAGCATTGTCACTCTGCCGGATTCCGCAGGATATCGGGGGTCTTGCGCCACTCCGGGTGCACAACGGGTTCTTTCGCGCGGAACAGATAGTGTTTCATTAGCGCCCAGTAGCACGAAAACACATAGCCGTCATTGCGTTGGCGCCAGGCGTCTATCTCTGCCCGGTAAAGGGCAGGCAGTTTGTACCACGCCAGCCCCGGATGCATGTGGTGTACCAGATGCAGGTTGTTGTTGAGGAACAGGACTGACAGCGGTGACTTTTCTACAATGATTGTGCGGCCTTCCGGCGTTTCGTGCCATCTGTGTTCCGCAAAGGACCGAAGCATTATAATCGACGCAGCGGGCCAAGCCACAAACAGGACGTAAACCCAGACAGGGATCGCAAACGCCCAGACTGCCAGAAAAATTGGGACAAGCCCCAGAAAATGCAGCACCCATGCACGCCGGACATCCGCATCGCCGTGCTTGATCCGCACCATGTCGTCCGCCATCAGAGCGAAAGCCGACATCGGCGGGCCAAGCACCAGGCGGCCCACAAGCGTGTTTGACCAACCCAGGATTGCCCGCATGTTGGGATGCAAGCCATCATACCACCAAGCCGCACGATAGTAGCTTTCGGGGTCGTCAAATGGATCGGTGATGCGGTCGTCGCGATGGTGCAGCAAATGCATTGTCCGAAACCGCCGATAGGGCCAAATCAGGCCTGGATTGATTGTCACCAGCGCCTCGTTAACGCGGGCGTTCCGCGTCGGGTGGCCATGGCAAGATTCGTGCACCAATGATGCATGCAACGCTGCCGCCAACGTCATCGCCAGGAGGCCCGCCACCGGGCTTATCGGATACAACCACCAGCCTGCCATACCCCAGCCGCCATAGGCGACCAGGATCAGGGCAAGCGTTGGAAATTCCAAACGCATGCGCATGTCTTCAACCTGTTTTGGGTCAGAGCTCTCCCACTCTTGCGGTCAGCCTAAGGGTATGGAGCCTGCTGCCGCAACGTGGCAATTGTAACAAAAATACAATTTTGTTGTGTTTTGTAACATCACGTTGTCAAAGGAGAACATGGACCGCAGAGACGTCTCTGATACCTTTCGCGCGCGATTGGCGCAGCTTTTGGCGCGTTCGGGCCAAAGGCAGGCGCCGTTTGCGGCCCGGATTGGCATCGACCGCTCTGCGCTTAGCCAACTTTTGACAGGTGCAGGTGCCAGGTTGCCCCGTGCAGACACTTTGGTGGCAATCGCACGGGCGCACCAGGTGTCTGTCGACTGGTTGCTTGGCCTGTCCGAAGACGAAGGCGTGGTTTCAGCCACGCGCGGCGCTTTGGAAATTGCCAGCGGCGCTGCAGGGGCAGGCGACACGCTGCTTGCCCAATGGCATGAAGAGGCACGCGGCGCCAAAATCCGCTATGTGCCAGCGACCCTGCCTGACTTGTTGCGCACCGACAAAGTGACGGAGTTTGAGTACGCCGACGCCCCGGCAGAAGACGCGAGCCAACGCCAATATGGTGACTTCCGCCGTGACTATATCCAGTTGCCGGAAACAGACATGGAATGCGCTATGCCCCGACAAACGCTGGAACTGTTCGCGGCGGGCAAAGGCGTCTGGTCGGGACTGTCGCGCGCGGACCGATCAGCGCAACTTGGGCAGATGGCGCGAATTACGCGGGAGAACTACCCGGGTTTCCGGCTCTACCTCTTCGATGGGCGCGAGCGGTTTTCCATGCCATACACCATCTTCGGTCACGGTCGCGTGGCGGTTTATGCAGGGGAGATCTATCTGCTTTTGAATGCCCGCGCGACGATCCTGACGATGGTGGCCCACTTCGACGCACTTATCCGCGGGGCAGAGGTCCACGCGCATGCGGCGGCGGACTTCATCGAAGGATTGGAAGTGGGATAAAGCTCCACAACAGGTTTCGGACGCGGGATTGTTTTAGGCCCTGGTACCGCAGATTGGTTCAAAGACGCAAAACATGCTTTAACCGGTCGGTCCACTCCAACTCTGTTCCACCAGCTTTTCCGATGGCCTGGCGACCAAAGTAGAGGTTCAAAACCAGATCGGCGACCTTTGCCACATCCTCTCTGGTTCGGGTTGGATCGTCGCGTTCAACCACATTTTCTATCGCTTTGCGTAAGCGATTTGCCATGGCGTTCGCTTTGTCTGCCACCAGGGGATAGTCAGGGCCAAGTTCGACCATGGCATTGCATATGAAACATCCGCTCCGGTCGGGTTTCAGCGGTGCAAAAAGCGGCGCGAGACATATCCAAGCCTCTTGTCCGGCGCACCGGTCAATATCTGCAACCGTGCTGCTTAGGACAGTCCGATCATAGTAGTCGAGCGCCAGCATGTAGACGTTTTCTTTGTCCCGGAAGGCTTTGTAGAAACTGCCGCGAGTCAGGCCCATAGCATCCAGCAAATCCGGCAATGACGTCGCCTTGAACCCCCGTCTCCAAAAGATATTGGTAGCACCTTGCAAGGCTACTTCAGGGTCAAATTCGCGTGGTCTGGCCATGCATATGACTTACACATTTCGTAGGAAATCTCAACTTAATCATGCAATCACAAATAGTTGTTTTGTACCATTTGGTTCCTAATAGTAAATGAAGCTTACAACGTCTTCGTGAACATTCATCAAAGATCGAAGTCTGCCACACATGAAGAAAGGGAAACCAACATGAGCACTTTTAAATCTATCGTCGCTGCTGCAACTTTGAGCATGGCCGTTGCAAGTTCAGCCTTCGCAGCTGGTCCTGAACTGAACGCGTCATCCACCGGATTGGCACTGCAAGGGTATGATCCGGTTGCCTATTTCACCGTCGGCGAAGCCACGCCGGGCAACTGGAAAATCACCTCCGTTTACAAAGACGCTATGTACCGTTTTTCGTCGAAAGAGCATAAAGCTACCTTCGACGCCAATCCCGAAGCTTACTTGCCAGAGTACGGCGGATACTGCGCATTTGGCGCCGCCATGGGGTTCAAGTTTGATGGCGACCCGAACCAGTGGAAAATCGTAGATGGGGAACTGTTCTTGAACATCTCCAAGGATATCCAGGAACGCTGGCTAACTGATGTGCCTGGCTTCATCGAACAAGCGGATGCTAACTGGGTTGAAATTGAAAACGTGGAACCGTCTGAACTGCAATAACGTTCAGAGCTCAAATCACGGTCGCAGTCGGATGTCCTTAAAAACAACCGACTGCGATTTTTCGTGCTTTGCGCTGTTTGGGGCGGCGAACGATCTTTTTGCCTGCAGCGTACCTTTTTCTCTAGTATCATTCTGTTGACAGCGGCGTTGCTGCATGGTCGCCTGCTCTCTGCAAATTGTGAGACATTGTTAAGCAAAGTTCTTTGACCAAGCTTCTCTATCGTCTCTTTGTGCGCAGTTTAGATAGAATAAGTGAGGAAACTATGTCCGAGACAGGTAATTCTAATTCCAGTGACAGTGAACTGGGTGCGCTCGGGCTGGCAGTGTTTGCCGTAGGCTTGATCCTCAGTTACCTCGCGTGTCTGCATGAGAGCGCATACGGCATATGGGATTGGGTCGCCTTTTTGATCCTTGTTTTCGTCTTCGGCTTGGTCGCCGCACTGGTGGAATGGATTTCCAAATTGGCGGTTGTTCTCGGACTTTTGTTATTTGTGTACTCGTGTTCGCAAAACTCGGCGGAATTTCAGAAGTTCGGCCTCGATGTCAAAGTTCTCCACACTGGAATCTGCGCTGTCACAAACGAAAACTACCCAGATGTCAGTGCCTTAACGCTGGTATGTCCAATGTTGAGAAAATCAGGCGAGCAGTAGTGATCTTCGCCGTAGTAAGCGGACGCCGCCGCTATTTTGTTGGGATCTCGAAAACAAATGGCGGGTAGGTGACGCGAAACTGGCTGTTCACGTTAGTGGCATTTGCAAAAGTTGTGGCGCCGATCTGCTTTTGGCCTGCGCCATTGTGGACGTGACCAAAGCAGTGCAATGCAGGCGACAACGCTTTTAATCGTTGTGCCAGATGTGCGCAGCCGAGCACTTTGCCACGGCTGGAGACATCCAAAACGCCTAGTGGTGGTGTGTGCGTAACCAACACGTCTACGTCGTCTGGAATGCGTGCCCAAGCACCGGTCAGGGTTTTTGCATCTGCAAAGAATGGTAGGTGCGGCAACATCGGGACCCAAGACGCGCCGTAAAAGGTCACGCCTTTGTACTTGATACAGCTTTCGTGCAACCAGGTCGTGTTTGTGAATGGCTCTTGCCCAAGCGAGACACGTCGTTCCAGTTCCGCGTCGTGGTTTCCACCAATGCAAAATATCCTGTCGAAATCCTGCTGACCGAACCAATCGTCAATATCGTCCAGCTGCCACGCGCCGTTTTCCGGTGCGAACAGTGATTCCATATCACCTGCGTGGATCAGCACGTCGCCGCGCAGGGTGCCGAGCTTTCGGTGTTGGCCGTGGGTGTCGCTGATTACAACAATTCTCATGCGCAACGAACTTGATCCCAAATGTGGTTGTTGTCCATCAACAGCCGAAGCCCGACCTTATTGGGTCCACCAAAAACGAAAAAGGCGGCCCACTTGGACCGCCCTTTTGAAACCCAAAACGCTTCTTTTTAAGCGTTCGCGCCTTTCGGCTTGTAATTTGTCTTCTCTGCAATCCGCGCCGACTTACCGCGGCGGGAGCGGAGGTAATAGAGTTTTGCACGGCGCACACGTCCGCGGCGGACAACGGTGATGCTGTCGATGTTTGTGGAATGCAGCGGGAATACCCGCTCAACGCCTTCGCCGAAGCTGATCTTGCGCACGGTGAACGCGGCACCAATGCCGTCGCCGCCTTTGCGGGAGATACAGACGCCCTCATAGTTCTGGACCCGGCTGCGTGTGCCCTCGATGATTTTAAAGCCTACACGGATGGTGTCGCCGGCTTTGAAGTCTGGGATTTCTTTGCCCAGTTCTTTGATTTGCTCTTGTTCGAGCTCTTGAAGCAGGTTCATTGACCTAACTCCTCCTATCTGCCCGCCGTTGATCGGCGAAGGTGGGTGTCTCCTCAGCGCTCTTGGTCTTCTTCCGGGTCCGTACCTTCGTACGCCCGCCAGAGATCAGGACGACGTTCCTTTGTCAGCCGTTTTGCCTGTTCCGTTCGCCAATCGGCGATGTTCGCGTGATGACCGGTTAGAAGAACTTCCGGTATCGCGCGCCCGTTCCAGACGCTGGGCCGTGTATATTGTGGGTGTTCGAGCAGGCCGTTGGAAAAGGATTCCTCTACCGCCGACTCAGCATTCCCAAGCACGCGCGGTATAAGGCGGACCGTCGCGTCGATCAAGGCCTGTGCCGCGATCTCTCCACCAGTCATGACAAAGTCCCCTAAAGAGACCTCTTCTATCTGATATTCTTGCAAAACCCTCTCGTCCACGCCCTCAAACCGACCGCAGAGCAGGGTCAGTCCGCGCCCTGTAGCCCATCGTTTGGCCATGGCCTGTGTAAAGGGTTTGCCCCGTGGCGACAGATAGACCACCGGCCAGTCCTTGCGAGCAAATGGCGTGGCTGCATGCGTAAGCGCGTCTGCCACCACATCGGCGCGCAACACCATACCGGCCCCGCCGCCTGACGGAGTGTCATCCACATTGCGATGTTTGCCGCGCCCGAACTGGCGCAAATCGCTTGTGTGCAGTTGCCAAAGGCCGTCTGACAAAGCTTTGCCGGTCAGACTTAAGCCAAGGGTGCCGGGAAACGCGTCGGGGAACAGGGTGATGACGCGGGCCGACCAAACGCCTGCAAGCTCTGGCGGGTCATCCATCAGGGATTTTGGCTTCAGTGTAGGGCGCACGGCAATGCGACCGTGGCTTTTGGGTTTAGGCGCGTCTGTCATGGCAGGGGCCTAGCCGGGTGCGCGACAAAAGTCGACTGCGGTGTCAGTGAGTGGGTTATCGGGGCGTTCGATAAGGCTCCATCAGCGTTGCCATGGAGGCGCCTTCGGCTGCGGGGGCACTACCTTCTGGGCCTTTGATCTTTTCAAAGGAACGCGGTGGCAGGCGTAGCGCGTCAATGTAGATACCGCCGACGCCAAAGGCAGCGTCAGCTAGCGACGTTACCTCGTGGTCTTGCACATCGGCGCCGGAAATTCGGTCCCGTACGGTTTCAACCACACCAACCAGATCCGCTGCTTGCGCAAACCGATTGGCATGCTCGTTTGCGCCATGTTCTGTCATTTCGTTTTTTGTCAGCCGCTGCCAGGACAGGTCCAGCCATTCGGCGGGCGCGCAGCGGGTAAACAGCAAAAGAACCTCCACTTCAGACCTAAAGACCTGATGGACCCCATCGACCATGTCTTCGCAAAGATCTGGTGCAGCGGCGTAACTCTTGACCCCACCAGCACCGGGCATGTGACCTAGAAGTCCAGGGTGCGAAATCAACAAGGGTCGCTTTTCATGCGCCTGTACTTCACCCAGCAGAGAGATAAATCGGAATTGGAAACGCTGGCGATTAAACGGATCGGGATTTTCGGAGTACCCGCGCGCTGCCGCGACCGCTGGTTTTAATTGGTGGTCCAGCACAAATTGCGCATGCCTGCGCACGATCATACGATTTTGCCGCACAAACGCGTGGGCTGCATCCATCTGAGTGCAATGGAAGCCGACATGCAGCACGACGCGCGATGGGATCGCCTCCACAACCATTTGGTCAAAAGGCCCCGTCGGGCGGGTCCGCAATTAGGCGCCCGCCAGAGATGTCTACTGTTGGGATCGCATCGTTTGTGAACGGTAGCATCACATCACTTTCGCCTGGACGAGAAACTTCCAGTATGTCGCCCGCGCCGAAATCCTGCACAGCTTTGACGCGGCCGATTTTTGCGCCCCCGGTGTCAAAAACTGTCAGGCCGATCAAGTCGGAGACATAAAATTCATCGTCGGGTAGCCCTGGCAGCACATCACGGGACACATAGAGCCGGATCCCCTTCAATGCATCGGCCTGGTCGCGGTAACGCACGCCTTTGATCCTGGCAGCAAAGCCGCCTTTCACCACGCGTCCAACTGTCAAGTCGAATGTCTGTGTGCCATCCTCAGATGAAAGAGGACCGTAGTCGCCAATGTCAGCTGGGTCCGCGCAAAAGCTTTTTAGCCTTACTTCGCCAGTTGTTCCAAAGGCCCCGGCAATTGCGCCCACGCAGATTAATTGGTCAGTCATGTCCGGTGCCCTGAGCCCAAAGTAGATAGGGTGTTTTCCGCTGGTTCAACGGTCTTCCCACAGCAGATTTAGCGTGCTGAGCCATAGCTGGGCAAGTCAGGACAAGGCCGGTGGCTAAATTTGGGATGCGCATCTGTTCCAAACTAACGTCAGTGAGGTTCGCGGGTTTTGTGGGAAAGAAGGTTAACATGATCACCAATCTTGTCTGGCAAAGGGGTGACAAACCGTCGCACCCCTGTTAGATGGTCCTTAGCAATCGAATGGTGATGCATGGCAAAACTTGAAATCAAAATGGACCGCCTAACGGCCTAGCCTGCTTTGATGTGCAGGCGTTGCCTGCTTTTGCCCTCCACCTCGTTTGCAACTCTATTTGTCATTGGGCGCTTTCGCCCCATCTTCAAAATTCAGCAAACGCGGTGCCGTTTAAGACCTGCATTCGTGAGAATATCCATGTACCGCTACTTTGAATCTTTCGTGAATCCCTTTGCTGCCCACAAGGGCACTACGCCTCCGGCAACGCTTTGGCCCTATATAATGGACCAGATGCGCCCGTTCCGGCAGATTGTGCCGTGGCTCTGCTTTGGTGGCTTGGCCGTTGCCGTGTTGGAGGCCTGGCTGATTTCCTACGGTGGGCGCGTTATCGACGTGGTGAACACGACCCAGGCGCAAGACTTATGGCTACGGTATGGATTGGAGTTGACGGCGGTTATCGCCTTGATCCTGGTGATCCGGCCATTTGTATTTTTTCTGACAGCACTTTTGCAGCACCAATCGTTGTCGGGGGCGCTGAACCACCAAGTTCAGTGGCGCGCGCACCAACATATGCTGGGACAGTCAAAGGGTTTCTTTCAAGACGACTTCGCCGGGCGCTTGTCGAACCGCGTTATGCAGCTTGGCCGTGCAGTGGACGACAACGTTTTCACGTTTTTTGAGGCGATTTGGTTCGTGTCGGTCTATTTCATCACTGCTTTAGTGGTGATGGGTGGCATTACCGCTGTGCTGGCGCTGCCCATGGTGGTGTGGCTTGGGGGTTTTGTCTGGTACATCCTGTGGATGGGCCGGCGCATCGCCGTGGCGTCAGAGGCGATGAGCCAGACGCGGTCCATGGTCACGGCCCGTGTGGTTGATGCTTATACCAACATCGAGACCGTCAAACTGTTCGCGGGTGATGCCCGTGAAAAAGACTTCGCCCTGGAGGCGCTGGCGGAAGATCGTGAAAAGCTGTTGGTTTTCCTGCGGTTGTGGGCACGGATCCGCTTTGACCTCGGCCTGATGACTGGTGTTCTGATTGTGGGCACGGTTGGCTTGTCCGTGGTCTTTTGGGCCCGTGGCGCGGTGAGCGTGGGCGAGATCAGCGTGGTGACCGCGCTGGCGTTGCGTTTGTCGGCGATGACCGGGTGGATCATGTGGGTATCCACGATGATGTTTGAAAACGCCGGGCGGATCAAAGAAAGCTTGGAAAGCGTTTCGGTGCCTCATTCCGTGACTGATGAAGCTGAAGCGCAGGCTTTGGACGTCAGCGCTGGAGAGATCGCGTTTCGCGATGTGACCCATCACTACGGCAAGGCGCAAGGCGGACTGAACGGTATTAGTCTGACTATCAAACCGGGTGAAAAAGTCGGGTTGGTGGGCAGATCTGGTGCGGGCAAAACCACGCTGGTGAATCTGCTTTTGCGGTTTATGGACGTTGAAAAAGGTGTGATTGAAATCGACGGCCAGCCGATCAGCGATGTGCAGCAGGAAAGCCTGCGTGCATCGATTGGAATGGTGACACAGGAGCCGGGGCTGATGCACCGTTCCGTGCGCGACAACATCCTTTTGGGCCGCCCAGACGCAACTGAGGAGCAGGTGCGCGCCGCGGTGAAGCGCGCAGATGCGGCAGATTTCATCCCGACGCTCGAAGACCCGAAAGGTCGCCAGGGGATGGCGGCTTATGTAGGGGAACGAGGGGTGAAATTGTCAGGCGGGCAGCGTCAGCGGATCGCACTTGCGCGCGTGATCCTGAAGGACGCGCCGATCCTGGTTTTGGATGAGGCGACAAGCGCGCTCGACAGTGACAGTGAGGCTGTGATCCAAGAGGCTCTTTACGGTGTAATGGAAGGCAAAACCGTGATCGCAATTGCGCACCGGTTAAGCACCATTGCCAGACTGGACCGGATCATCGTGCTCGACGACGGCCGAATTGCCGAAGAGGGTACTCACGATCAGCTATTGGCGCAAAAAGGGCTTTACGCAGGTTTTTGGGACCGTCAGGCGGGTGGTCTGATCCAAACCGAAGAGGCTGCAGAATGACGCTGGCGTGGAGCCAAATTCTTGCAAAGAATTTGGGCCGAAATCTTTCGAAGATTTCGGTGCCACCTGGCTGCGAGCATTTCCTTTCACGTAAGAATGTCGCCAAGGGTGGCGGCTTATGATGAACCGCATAGCAGATCTGATCGACGCGTTCGCAGCAGCCGAAGGGCCGCCGCCTCGCCGTCTGGGCGCCTTTTTTGCTTGGGGGTTGTCCGGTGCAAAAGGCTGGCTAAGCTTTGCAGCGGTTCTTTCGGCAGGTGTGGGTGCCCTGGAGGTCCTGACGGCGATCATACTGGGTGCTGTCATCGACGCCGCCTTGGTCAGTACTGCCGCAGCGTTCTGGTCCGAAAACACCTTGCTTATTGCGGGCGCCGCCTTGTTTTTCCTGGTCATGCGACCACTGGCCTTTGGCGCGTCATCGGCCACAAACTCTATCTTGGTTGCGCCTAACGTGAACCCGCTTGTTCTGACCCGTCTGCATCGCTGGACGCTTGGCCAACCCACGAGCTTTTTTGATGACGATTTTGCAGGCCGCATTGCGCAAAAGCAGATGCAGACCGCCCGCGCCATGACCGATGTGGCGGTTGAGGTGATCAACGTTGTCTTCTTCGCGCTCGCCTCCATCGTCGGGTCGGTTTTACTGCTGACGTCGATAAACGGCTGGATGGCTGTAGGCCTTGGAGTTTGGCTGGCTGGCTACCTGTTGCTGATCCGTTGGTTTATGCCGCAAATCCGATTGCGGTCCAAAGACCGTGCCGCCGCGCGTGCTATGGTTACAGGCCAGGTTGTCGACACGATCACCAATATCAAAACGGTGAAACTCTTTGCCCATGCGGCGCACGAAGACAGGGCGGCCATCGGTGCCATCAGCCGTTTCCGTGATACGGCAATCCATTTCGGTGTGCTCTCCGCGGCTTTCCGGTTTGCCCTGATGATGTTGGCGGGCATTTTGCCGGTGATCATGATCGGTGCAACGCTTTGGCTCTGGTCCCGGGGTGCGGCAACGCCGGGCGACGTGGCGGCGGCTGGTACCATCGCGATCCGTATTGCACAGATGACCGGGTGGGTCAGTTTCACCTTCATGGCGATCTACGCCAACGTGGGTGAGGTTGAGGATGGAATGAATACCCTCACACCACCCTACGCCTTGGAAGATCGTCCCGGCGCTGGGCAACTCACGCAGGCGAGCAGCATCGAATTCGACCGGGTTACCTATGCCTACGGACGCCAAGATGGCGGCATTCAGGACATCTGCTTGTCGATCAAAGCTGGCGAACGCATTGGCATCGTGGGGCCGTCAGGTGCTGGTAAATCCACACTGGTCGCAACGCTTTTGCGCCTGCACGATGTGGAAGAGGGTGCTGTGCGCATCGGCCGCGTCGATGTGCGGGACGTCACCCAGGAAAGCTTGCGACGCCAGATTGGAATGGTCACGCAAGATACCGCAATGTTCAATCGGTCCGCGCGCGACAACATTCGCTACGGTCGCCAGGACGCCACCGATGACGAAGTTGAATTGGCCGCCAAAAATGCGGAGGCCAACGATTTCATAGCCGGTTTGGAAGACCACAAAGGCCGCGCCGGGTACGACGCGCACTTGGGGGAACGGGGCGTGAAGCTGTCCGGCGGACAACGCCAGCGTATTGCCCTTGCCCGTGCGATCCTGAAGGACGCGCCGGTCCTGGTGTTGGATGAGGCCACGTCTGCGCTTGATTCAGATGTTGAAGCGCAAATCCAGGAGGCACTCGACCGGGTGATGGAGGGTAAAACCGTGCTGGCTATCGCGCACCGGCTCAGCACCATTGCGCGGATGGACCGGATTGTGGTGATGGACAACGGCAGGATTGTGGAACAGGGCACGCACGCAGAACTGATTGCCCGGCGGGGGACATATGCGCGCCTTTGGGATCGCCAGACAGGTGGCTTTTTGGCGGCGGAGTAATTGGTATCAAGATGGACCTTCGCTGGGTTCACCTGTGGGATCGCGCGGCCTACATGAAGAGGCTTCGAGTGTGCGCCTAGGCGGACAGAAGCTGGTTTCCCCGCAGCCCAAAACACTTTATTTCCTTGGCCAACAAAACAAGGGGCATTGCGTTGAGCGAGATCAGGATTGTGCGTCACGGGCAGGCGCAAACAGGGGCGACGGATGAGGCAAGCTATGACCGGCTGTCTGATCTGGGACATCAACAGGCTGGATGGCTGGGCGAGCATCTTCGCAACACGCTGATGCCCGACCTGATCATCCACGGCGGACTACGGCGACAAAAAGAGACGGCAGCCTCGCTTGCGCTCGATGGTGTGCCAATGGAAGAAGACGCGCGGCTCAATGAGTTGGACTACTTTGGAATGGCCAAACATATGACCGACCATCATGGGCTTGCGCAGCCATTTGACGGACCCACATTTGCGACTTTTCTGCCGCAACTATTGCGGGCATGGCGGGCAGGGGACATGGCCGCCGGGTTAGAAACTTACGCCGACTTTTGCGACCGTATCATGGCTGCCTTGCAGGATGCCGCGGGGCGGGATGGGCGGGTGCTTTTGGTGTCGTCCACCGGGGTCATTGCGACTCTGGCCGGGTTGTCTCTGGACCTGGACCCGATGCGCAATTCCAAGTTGTTTTTGGCAGTAACGCACACCTCGATATCGAAATACGAGGTCGCAGCCGGTGAGTTGTTCCTGTCGCAATACGCCGCGACCCCGCACCTTGACCGGCCGGACCGCGAAGGGCTGCGCACCACGGTCTAAGGCGGTCTTTTGCGCATAAAATTGTGACCCGCTATCGGCAGGCGACTTAGGGTGTTAAACCGGATCAAAAGGGCCAAACAAAAAGGGGCAGAGCGGACCATGTTCACACGACGCGCAACATTGTTGGGTTTGTTGGCCCTGCCTGCTTGTGGCGGGGCAGACGAACCTCAGGCGCAACTCGATACCCCGCTTTATCCGAATGAGACGCCGGAACTGCGCGCCCTGATCTTGAAATACGCAAATTTCTATGAGGTGCCGGTGACGTTAGTCCAACGGGTGGTTATTCGGGAAAGCACCCATCGACCCGCTGCGCGCAACGGGCCTTACTATGGTCTAATGCAGATCCTGCCGCAAACGGCCCGCACCATGGGATTTCGTGGCAAGCCAAACGACCTGCTCGACGCGGAAACCAACCTGAAATACGCGGTCAAGTACCTACGAGGTGCGTGGATGGTTTCTGACGGGGATGAGGCGACGGCCGTGGGCTGGTATGCGCGCGGATACTATTATGAGGCTAAGCGGCGGGGGCTTTTGGTGGAAACCGGCCTGCGTCCGGCCTCCTGACCTGCGAATGATCGCAACGACGGTTGCCTTTTGTCTCGCGAGCGCCATCCTTGGTGGACAAACTTAGAGGTTGCCATGCCGCGCGCTTTTTTACTGTCTTCTCTTCTGCTCATAGCCCTCCCATCCCAGGCTGTAGAGGTCCAAAAAATGCGCGATTTGTTGCGCCTGATGGGCTTTGATGTGGCAATGGAGGCTGTCGGCCCGTCCTTTGCCCGCGCCAATGAAGGAATAGGCGGTCGTACACCGGAATTCGACGATATCTGGCAGCGCACTGCTGCGGATGTTTTCCCACCGGGAAAGCTGTTTGAAGCCCACGCTATCGCCCTGGCGCCGCAATTTTCTGACGCCGAATGGCAAGAGCTGATGGATTACTTCCAAACCGGTCTCGGCGCCCGCGCGACAGAGTTGGAAAACATCGGTCACAGTTCCGAAGGCGAAGCGGACAAGGCGGTCATTGGCGATGCGTTGGTGGCAGACACTTTGTCTGATGATCCGGAAAGGATGGCGCTGATCGACCGGATGATCCGGGTACTGTCCACAGAAGAGGAATCGCTCGCATACGCGATGAACATCTCCTATGCGATGGCGATGGGGTTGTCTTCGACCGGGCAATTGCCTGCCCAGACAACCGAATCTCAGATCCTTGAAATGCTGCAGGCTCAGGCGCCAGAGATGCGCAAATCACTCCGCACCAATGCGATCCGGTCGAACATCTATACCTACCGGGCCTTGTCCAACGAAGAACTGGAAGCCTACATCGATTTTCTGGCCCGAGATCCGGCCAAAAAGCTGTATGACGGGATACATGCAGAAACCGCGCGTTTGATCCCGCCGCTGGTTGAGCGTTTTGGTCAAACCGTGATGGAAAAGATGGGAACCAGCCCGCTATGACGCTGGCTGCTGATCCCGTGCCCAGTAAGATCCTGCTAGCGGTTGAATGTTTCGTTCTGTTTGTGGGCGTGCCGGTGGTTTTGGCCGTGTTTTTGGAACCGTCGGCCATGTACCCGGTCCTTACCGTCGCAGGGGTGGCCGGGCTGGCCTTGCTTCATTTCACGCCCGGATTCTCATGGCGCGAACTTCTGGGACCTATCCGCGTTTTTCCGGTTATTGCCTTTGGGGTTCTGACTTTTGCCGCGGCGTCAGTGCTTTGCTGGTTGATCCTGCCTGATCGGTTTTGGTTTCTGATCCAAACACAGCCTCAGATCCTATTGATTATTGCGCTGTTCTACCCACCTCTTTTGGTCCTGCCGCAAGAGATCGTCTATCGCCCGCTCTTCTACCGCCGATATGGCCCGCTTTTCCCCGGGCAGAGTGCGATCTGGGTTAACGCGGTTTTGTTTTCGCTTGGGCATCTGATGTATTGGCACTGGGCTGTGCTGCTGCTGACGTTTGTGGGAAGCTTTGTGTTTTCATGGGCTTACTTGCAGGATCGTGGGTTTATGCAGACCATGGCGCTGCATTCCATCGCTGGATTTGCGGTCTTTGCCAGCGGTCTTGGTTGGTTGTTTTTTACAGGCGGCAATGTAGCCCAGGGCGGATGAGGTCGTCGCGCGGCTAAAGACCCTAATTCACTCGAAAGACTAATATTTGAGCCTCATCGCCAGCGTGATCGGTCGCGTTGCCCTCGTAATAAGCCGCACGCTCTCGCACAACATCCCTTATGCGCCCCGAAGCTTCCAGCCGCTCCAGGACCGGTCCAAAGCCTTTGGCAGCAAAGTGTTCTGCGTTCACGCCGATGACCGCGGTGCGCGCTACTTTGAAGCGCGACTCCTATTAGAAAACAATAGGTTATCTAATAGGAGAATATCGCATGGGAGCCGTTTACACGCAACTATCACTGTCTGAGCGCCGTAGAATCGAGAC
>JBCCET010000004.1:0-81421 GCA_039030095.1 Pseudomonadota bacterium | reverse complement strand
ATTGCACGGCGTGGACTTTTTATGGCGCAGTCGGATCTGCTGCCCGAAACGGACTGGAGTTCATTACAATCTATCTTGGCCCAACGCTGGTTTTCATCGGCTGGTGGTGGGTCCTGCGCAAACTGGTTCGGATCGGGCGTACGTTTCGCATCACCTCAATTGCCGATTTGATTTCAAGTCGTTACGGACAATCCAACGTGCTGGCGGTGATGGTGACCGGGCTCGCTGTGGTTGGCACCACGCCCTACATTGCGCTGCAACTGCAATCGCTGACACTCAGCTTCGACGCGTTCTCTGGCGCTGGCGCACGAGCGGATACCGCGCTCTGGGTTGCGGTTGGCTTGGCCACTTTCACGATCATCTTTGGCACCCGCACGCTGGATTCAAACGAACGGCACAGTGGGGTGGTCATGGCCATCGCGGTGGAGGCGGTCGTTAAACTATTGGCCTTGTTGGCCGTCGGCGTGTTTGTGGTCTGGGGTGTGTTCAATGGCCCGGCAGATATCTTTGCCCAGGCGGACCCGTCGCTGATTGCGGCCGCGGATGTGTTTGACAGCCGTTGGGTCACGCTGACGTTCCTGTCGGCCACGGCCATTATCTGCCTGCCCCGCATGTTCCATGTGATTGTGGTGGAAAACAGTGATGAGCGGCATCTGGCCACCGCCAGTTGGGCCTTTCCGGCGTACCTGTTCCTGATGAGCCTCTTTGTGCTGCCCATTGCCATCGCGGGCCAGGCGCTGTTGCCAGAGGGTGCTAACCCCGACCTGTTTGTGTTGACGGTCCCGCTCAGCCAAGGGAGCGAGGGATTGGCCGCGCTGGCGTTTTTGGGCGGCTTTTCGTCGGCGACGTCCATGGTCATTGTGGCCGCGATTGCCCTGTCCACCATGGTTTCCAACCACATCGTTCTACCGCTTTGGCTGCGGGCAAGTGCGGCCCGCAATCCCGCCAGCGACGACGTGCGCCAGGTCCTGTTGCGGTCGCGCCGCGTCAGCATCGCAGGTGTTTTGGCGCTGGGTTATCTCTATTACGTGGTAACCGGCGGCGTCACTGCGCTGGCGTCGATCGGTTTGATCGCCTTTTTGGGGGTGGCTCAGGTTTTACCCGCGCTACTGGGGGGGCTGTTCTGGCGGTCCGCATCGCGACGTGCAGCGATTGCTGGCATTGTTACGGGCTTCACGGTTTGGGCTTACACCCTGTTTTTGCCCAGCTTTGACGGTGCGTTTGTTTTGTCATCCTGGGTTATTGAAAACGGACCGTTTGGCTTTGCATCTCTTCGCCCGCAGGATCTGCTTGGCCTAGGCATAGGCGACCCGTTGGTCCACGCGGTGTTCTGGTCCATCGGACTGAATGCAGCTGTGTTTGTTGTGGTCTCTCTGTTCACGATCCCCAGCCCCATGGAGCGTTTTCAATCGGCGCAATTCCTGAACGTCTTCGGGCGCATTTCCGCGCGCCCCGGTCTGCGGCGCGACACGCCGGTTGATGACTTGATGGTGCTGGCGCAACGCATTCTGGGCCGCGATGAAGGCGTGGCGCTGTTCAACCAAACCGCCGCTGATCAAGGACGTCTGGGTCTGCCGGAACCTACAGACGAATTTTTGCAACTGCTTGAACGGCGGCTTGCCGGTACTGTGGGCGCGGCCACCGCCCACGCGATGATGGCGCAGGCCACTGGCGGCGCACACGTTAGTTTCGAAGACATGATCGCGGTGGCGGACGAAACCGCACAGATCATGGAATATTCCAGCCGGCTGGAAACCCAGTCCCAGGAACTGGCCAACACTGCCGAAGAACTGCGCGCTGCAAACGCCAAACTGACCGTGCTGAGCGCGCAAAAGGACAGTTTTCTAAGTCAGGTGAGCCATGAGTTGCGCACGCCCATGACATCCATCCGTGCGTTTGCTGAGATCCTGCGGGACGGCAAGCAGTTGGAGTCCGCGCAACTCAATCATTTCGCCGGGGTTATTCATGATGAGAGCATCCGCCTGACGCGATTGCTCGATGATATTCTGGACCTCAGCTTTATGGAAAACGGGCGTGTTCAGCTGGATCTGCGCGCCACGCGCTTAAAAGACGTGGTGGATAGGGCCGTTTCAACGACCAAAGCCCTGGCCGACGAGCGTGGCGCGGTCATCAAACGTGACAAGTCAGCTGAAGACATCTCTTTAATCACAGACGCGGACCGCCTGGCGCAGGTGCTGATCAACCTGATCGCGAACGCGCTGAAACATGGTGGTGCTGAACGCCCAGAGATAAATATTTCTGTCCGAAGCGCGGACGGGGAAGTGGAGTTGGACGTGGCAGACAACGGCAGCGGAATCCAGGCTGAGGAAGTGGATCTGATCTTTGAAAAATTCTCCCGTTTGGCCAGTCAACAGGACGCGGGATCTGCCGGGCTCGGCTTGCCGATCAGCCGCGAAATCATGCGCAATCTAGGTGGAAGTTTGCGCTATGTCGGCGGCGCAGAAGGCGCGGTTTTTCGGCTGAATTTGCCCGAAAAGTCACCTGTTTCGCGGGCCGCAGAATAACATCGATTGCAAAATCGGCGTCGAATCTGACCAAAAGAACAGAAAAGCTCGCCTTTCGAATGATGGCAAAATCGTGGCATTGTGTTCGTTGCCGAAACAAAGCCGAACCCTGTGGTTGAGTGTTTCTGCAAAAAAGGAATTTTTTGGCGAAATTGTTCAAAAACAGCGTTAATTCGGCGGAAATTTGCAGAAAATGCTTGTTTTTGAACGCGCCGTGGTGGACCTAGGGTGAGGGTCGTCTTGCTTGCTCGCATCTTTCGTACCCGCATCATCAGCTTTCCCGCGTGCGCCTTGCCGGGCGTCACCGGCATGTTAACGAGTGGAGATCATCATGGCTAACCCAGCCCCGATCCTGGATCAGAACAATCTCATTGCCCAGTATCTGTTTAACGACAACAACCAAGGTCAGCACCCAATTGCCGACCGGACGTTCCAAGACACTGCGACCGCCAACGACGGCGTAGCGCAGACAGGCACGAACATCGGATCTGCCAACACGCTGAACGCGACAAACGAGCTGGACCTTGACGGTGAAAACGACGCGGTTCTGATTGCAGCGGATGACAACTTCCAGATTGGCAAAGGCGCGCTCAGCCTCGACTTCTCTCAAGACCACCACGTTGGAAGCTCCCCGGACACTCTGATTTCGCGGGATTCAAGCAACTACGATGATGGCGGGCACCTGACAATCCAAGTGACAAAACACGGTGAGGTCACCGTTCGTCACCAAACCGATAATCAAAGTTTCCACTTTGAAACGCCGAAACATTTCTTCAGCCCTGGTGATGACGTATCGGTCACCTACATCTGGGACGAAGATGGTGTGGATGGTCGCTTTTACGTGGTGAACAACACCACCGGTCACGTTTACGACGAAGATATCGCAGAGCCGCTGACCATCGACATGGGTCCCAACTTCAACGAGCCATGGACAATTGGCGCGTCCCAAAAGGTAAGCGACGACAACACCGCAAATCACTTGAACGAATTTTTCGATGGTCAGATCGACGATGTGCAGATCTACGACCTTGGCCATGCAGCAGACGATGATGACTGCGTTGACGGCACCGATGGCAATGACACCATGGGTGTTGGCTTTGTTGACGCAGACAATGACACCATTGATGGCGCTGATGGCGACGATGACGTCATCAAAGGCTACAAGGGTGACGACAACATCCACGCTGGCGACGGCGATGACACCGTTTACGGCGGTGCAGATAGCGACACTATCAAAGGCGGCGACGGCGATGACGTCGTCTACGGCGGGCTGGAACCGGGTGCCGGTGGCACCACCACAACCCGTGAAAGCTTTGAATGGGACAAACTGCCTGATCCGAACGGCAGCGGCGGAATTGACGACGGTGACAAGGTTGAAAACGTCACCCAGGACACTGGCAAGGTTAACGTCAACTTCAAGGTAACTTCCGAATCCAGCAACAAGATCGACCACGAATTTTCTGACAGTGATCAACTGGTTACAGGCATCGACGACGGTACAGAGACCATCGATGACGACAGCGGTTTCCTGTCTGATCTGAGCGATGTGCACAACGGTTCCACATCTTACGAGATGACATTCGACAAAGAGGTCAACAACCTCGATTTCCGTGTGAACGACGCCGACGGTTCAGCCAACGTCATCATCAAAGCTTATGACGCAGCTGGTAACCAAGTGCCTGTGACATTCTCGCTCGGCGGGAAACTACAAGCTGTAGCTGGTGGCTTCAAAACCGCAGACAGCGCTCAAAACCAATACGGCCCGGAGAACGATCCTAACTTCTCTGCCCTGGTCGAGATTGCTGGACCAATTGCCAAGATCACAATCCACCACTCTGAAGGCGACCACAACTCGGGCATCTGGTTTTCTGACGTTTACTACGATGTGATTGAAACCGGTCATCCTGGCGTTGACACCGGTGACAGCATCGATGGCGGCTTGGGTGACGACGAACTTTACGGCGAAGAGGGCGACGACCGCATCTTCGGCAACCAGGGCAACGACGAAATCTACGGCGGCGAGGGCAACGACAACCTCGGCGGCGCGGATGCTGGCAACGACACCTTCTTCGGCGGCACTGGCGACGACATGGTCGAAGCTTCCTGGGGCGACGACACACTCTTTGGCGGCGAAGGCAACGACAACCTTTGGGCGTCTGCCGACAACGACACCGTGTTTGGCGGTCTTGGCGACGACAGCTCTTACGGCGGTCACGGCAAAGACATTGTGCACGGCGATGAAGGTAACGACACACTGTCTGGTGGGTCCGACGACGACTCCATCTTCGGCGGCACTGGCAACGACGTCATCGACGGCGACAAGCTTTACAAAGATGACAACGGCGCAGCTGGCGACGATTACATCGAAGGCGGCGACGGCAATGACACCATCGACGCAGGTGCGGGCGCTGACACAGTGTTTGGCGGCGCTGACCGTGATACGATCATCGGCGGTAATGACGGTGATGCGGTCGACGGCGGCACAGACGGCGACGATTACGACATCCTGGACCTAACTGGCGCGGGCACCTTCCGGGTGGTCAACGAAACCGTGGATCCGGACGGCGACAGCACGTCGGGCACCATTGAGTTCCTCGACGCTAGCTTCAACGTTACCGGTTCCATGACTTTCACCGAGATTGAAGAGATCAAAGGCGATCGCGTTGAACCAGATGGCTGCGTTGACGGCACCGACGGCAATGACACCATGGGCATCGGCTTTGTTGATGCGCAGGGTGACACAATCGACGGCGCTGACGGCGACGACGACTGCATCAAAGCAGGTGACGGCAACGACAGCGTGAACGCGGGGCTCGGCGACGACGAAGTATTCGGCGGCGAAGGCAATGACCGGCTTGAAGGTGGTGACGGCAACGACACGATCAGCGTCGGCAACGGTCGCGATAGCGTCTTTGGTGGGGATGGCAACGACACCATCACGGGCGAAGGCACAACCGGCCGCAACGACATCAACGCGGGCGATGGCAACGACACTGTCATCGGCGGTGAAAGCATCGATGTTATCCGCGGCCAAGATGGCGACGACGTTCTTGAAGGACGCGGCGGCCATGATGAGATCTGGGGTGGTGAAGGCAACGACACCGTTCTGGGTGGCGACAGCTATGACTGGCTGCACGGCGACGCGGGCAATGACTATGTTGACGGCGGCGACGGCGACGACCGGGTCAAAGGCGGCGCTGGCGACGACACTCTGATCGGCGGCGCAGGCAAAGACATGGTTGTGGGCGGCGATGACCGCGACACGATAATCGGCGGCAACGACGGCGACGTGGTTGATGGCGGAACAGGTGGCGACGACTACGACATCCTCGACCTGACCGGTGCTGGCCCGTTCCGGGTGGTCAACGAAACCGTTGATCCAGACGGCGACAGCACATCGGGCACCATCGAATTCCTTGATGCGGATAGCAACGTCACCGGTTCCATGACCTTCACCGAGATTGAAGAAATCAAAGGTGATCGCGTTGAACCTGACGGCTGCGTTGACGGCACGGACGGCAACGACGTTATGGGCGTTGGCTTTGTGGATTTGCAGGGTGACACAATCGATGGCGCTGACGGGGACGATGATTGCATCAAAGCCGGTGACGGCAATGACAGTGTCGATGCAGGCCAAGGCAACGACGAAGTCTTCGGCGGCAACGGCAACGACACGCTGAACGGCAACAACGGCAACGACACGCTTTACGGCGAAGACGGTGCTGACCGGTTGTACGGCGGCGGCGGCAACGACTCCATGTTTGGTGGTGCCGAGCGTGACTTCCTTATCGGCGGTGCTGGTGAAGATTACGCAGAAGGCGGCGACGGCAACGACGAAGTCTGGATGGGCGCTGGCAACGACACCGCATTCGGTGGCGAAGGCAACGACTGGATGCATGGCCAGGACGGCAATGACGTGCTCGACGGTGGTGCTGGTAACGACATGCTGTTCGGCGAAGGTGACGACGACACCCTGACAGGTGGCGACGGCAACGACATGCTGACCGGCGGTGACGGCGCTGACACCATCTTTGGTGGCAAAGACCGCGACGTGATTAATGGCGGTACCTTCGGGGACGTTGTTGACGGCGGCACGGAGGGTGACGACTATGACATCCTCGACCTGACCGGCGCGGGTCCGTTCTCTGTCGTAAACGAGACGGTTGACCCAGACGGTGACTCTACCTCCGGCACGATCAACTTCCTGGACGCGGACGGCAACATCCTCGGCACCATGGAATTCTCGGAAATTGAGGAGATCAAAGGTGATCGCGTTCTGCCTGACGGGTGCGTTGACGGTACGGCCGGCAACGACGTTATGGGCATCGGCTTTGTGGACGCCCAAGGCGACACCATTGACGGCGCCGATGGCGACGACGACTGCATCAAAGCTGGCGACGGCAACGACAGCGTAAACGCGGGTCTTGGCAACGACGAAGTGTTCGGCGGCGAAGGCAACGACAACATCATGGGCAATGATGGTGACGACACGCTTCACGGCGATGCTGGCAACGACACCATGGGTGGCGGTGATGGCGATGACACGCTCTTCGGCGGTGCCGACGACGACCGCTTGTTCGGTGGCGAAGGCAACGACAGCCTCTTCGGTGGCGCGGGCAACGACACGCTCAGCGGTAACCGCGGCGGCGATTACCTTGACGGCGGCGAAGGCAATGACTCGCTGAACGGCGACATCGCTGCAGACACGCTGGTCGGGGGCCTAGGCGATGACCTGCTGCGCGGCGAAAACGGCGACGACACCATCTATGGCGGTGACGGATCTGACACCGCTGACGGCGGTGATGGCAACGATGTAATTGATACATCCGGCCCAATCTCGCTGAACCCGAATGATCCTACCGGCAAGCCGGACCAGGATTACCCAGGGCTCTATGTGGCTGACGATGATCCGACCAACGATCTTGATACGGTCTACGGCGGCGGCGGTAATGACACGATCACAACCGGCGATGACGACGACAGCATCGAAGGTGGTCAAGGCGACGACGTGATCGACGCGGGCTTCGACGACGACACGATCGACGGCGGAACCGGCAACGACACCATCATCGGTGGCGAAGGTAACGACGAAATCGAAGGTGGCGACGGCGATGACACCATCTACGGTGGTCTGGAAGATGCCTTCGACGTGCTCAACATCAAAGACGATGAGGGCGACCTGCGGCCTGACAACGGCGACGACACCATCTTTGGTGGTGCTGGCAACGATGTCATCGACGGCAAAGACGACAGCGACACGATCTTCGGCGGGGCTGACGATGACAGCATCACCGGCGGCATCGACGATGACGTCTTGCACGGCGACGCTGGGGCCGACACCTTTGTCGACGATCATGGTGCGGACGAGTACTTCGGCGGCGCCGATGCGGATACCTTCGACTACACCGGGTCTTCTGTAGAATATGCAGATGGCGACAGTGTGGACGGCGGTACTGATGGTATCGACAACGACACGCTTGACCTCACTGGCGTAGGACGTTTCCGCAAAGTCAACGAAACCGTGGACGCGGACGGCGACTCCACCTCGGGTACGATCGAATTCCTGGATGACGACGACAACGTCATCGGGACCATGACCTACACCGAGATCGAGAACCTGATCCCGTGTTTCACACCGGGTACGATGATCGCGACCATGCAAGGGGAGCGTAAGGTCGAGGATCTGCAAGTCGGCGATCGGGTCATCACCCGCGACAACGGTGCGCAAGAGGTTCGTTGGATTGGCTCGAAGCCGCTGTCCGGTATGCAGCTGCAATCGAACCCACATCTGCAGCCAATCCTGATCCAGCAAGGTGCGCTGGGCAACGGTCTGCCGGAACGCGACATGCTGGTCAGCCCACAACACCGCGTGCTGGTCCACAACGCCGATGTTGGCCTGATGTTCAACGAGCCAGAGGTTCTGGTGGCTGCCAAACACCTGATCGACCCGTCCAAAGGGATCGTCCGGGTAGAGGCAAGCCAAGCCACCTACATGCACATGATGTTTGACCACCACGAAGTGGTTCTGTCAGACGGCGCATGGACCGAAAGCTTCCAGCCAGGTGACCAGGCTATGGCAGGTATCGGCAAAGAGCAGCGGGACGAAATCTTCCAGCTCTTCCCGGAACTGGTAGGCAAGTCGGCTCGCGAAGCTTACTCCGCCGCGCGCCTGACGCTGAAAGCGCACGAAGCGGAAATGCTGAAAAAATAATCTGAATGCGCGTCGCCCCTGTTGGGCGGCGCGTTTGCGTGCGCCAGTCTCGCCTGGGGGCGGTGAGGCCAGCTCACTTATGCGCAGTTGACCCGGTGGACCGTCCATCGGGTCGCTGCGCGCACCTCCCCTTGCGTTTTGCTGCCCCGCAGCGATAGTGCGCGGCAAAGAAGTTTGCCGGAGGCCGCAATGCACCCCATCATCGACTGTTTCGCAGAAGTGTCTGACCGTTATGAGGCCGCGTTTGTGGATCTTTGGGGCTGCCTTCACAACGGTCGGGAACCGTTTCCCGCCGCTGTCGCGGCCTTGCGCGCGTTTGTGGAAAAAGGCGGCTACGTGGTTTTGCTGACCAATGCGCCGCGTCCGCAACAGGCGGTAAAACAACACCTGGGCAAGTTGGGCGTGCCGACCGACATCTGGCAGGCAGTTGCCACCAGTGGCGACAGCGCCAAAGCGGCCGTGGCTTCCGGTACTTATGGGCGGAAAGTCTATCACCTGGGACCTGATAAAGATGAGGCCTTTTTTGCTGCCGATCCGGACATCCCGGGGATCGAAAACATCGAACGGGTCGCGCTGGACCAGGCGGAAAGCGTTGTCTGCACGGGCCTCTTTGACGATCAGACCGAAACGCCGGACGACTATGCCGCTCTGCTGCTGGACGCAAAGAATCGCGGTTTGCCGATGATCTGCGCCAATCCCGATATTGTAGTCGATTTCGGCCTCAAACGGCTCTACTGCGCCGGCGCTCTAGCTAAAGCCTATTCCGAACGTGGCGGTGAGGCGCTCTATTTTGGCAAACCTCATCCGCCGATCTATGATCTGGCCCGTCAGCGCCTGACCGAAGCGGCTGGTCGCGTGATACCGGATGCCCGGATCGTGGGTGTCGGCGACGGGATCCTGACCGATGTGCCAGGTGCTATGGGAGAAGGGATCGACAGTCTCTTTATCTCCGGTGGGCTGGCCGCGGCTGAAACGGCCACAGACCGGTCGCCCGAGGCCGATAAGTTGGAAGATTTTCTGCAAGCGCACAAAATGTCGCCGACCTTCACCATCGGGCACTTGCGCTAAAATTGCTGAAAATTGGCCCGCTAAAGCGACACCAAGGTAATAAAGTTACAACCGCTTTGGAATATTCGGTGTTTTATTGCCCGAAAGGCTTGCCTTTTCGGCGGCAGATAGCCAGATATTGTGCAGTTGCAGCATAACGGAATCAACCATGTTGGATCAAAATCGCGGCCATAACCTGCCTGTCGGCACCATCCCGATCGAAGATCTGGAAATTGGCATGAAACGGTCTGTGTCAAAGACCATCGGCGATAAAGAAATTGAGATGTTCGCTGAACTGTCCACGGACCACAATCCCGTGCACATGGATGAAGATTACGCGCAAGAAACGATCTTTTCGGGTCGCATCGCCCACGGCATGCTGACCGCTGGCCTGATCTCTGCCGTGATCGGTGAACAGTTGCCGGGCCACGGCACGATTTACATGAAGCAAGACCTGAAATTCCTTGCCCCTGTGCGTCCGGGTGACCGCGTTGTGGCAGAAGTGACGGTGACCGCTATCGACTACGCCAAACGGCGCGTCACGTTGGGCTGCCAATGCACCGTCCGGGATAAACCTGTTCTGGCCGGGGAAGCACTGGTGCTGGCCCCAAGTCGGAAGTTCGACTAGCCTTTTTGAATTTAGCCCCTCTTGCAGCGCGCCGTCCCTGCGGCTAGGCCAGCGCCATGGAAATTTTCCGCACATTCACGGATCCTTGCGCCCTGCGCGGCGCGACGGTTGCCATGGGCAATTTCGACGGCGTGCATTTAGGGCATCAGTCGGTTTTGAACCTGGCGCGGGAGGCCGCCCCGGAGGCACCTTGGGGCTGCGTAACGTTTGAGCCTCATCCGCGCCGCCTCTTCCAGCCGGATGCGCCGGAATTTCGTTTGATGTCGGCGAATGCTCGGGCCAACCGGTTGCAGACCTTGGGTCTTGACGTGCTCTACGAGGTGCCGTTTACCCGCGCGTTGTCCGCACTGTCGCCCGAGGACTTTGTGGGCCAGCTCCTCGTCGGGGCGATGGGCGTGTCCCGTGTGGTGGTCGGCAGTGATTTTCGCTTTGGCAAAGGCCGCGCCGGGGATCTCGGGGCGCTGCGGTCCATGGGTACGGATGCTGGCTTCAGCGTGACAGAGGCGCCTTTGATTGACCAAGAGGGGCGGGAGATTTCATCGACCGCTATTCGCGCTGCGCTGGCGGACGGATATCCCCGCGATGCTGCGTCTATGTTGGGTCATTGGCACCGGGTCGAAGGTGCAGTGGAACACGGTTTCAAACGTGGCCGGGAGCTCGGCTTTCCTACAGCTAATGTGGGTCTTGGCGGCCTGCATCTGCCGCGTTTTGGCGTCTACGCGGTGCTGGTGGATGTGTTGACGGGTCCGCAGGCAGGTCGCTACCAGGGTGCGGCGTCTATCGGCGTACGCCCGATGTTCGATGACCAAACGGCTCCGAACCTGGAGGTCTATCTTCTTGATTTCGAGGGCGACCTTTACGAACAGACAATCTCCGTCGCTTTGGTGGAATTTTTGCGACCGGAAGAGACCTTTGATGGCCTGAACGCCTTTATCACTCAAATGCATGCGGATTGCGCCCAAGCACGCGATATTTTGGCCCAGCTCTAGTCCAAAGGCGCGGCTGCGCCGCAAGTCTATCAGTCGCTGCGCTCCAGCGAGGGGGCTTTGCCCCCGGCTTCGCCGCCCCCAGGATATTTTTGAACAAAGGAAAAAGGGTTGTTTTGTGGGGTGGGTACCACCGGCGTCTAAAGGATCTCTGGACGGTTATGAGACCTTTTACCTTCCTTTGTTCCTAAATATCCCCGCCGGAGGCTCCTTCATTTGCCGCTTGTACTAACGCCCAGGTTTTATGGTCGGCAAAGGTACTCTTTCAGACTCGAAATTAGAACAAAAAGTGAATATATTGCGATATGCCTTTTGCTGAGCTTTGCATAACGTCCAACTTTAGTTTCCTGACTGGCGCCAGCCATGCGGAAGAATATGCTGAACGTGCAGCGGAGCTGGATATGCTAGCTTTCGCGGTGACGGATGAAAATTCTGTTGCGGGGATTGTACGCGCGCATACCACGCTCAAGGAGATGACGCGTCGGGTTCGGGAAGAAGAGTTGGACATCAATCCACCGCGCCTCATCCCCGGTGCGCGCCTGCTGACGCAGGATGGTTTCTCTGTTGTCGTGCTGCCGCAAGATCGCGCCGCTTGGGGACGGCTTTGCCGCATCCTGACACTTGGCAAGCGGCGTGCGGAAAAAGGCTCCTGTCATATCAACCTGGACGATATTCTGGATTGGGGCGCTGGGCAGCAGCTTTTGGTCCTCGATACCCGCGCAACGATGCGGGGCGGCGCGCGCGTTTGGCTGTCTCATACGGATCGTTTGACGCGCCGCTTTCCTAAGGCTTGCGCACTTCTCCTGGCCCCTCAGTATGACGGCCAAGATCCTGCCCGTTTTGCAGCCTTAAGCAACCTTGCGGACCGTCTGAGCTTGCCAACTGTCGCCTCTGCCGCACCGGTCATGCACCGTGGTTCGCGCCGCAGGCTCGCGGACGTGCTCACCTGCATCCGGGAGAGCCTTGTGATTGATGACATTGGCGCTAAGGCTCAAACCAATGCTGAACGCCATATGCGCAGCGAGGCAGAGATGCTGCGCCTCTTTGCCGGACATGAGGAGGCGGTTCACCGCGCCGGGGAGATTGCCGCCCGCTGCACCTTTTGTCTCAGCGAGCTGCGCTACGAATACCCCTCTGAAATTACGGTCGGTGAGTTGCCAACTGACCGGCTCCGGCGCCAAGCCTATGAGGGGCTTCAGTGGCGTTACCCTGATGGCGCGCCGGAGAAGGTGAAAAAGCTGCTGGAACACGAGCTAGCGCTTATCGCCAAACTGGCCTATGAGCCGTACTTCCTGACCGTCAGCGACGTGGTCGATTTCGCTCGGTCTCGCGGCATCCTTTGCCAGGGGCGCGGGTCTGCGGCGAACTCGGTGGTGTGCTACTGCCTCGGTGTTACCTCCGTCTCCCCTGAAATCGGCACCATGGTTTTTGAACGCTTTGTGTCCGAGGCCCGCGATGAGCCGCCCGACATCGATGTGGACTTCGAACACGAACGCCGCGAAGAGGTCATCCAATACATCTATGAGCGCTATGGCCGCCATCGCGCGGGGATTTGCGCCACCGTCATCCACTATCGCGGCAAACGCGCGATACGCGAGGTGGGCAAGGCTATGGGGCTGTCGGGCGACACGATCTCTGCGCTCAGTTCTCAGCTTTGGGGGTGGGGCACGTCCGGCGGTATGCCGGAGGATCAGTTGCTCGAAATAGGCCTCGATCCAACGGACAAGCGACTGGCCCAGACGCTGTCACTCGTTGACCAGATCGTGGGCTTCCCACGCCACCTCTCCCAACACGTGGGCGGATTCATCATGACAGAAGGCCGGCTCGACGAGCTGGTCCCGGTGGAAAACGCCAGCATGGAGGATCGCACCGTCATCTGCTGGGACAAGGACGATATCGAGGCATTAGGGATCCTCAAGGTCGACGTGCTCGCGCTCGGGATGCTGTCGTGCGTGCGCAAGGCCTTCGACCTGATCGACCGTCACCACGGCACGCGCTACTCCCTCGCCACGCTGCCGCCGGAGGATCCGGCGGTCTACGACATGCTCTGCGTGGCTGACAGCGTCGGCGTTTTTCAGGTGGAAAGCCGCGCGCAGATGAACTTCCTGCCACGAATGCGCCCGCGCTGCTTTTACGACCTGGTGATCGAGGTTGCGATCATCCGCCCCGGCCCGATCCAGGGCGACATGGTCCACCCCTACATTCGCCGCCGAAGGGGGGAGGAGAAGGTCACCTTCCCCTCTGACGAGCTGGGCGAGGTCTTGGGCAAAACCCTCGGCGTGCCGCTCTTTCAGGAACAGGCGATGCAGATCGCCATCATCGGCGCGGGCTTCACGCCGGAACAGGCCGACAGGCTGCGTCGGTCGCTCGCCACCTTCAAAAAACACGGCAATGTCAGTGAGTTCCGCGACCTGTTCATGGAGGGCATGGCGAAGAACGGCTACGAAGAAGACTTTGCCGCCCGGTGTTTTAGCCAGATCGAGGGCTTCGGCTCCTACGGCTTCCCGGAATCCCACGCGGCCAGCTTTGCGCTCTTAGTCTACGCCTCCTCCTGGCTCAAATGCCACCACCCCGGCATCTTTGCCTGCGCGCTTTTGAACTCCCAACCCATGGGGTTTTACGCCCCCGCCCAGATCGTGCGCGACGCCCGCGAACACGGGGTAGAGGTGCGCCCGGTCTGCGTGAACGCCAGCACCTGGGACAACACGATGGAACCCGACGGGCGCGGCGGGCTGGCCCTGCGGCTGGGCTTTCGCCAGATCAAGGCGATGCGCGAGGATGAGGGGGTCTGGATCGCCGCCGCGCGCGGGAATGGCTACCGAGAGGTCGAGGACCTCTGGCGCAAGGCCGGTGTCAGCCGCCGCACGATGGAAGTGCTGGCCGAGGCCGACGCCTTCGCCTCCATGGGCGTGAATAGGCGAGAAGCGCTCTGGGCCGCGAAGGCCATCGCCGGGCCGAAACCCCTGCCGCTCTTTTCTGGCGATATGGACGGCGAGGGCATCGTGGAGCCCGCCGTCCACCTGCGCGAGATGACCGAGGGCGAGGAGGTGGTGGAGGACTACGTCAGCATGCGCCTGACACTGCGGTCTCACCCCATGGCGCTGCTGCGGCCTCTGCTAACGCCCGAGGACGGCGCGCCGGTTGTGGGTGTCGGCGAGGGCCGGTCCGGCGGGGCAGGGGAGCGGATGCCGGATATGATGGTGAATACGTATGAGGCGCATCGGTGGATGCCGCCGTCTCAGGTGCCGGGGAAGAAGGTGGCGAAGGTGCGGGAGGAGGCGTGGAGTTACGAGGCGGATGGGATCAAGCGGGTTAGAGGGGTGGGGTGAACCTTTGCGGCGCAATCCAATGGCGGAGCTGGTGCAGGTGAAGCTCTGAGCGCGGAATCAAGGCCGCAGGCCGCCGCGCCATCGCCGGGCCGCCCCACGGACCAGCGATTGATTGAGGTATGCGCTTCCCTTTGAAGGAGTCCTGACGGCCTCACCATAAAGTGCCACAAACCATCGTTGCATCGCCGCCCCGCGGCCCGTCGATGGCGCGACTAAAACACCAGAATTAATCTTGCGGTTGAGGAATACTGTCCACCAATAAAAGGCGCTTTACCCTTCCATTAGCGGAGCTGACTCTCCTTGCCCTAACCTGCAGCTTGTTTGGAAGTCCTGCATTACTGCCATGCAACGACCAAGTAAGCCATGGAAGCCCTTGAACGTCGTATTCTGGCCCGGGTTTAATCGGTACAACGCGTCCTAACTGCTCAATATATGCGCGACCGTTTCTTGATAACGAATTGAAACGTGTAACATTGCCAGTAAAGACCTCTATACCAAGCGCCTCATCCCGGGTGTTTACCCAGTCTTTCGACTCGCTATCAAACGTCAATAACTGAGTTCTGGGTGTCGAAACCTCAATCGCTTCGATGCCCTCATGACCATCAATCGGTCTATGTGCGCGTTGAAGACTACCCTCCAGAACCTCAGCCAAATCGTCCAGATCAGCGGGCGGTCGCATCAACGGAGGAGGCTCCTTGCGCTCGTAAATTCTCTTGAGGTGAGCTGTTTCAGGATCTGCATCCGAGTCGCCGGAAGCTCGTTTTAATGCCGTTTTCAAAAAATCATAAAAAACCGGGGCGCCAATTGCGGTCGCAATTCCAGACATGGCTGGATAAGTTTCTATTATCGCAATAACTTCAAAAACGAAGCTGCCTTTGCGAGCAGGCCGAAGTTCGAACCTGGCTCTTTGTAAAGCGGTTGCTCTAGTGACCACTTCCACAGTCATAAACGCATGGGTGGCAATCTGCAGTGCTTGGCCCACGCCTTGAATTGAGGTCGTTCCGTCATAAAGCGGCAAAGCATGTTCACCAGCAATTCCACCAGTAAAGCGGATTTTAATTTTGTGCTTTTTAAAATCAGGCATAAGCTCAAAATAAAATTAATGATTTCAAAATCCTACCTCGCAAACTTCTTATACTTCACACGCGTCGGCTCCAGCGCGTTCGGGCCTAGCCTACGGACCTTATCCTCTTCGTAGTCTTCGAAGTTACCCTCTACCCACTCCAAATGGGCCTCGCCCTCAAACGCAAGGATATGCGGTCCAGTAAAACGACTAATCAGACCTTCCCGGGCAACCCAGAAAGGAAGGCATCAGAGCCGGAAGCGGGCAAGAAAATCAAATTGGCATAGTCAAATGAAGCGGTTCAATAATTCAGAAATCACCCTATGCCGCGATGGCTTGTGGGAGCATCAGACCGTAACAGGCTGCGATCCAATTCACGGCATTGGGTCTGATCCCCGTAACCCTGGCCGTATTGATTCAGACACGGTTTGAAGCTGCCAGATCAGATCAAGCAATTATGCCATGCCGCACTTTTTTAGCTCTGACACGTATCCTTGCAGTTTCATGCCCGCCGGGAAAGACGCTTCCTTGATCCGTTTCAGGATCGCTTTTTTGGCGGTGTCTTCCGGCGTGACCTGAGAGACCAGCTTTGAAAACCCATCCAGTCGGTTTTCCAAGAGCCACTGCCGTAAGTCTTCCTCTTGCGACCAATTGTATTGGTTCAGCATGAAGGCGGAGGTGAAGCGGATAAAGTCGGTGTCATGGTTGGGCAGCGGCACGACCCCGCATAGGCGGTTCTTTTCTGCGTCATCTGCACGCGTCGCTTCTATGTGAGCGATGAAAGCTGCGGAAAAGATCGGCTGATAGCTGCGCACCATTTGCGGGGTGATCAGATCATCCGCAAAGATCGGCTTGATCTCTTCATTGGTGATCGCACTGGCAGAGCAATCCACATGCAATGTTCCGGGTGTGGTCGGAACGGTCCCACCGTCGAGCACGATTTCAGTAGCGCCCAGCGATTTGACCCGGCCCATGCGAACGACGTTTTTGATTTCGCGCAAGGCGGCAAGCTCTGCCTGCGAAATCGTGGCGCCGTGGAACATTTTGGGCCGCACGTCTTTGTCGATACGCACGAAATACCCGCAGGCTTCAAGCCGATCGAACATATCGTCGATTGATGTGGAGTAGGCAATGGATTCGAACTGATTTGCAACTGACCCGAGGGTTTGTTCAAAAAAGTCCATGCTGGGCTGCGTGTTCGCTCGGTCCAGCATCCAGCCGTCGCGCGGCGTGATCCAGCGGATATCTTTGGGCGCTACACCCATTTCCAAGAGCCACAGACAAGCGTCGATCCCGGTCTTGCCGCCGCCAATCACGGTGTATCCGTCTGGTGGTGTGGCCACGTCCGGAAGATCGTTCAGCGGGATCAACTTGGCGCCAGATACGGTGAAATTTGGCGTGTGCCGGGAAGGAATCGACGTCTTCAGAAATGTCGCGTCAACAGTTTTGGCCGCTTCCACGGAATAGGTCTGACCCGTCAGTCGGTTTTGAAACCGCGTACCACCCAGCCAGTCACACATGGGAAACCAGCGCACACGCCCGCTTGGCAAGAACGTTTGTCGCATGACCTGGTCAAAATAGGCGTTTACCTCTGCGCCGCTGGCAAGGTCGGCCATACCTTTGTTCAACCCAACTTCATCGCGCAATCCCGAAGACAGCTCTTTGGAGGAAACGCCATAGTACTGGCTGGGCTGGTGCAGCGTTACGAAGGGGTATGCATCATTCCAATGGCCGCCCGGTTTGGCCCGGCTGTCGAACAGGATGATGTCTGCATCCGTTTCGGTTAGGATCACGTCGGCAAACGACATTCCAACCGCGCCCGCGCCTGCGATCAGGTAGTCCGTTTTCAAAGTGATATCCGTCATTTTGCAATTCCTGCTCTGCCGCTTTGGTGCAGCTAAACCAGATTGCGCAAGTTGGCGCTAGATTACGGAAAAATTCCCCTGCGTCAGACCGGCCGCCCTAGCGCAAGCGCGTTGATAAGCGCGAGCATGCCAGCGGTGTCGATGACAGAAGGGCCAATGGGTTCGCTGGCAAAACTTTTCTCCGATGCACCAAAAACCGAAGAGGTTTCGACCCAACACTTAGCTGTCAAACTACCTCAAATGCCCGATCGAACCGGCTTACCGCAAAGCGGTCGCAGAACGCAGTCTTGCGCAAGGCGTTCACAAACCCGTTGTGCCCGCCATATTTGGTGATTTGGCGCTCCACTTTTAGGCCAACTGACAGGTTTGCAGCAAAGCCCGGATCAACAATCGGATCGTCGCCAGACGTCAAAATTGTGACTGGCGCCGCTGCTGTCACTAGATCGTCTTGCTTAATGCGATAGGCCGCAAAATAAGTCTCAACGTCGGGAAATGCGCCAAGATGTTCGAGAAAAGCCTTGGTCAGCCCAATGGTAGTGGGCTCCTGCAAAGCAGGTTTCAGGTGGTTCAACGCGGGCACTCTGTCGAGTTTGGGGGCATAGAGCTTGGTGAATTTCCGCAGGAAGTAGCGCCGCAAAAGCGCGCTTTCATCTATCGCGTGGCTTGTGGGTTCCGGCTCTATCACCGGGCTGACTGCAACCACTTGCAACAGGCGTTCAATTGGATGCGCGGCAAGATCCCGCGTGACACGCAGGGCATAGTTGCCGCCAAGTGAAAACCCCATCAGCCCCAACGACATTTTCGGGTGCTGGCGGCCAATCTCGCTAATCGCATCACGGACAACTTCGTGATTGGTGATCGGTACCAACTCGTCGTTCAAAGACACAGCATCGCCGTGTTCCGGCAAGGTCAAGCGCGCGGTGGAATAACCGGCATCAAACAGTGCCTTGGCCGCCGAAATCACGTACTTGGCCTGCGGTGTCCCCAGCCAACCGTGCAGCAGCACAATCATCCCCTTGGCCTGCGGGTGCAGGTTGAAGACGGTCGTCGTGCGCAACCCGCCAGGCAGGTCCAGGACTTGCGCTTGGCCCGACGCATCAAACCTGCTGCATCCCAATATACGCAACCTGCTGCTGGCCATGACGGTTTGAATAATTGCCGGGCGCAACCAAACGGAAGGAATGAAGTCCGTCTCGATGGGGATACTTTTTGTCATGTCGTCTGTGAGTTTTGAATGTCGATCTTGGGGGGTGTTTGCGCTGGAAAATAGGTCTGATCGCGAAACGAGAAAAGCCCGCAAATGGATTTCATCGTACATGTACCGCAAGGTAAATTAGCCAGCAAAGTCGCAAATTTGCAGGCGTCGTCGTTCAAGATTTTTGGGCAACAAACCCTAGCCAAATTTCCTGATGTAGCAGTGGGAATTCGGCTACCGGCGCCCGCACGGTTGACTCTTTTGTTGAGTAGATCCAAAAATATCCAACATTTTTGGAAATAGGAACCAAAATGATCTTTCGCCGCGATGATGTTGAAGATGGCACAATCGTTAATATGCTGGCCTCTGCACTTAGACGGGACATCTCTTTCGGGACGCTGCGCCCGGATGAGAAATTAAAGCTCAACCATTTGCGCGCGCGCTATGGCGGATCGAACCATTCGATGCGTGAAACGCTCCGGATTTTGACCTCAGAGGGGCTGGTAGAGGCGACATCGCAACGGGGGTTCCGTGTGACCTCCGCTACGCAAGACGATCTGCGCGACATCGCACTGGTGCGCGTAGAGATTGAGAAATTCGCGCTGAGCCTTGCGCTGCAAAAGGGTGATGTGGCCTGGGAAGGCAGGGTAATTGCCGCGCACCATGCCTTGCAAAAGGCAGAGCTTGCCGTTGCCGACAGCTCTGATGACTTGACGGCGCTGGAGTGGGACGAAGCCTGTCGTGCGTTTTCAGCCACGTTGATAGAAGGGTGTGAAAGCCCGAGATTGATCGAAATGCAGCGCCGACTGTTTGATCAAAGCAGGCGTTTCCGGTTGGCGTTGTTGCGTGAAGGGCGCCTGGATTTCCAGGACAGGAAAGCGCGGCAGAAATCGCTTTTGGAGGCGGTTCTTGCACATGATGAGACGGCAAGCCTGACGCTCATGCAGGAAGATATCGAAGCAGATCTTATTAAGACAAACTGACTACCGATCATTGGGAGGAGAACATGATCAAATTTAACCGTCGCGGCGCATTGGCGCTGGTGGGTGGCGCAGCAGCTGGGGCGCTTGCCGCACCTGCTATCGCTCAGAACAAGAAAATCAAAGTGGGCGCGCTGCGCTTTACCTCGCATTCCGGCAGTTTCATCGCATTTGAGCGTGGCTATTTCGCTGAGGCTGGGATGGATGTGGAGTTTGAATTCTTCCAGTCCGCTCAGCCGATGGCCGTGGCGATAGCCTCAGGCGACATAGACTATGGCGTGACCGCTATTTCCGGCGGGCTTATCAGCCTCGCGGACAAAGGTGCGATCAAGGTGATCGGTGGCGCGCTAAAAGAAGAGGCTGGAATTGACGGCCAAAAGTACCTGATATCCGATGCCGCATATCAGGCGGGAACCAAAACACTCAAAGATCTGGACGGCAAAAAATATGCTGTGACCCAGGCAGGATCTTCCTTCCACTACATGGGCGCCAAAATGGCCGCCGCAGAAGGCATATCGCTGTCCTTTACGCCGCTGCAAAAGGTCGGGGCTATCATTGGCGCCATGAAGTCCGGTCAGGTTGATGGTTGGTCTATCGTTCCGCATATCGCCAAACCGTTGGCTAAGGCAGGGGCGTGGCACATGGTTGCTGATGTGGCTGACTACATTCCGGACTATCAGGTCACGACGGTCTTCACCTCTGCCAGCAACGCTGCGGATGAGCGCGCGATGACGGAAAGCTTTTTGGCCGGATTCTCAAAAGGCGTGGATGATTATGCCGCTGCGATGATCGACAAGACAGCGGATCAGGACGAAATGGTCGATCTGATTCACAAATATGTCTACACCGACCGCCCGCGTGAAAAGGCGGCCCCTTCGATCATCAACGGAACGATGCGGCTGGCCTCTGGCGCTGCGTTGAACATGGCGTCTGTGCAGGATCAACTCAGCTGGTTCCAGTCGGAGGGATTGGTTGACGCGGACATCACGCTGGATACGCTGGTGGACAGCTCTTACGTGGAAACTACAGGCACGTAAGGTGTTTCTTTCAGGCCGGGCGGGTTTGGGCCTGCCCCGCCTAACAGACGGGATCGGACATGGACATTCGACTGGATGGCATCAGCCATTCCTATGACACGTTCGAAGTGATGCGGGACATTAGCCTGGACATTCCAGCCGGGCAGATTGTCTGTATCGTGGGGCCTTCGGGGTGCGGAAAGTCCACGCTTTTGCGGTTCATCGGCGGGCTGGAGCGTCCCCAACAGGGCCGGGTCCTGCAAATTGGTGCGCCGCCCGAGGGATCGTTAAACCCGCTTACCTATATCTTTCAGGATTTCGCCTTACTGCCGTGGCGATCGGTTGCCGGGAACGTCTCTCTGGTTTTAGAGGATCACGGCATTCGCGGTGCGGCGGCCAAGACGATCATCGATGACGTGCTGGCGCGTACCAAGCTGACAGATTTCGCGCGCGCTTTGCCGAAACAACTTTCAGGCGGCATGAAACAGCGCGTGGCGATTGCCCGCGCGCTGGCGGTGAACCCGGCGGTCATGCTTATGGACGAACCGTTGTCTGCGCTAGATGCGCAAACCCGCGAACTTTTGATGGACGACCTCGTTGATCTATGGAGCCGGCAGCCCTTCACCGCCGTTTATGTAACCCACAACTTGGCTGAGGCTGTACGGCTTGGTCACAAGGTTGTTGTTCTGTCTCGCCGACCCGGTCAGATCCGCGAAGTGGTCCATATCGACAAACCCTTGTCAGCGCGCGAGTTTGGTGATGCCGATCTGGACCGTCATCAAAAATACCTGTGGCAATTGATGCGCGATGAGGCCCGCGCCGCCGATGCGGAGTTGATCCATGTCTGACGCAACGGTCTCGACATCAAAAAACGCAGGGCAAAACCAATCCGCCGATAGCAGGGCAGTTACCTTTCGGGGCGGTGGGTTTGCGCCGAAGCCCCATCGCTGGGTCGGCTTTGCCGTCTTTGTCGTGCTTATTGTCTTGGCGGAATGGGGCACACGGACGGGGTGGATTTCAGCCCTGACGCTGCCGCGTCCGTCGGATGTGCTGGACACGTTCCTGGAGCTCTACGACAGCGGTTTGCTGTTCAAACATCTTGGCCTGTCGCTTAGCCGGTTGGTCGTCGGAGCAGCGATTGGCGCGAGCGTTGGCATCAGCGTTGGCGTTCTAATAGGGCTGTTTTCCTACTTTCGCTCGGGCTTGGTCCCGCTGGTCGCGGCCATTTTTCCGATCCCGAAAATTGCCCTTTTGCCGTTGTTCGTCATCTGGTTTGGCATCGGGGAAGGGTCGAAATACGCGCTGATCGCCTTTGGGACCTTCACACCCACGGTGGTCGCAACTTATGGCGCGGTCGACAATGTGGATCGAACCCTGATCCGAATGGGCCAAAGCTTTGGCCTGTCATGGTGGTCAATTGTTCGTAAGATTGTGCTGCCCGGAGCCATGCCCGGAATACTGTCCGGACTGCGGATCAGCCTCGCCATCGCCATCATCCTTTTAGTCGCTGCAGAAATGTTAGGCGCAGAGTTTGGGATCGGGGCTTACATCCTGGAGGCAGGCTCACTTTACGATCTTGAGAGGCTCTTCGTCGGCGTTGTCATCCTGTCGCTCTTGGGTGTTCTGGTCAGCGCGATCATCGGCGCGATTGAACGACATCTGCTTGGCTGGAGAACCTGAGAACCGGGTTTGCAGGGGCAACGCATACCCCTAACAATTCGCAAAGAACTGCGACCTTATCCCGCCCGCAGCCGCAAATAACTTGATCGTTTGTTATGCAAATGGATAATCACGTTTGATGGGTATGACATTTGAACAACTTCGGACATTTCTATGGGTTGCGCGGCTGGGCGGGTTCCGTAGGGCCTCGGACAGGCTGCATCTGTCACAGCCAGCAGTATCTACGCGTATTTCCAATTTGGAAGATCAGCTGGAAGCCAAGCTTTTTGAACGCGGACCAGGTGAACTTGTCCTGACCAAGAAGGGCCAGCAACTGCTGGGTTACGCAGAACAAATGCTGTTCGTTGAAGAAGAGATCAAGCAGCGCGTCGCCAACCCTGCCGAAACCGAAGGTCTGTTTCGCCTTGGCGCTTCTGAGACAATCGCACAAGCGTGGTTGCCCGCGTTTATTGAGGCTTTCAGTGCTCAATTTCCCAGGGTGAATGTGGATCTCACAGTAGATATTTCGCTTAACCTTCGCGCAGCCGTTTTGGAGCGCCGCATTGATCTGGCATTCCTCATGGGGCCGGTCTCAGAGTATTCGGTCAAGAACGTCTCTTTGCCGGAGTTCGACTTGCATTGGTATAAAGCCAAGCAGTTGGGCCAAGTCGACCTTTCTGAAATTCCAATCATTTCCTACTCCAGCCAGACCCGCCCTTACCGAGAGCTTACGTCAGAACTGGCAAGGCGCGTGGGGCCCAAATCCCGCGTCTTCTCATCCGCGTCTTTGTCAGCCAGCCTCAAAATGATTGCATCGGGGATCGCCGTTGGTCCGTATCCGCGGGTTCTTGCGGTTCCTCATCTTGCGGCAAACGAAGTTGAAGAATTCGATCCGGGGTTCGTGCCACCTGCACTCGAGTTCACGGCCTCTTATCTTGCCGAACCCCGCAGCTTTCTCGTTGAAAACAGTGCAGAAATTGCCCGTGACGTGGCGGTTGAATGGCACGGGAAACATCCAAAATAGCATTCAAAAAATCTATCGTATTTGATAGATAATGATAATTTGATTGAATACCGCGCCTGTGTGAACCTCGTGTGGCAAGCACACGGGGGACGAATGTCCATTTTGAAGGCCGCTCATACCGATACTTCACAACTATCGAGCCAGGCTATCCGCCGCCTAATTCGCGCAGGCGAACACGTTAGCCATTCAGCCGGACTTGCGCCGGGAAAGCTCCAGTGCAACCTCGCAATTCTCCCTGAAGACCATGCACTGGACTTTCTCCGGTTCTGTCAACGCAACCCCAAACCCTGCCCGGTTGTGGGCGTCGGCGACACCGGCGATCCGATGCTCCCAACCCTTGGGCGGGACATCGACATCCGCACCGATGTTCCCTGCTATCGGGTTTTTCGGGATGGTGAGTACGCGGAAGAAGTCACCGACATCACCCATCTTTGGTCAAACGATCTGGTAGCGGTCGCGCTCGGTTGCTCATTCACGTTCGAAAATGCCTTTCAACGCGCGGGCATACCCGTGCGCCATATCGAGATGGGGCGGAATGTCCCGATGTACCGAACCAGCATCAAGCTGTCGCCCGCAGGACCTTTCAGCGGTGAAATGGTTGTAACGATGCGTCCGCTGCGCACTGACCAAATAGACGATGCCAAAACGATCAGCGGAAAATATCCCCAGGCCCACGGCGCACCTATCGCGATTGGCGATCCCTCCAACATTGGCATTTCCGATCTGAACCGCCCTGACTACGGCGATCCCGTGGATGTCAGGCCCGGTGAAGTTCCCGTCTTTTGGGCTTGTGGCGTCACACCGCAAAACGTGCTGCGGGCAGCAAAGCTGCCGCTTTGTGTCACGCACGCGCCCGGACACATGCTGATCACCGATGTCGCGGAAGACGCGGAAACAACAATCTATCAAGAACCCATCCAACAAGGAGTGAAATCATGAAACGTATCCTCAGTATTCTGGTGGCGAGCGCGGCCCTGGCGGCGCCAGCGGTTGCCGAAGACCTGTCAGTCGTCGGCAGCTGGTCAAGCCTGCCTCTACACAAACAATATGAAGCCCCGTTCTGGTCTGAAACATTACCGGGCGCAGGCGATTTCAACGTTGAACTGACGACGCACAATCAGATGGGCCTTGGTCTGTCAGAGATTTATCCGCTGCTTGGACAAGGCGTCTACGATGTGGCTATGACTGTGGCCGACTATGCCGTCGGTGATGCACCGGAACTGGAAGGTTTGGACGTTCCATTGCTGGCCCTGACAGCGGATGAAGCGCGCGCGATGGTCGATGCAGCCCGCCCGATGGTATCCGAAATATTTCGCAACCGCTTTAACGCAGAAGTCCTGGCGATTGCGCCGTACCCACCGCAAGTCGTGTTCTGCAATGCAGAAATCAGCAGCTTTTCCGATCTGAAAGGTCTTAAAGTTCGCGCGTCCGGTCGCATGACCGCGCTTTTCCTGGAGGCACTGGGTGCCGAAGGCGTGAATGTGTCCTTTTCTGAGGTTCCGGGCGCCCTGCAAAACGGCGTTGTTGATTGTGCGGTGACCGGCGCTGGTTCCGGTTACTCCGCCGGTTGGTGGGAAGTGTCGACGCACCTTCTTCCAATTCCTCTCGGCGGGTGGGATCACGTTGTCACAGCGATGAATGCGGACAAGTGGGACGGATTGAGCGCAGATGATCAGGCGACAATTCGTGCGCAAATCTCATCGGGTTTTGAAGAACCGGCCTGGGCCAGTGCACAAGACGCCTTGGTAAATGATATCGCATGTTTGACGGGAAACGGGGAATGCCCTGCCGGTGATGCCCGCGATATGACCTTAGTGGAAATCTCAGATGCTGATTTCGAGAACGCACGGGGTATCCTGATCAGCAAGGTCCTTCCTGATTGGGCTGAACGGGCCGGTGGTGACTGGGCTGCGCGCTGGAATGCGTCAGTTGGCGAAGTTGTTGGCGTGAAAATCGAATAAGTATCTGATTGAACGAAGGAAAAAATGAATGGAACTGGCGTTGATCAACAAGCTCCGCAGGATAAATCGCGCAATTGCGATTGTTGTCGGGCTTGGTCTTTTGGGAATGGCGGCGTTTGTTGTCGCGGACATTGCCCTGCGCCAGGTTCATTCCTCCTTTGGTGGGTCGGAAGAGCTGGCGGGTTACGCGATGGCCTTGGTCAGTTCCTGGGGTATGGCCTACGCCCTGATGGAGCTTGGCCATATTCGGATCGATCTCATTCGATCACGCACCGGCACGACAGCGCGTGCGCTTTTTGATGTCTTTTCAATGATCATCATGTCTGCGGTTGTGGTTGTGATTGCAATCAAATGCTGGCCCGTTGTGGAACGCGCGATTGACAATGGAAGCCGCGCCAACACCCCGCTTGCAACGCCATTGGCCTGGGTTCAGATCCCGTGGTTTGCCGGGTGGGTATGGTTTGCGTTGATGGCTTGCTTTGTGACGCTGGCCGCGATCAGCCTTTTCGTCCGTGGCCGCGCTGCAGAGACGGAGCAATTCATCGGTGCCTTTGCGGAACAGGACAGCTTACAATGATCACGTACGTTGCCGCGGGCCTGTTGGCGATGCTCGCAATCTCCATTCCTGTCGGCATAGTTCTTTTTCTACTGGGTTTTGGGGTTGATCAGTTTTTCTCGAACTTCCCGCTAAGCCGCGCTTTGGGGAACATGGTCTGGTCTTCGTCTAGTTCTGCCACACTGATTGCGATCCCCTTCTTTGTGCTTTTGGGTGAGGTGCTGGTGCGCTCTGGCGTTGCGGCACGCACCTACGCCGCGCTGGACCGTTGGGTCAGCTGGATGCCAGGCGGTTTGGTTCATGCCAATGTTGCCACAGCCACAATGTTCTCCGCCACGTCCGGGTCCTCCGTTGCCACTGCCGCCACGGTCGCAACCGTGGCGATGCCTCAGGCCGAAAAACTGGGCTATGATCCCAAGCTTTTTTCTGGCGCGATTGCTGCGGGCGGGACACTTGGCATCATGATCCCCCCGTCGATCAACCTGATTGTCTATGGTTTTTTAACACAGTCATCTATCCCACAACTCTTTCTTGCTGGTCTCATTCCAGGTCTCGGATTGGCGTTCGCGTTTCTGATTGTTACTTCCGTCATCTGCCTGATCCGCCCTGAACTTGGTGGCACACGTCGGGTGTTTCCATTGGCCCAGATGGCGCGGGCCTTAGTCGATCTGTTGCCGATCATTGTGCTGTTCGGCCTGATAGTCGGATCAATTTATCTGGGATGGGCCACACCTACCGAAGCAGCGGCCGTTGGTGTCGCGGGAGCGCTTTTGATTGCTTTGGCCTTTGGCGGCGTTTCGTGGACGATGCTGCGCGACAGCTTGCTTGGCACGATCAAAATCACGTCGATGATCATGCTGATCATTATCGGAGCGTCGTTCTTGAACTTCACGCTTTCCTCGGCGGGTCTTGGCCGGGAGCTTACAACCTTCATGCAGGGTTTGGGGCTGGGTCCCGTTGGCTTTATTCTGGTCGTCGTTGTTCTTTACATCGTCCTGGGTTTTTTCATTGAAACCCTGTCGCTGATGGTGGTCACTATTCCGATTATTGTGCCGATGGTCCTTGCCCAGGGATATGATGTGATCTGGTTCGGTATTTTGATGATCGTTCTGATCGAAATGGCGCTGATCACCCCGCCGGTGGGTCTCAACCTCTATGTGGTCCAGGGCGCGCGAAAGACGGGCAGCCTGAATGAGGTAATGCTTGGCGCGCTTCCTTATGTGGCGGTTATGCTTGCGATGGCGTTCGCCTTGATCGCGGTTCCTGGCATTGCACTCTGGTTGCCAAGCGCGCTGCAATAAAAGGCGCTGACAAGCTCTGACTTTCCGATTGCCGCGGTGGGTGCGGGCCTCGATCCCTTTGGTGAACTTAGCACTGCATCAGCTTGGCACCCGCAAGACGCTGCCAAATGAATTGTTACAACGCCGTGTGGCGTTTTGCAGGTTTGACTTGTTGGTGTGTCGCCTGCCTACCATTCCCTTACCCCAGGATCAGAACGCTGGGTAAGTTAAAGAAAGCGAACAGATTGCCTGTCAAAACTGCGTACGCGCGATAGGTTGCGATGTATGGAAAACGCCAAATGGTATTGAAGCTAAAAGACATCACGAAGTCTTATCGAGACAGCGACGGCAAGGTTCCGGTTCTTTCCGGTGTAAGCATCGACCTGGCGCCCGGATCTACGCTTGCCCTGACGGGGGAATCCGGCAGCGGCAAAAGCACGGCCTTGCACATTGCTGCTGGGCTGGAGGAACCCGACAGCGGATCGGTCACCGTGGCAGGTCGCGACTTGGCGGGCATGGATGACAGTGCCCGCGCGGAATTACGACGGACCGACATCGCGCTTGTCTTTCAACAGTTCAACCTGATCCCATCCCTGACTGTGGCAACCAACATATCGTTTCAGGCGTCGCTGGCAGGGCGTGCAGATAGCGCACACATTGCCGAGTTGGTTGCGGCTTTGGGGCTGACGGACCAGTTGCGCAAGTATCCGGAGGCGCTGTCCGGCGGCCAGCAACAGCGCGTGGCAATTGCACGCGCTTTGGCGGCAAAACCAAAGCTCCTGTTGGCCGACGAGCCCACTGGAAACCTGGATGAGGCCACGGCCGAAGACGTCTTGGACCAGATGCTGGACCTTGTGTCTCAAACCGGTGCGGCTTTGATGGTCGTGACCCATTCCCCCAAACTGGCCGCGCGCATGGATCGCACGTTGCATCTGCAAGGCGGCGTTTTGACATGATCCGCACTTGCCTGACGGCACTGATATCCCACTGGCGGCGTAAGCCGATGCAGCTGTTTGCGCTGCTGGCCGGGCTGGCTTTGGCAACGGGGCTTTGGACCGGCGTGCAGGCGATCAATTCAGAGGCGCGCGCCAGCTATGACGCAGCAGCCCAAACCCTGGGAGAGGGACAGTACGAACAACTCATCCCTCGGCAGGGCGGCTCAATACCTTTGCAGGTGTATCTTGACCTCCGCAGCGCGGGATGGCTGGTCTCCCCGGTTGTTGAAGGGCAACTGCAAGGTGTGCGGATTGTCGGGCTTGACGTTTTGACGGCACCTGGCGGGCTTGGATCATCGCAAATGAAAGGCGCCCCGGCGTTGGCGGCGCTTGGGGACGCGCCACCGCTGTTTGCTAACACGGAAACGGCCGCCACCTTGGCCGACGTCGCGGATGTTCAGATCGATCCCGGTGTCGCGCCCGGCGTAGCGGTCGGGGATATTGGCGTTGTTCTACGCCTTCTGGACCGCGGCGATCTTACCCGACTTATCGTGTTGCCCGAACAGCCAAAGGGTCAGCCAGACCTTTCTGATATCGCCCCGAACTTGCGGCTGCAGTCATCCCAACAGACGGCAGATGTGGCGCAACTGACCGAGAGTTTTCATCTAAACCTGACGGCCTTCGGGTTCCTTAGCTTCGCGGTTGGGCTGTTCATCGTGCACAGCACGATTGGATTGGCGTTTGAGCAGCGCCGGGGCATGATCCGGACCCTTCGCTCGCTTGGTGTGCCTCTGCGCGTACTTGTCAGCGTGATCGCGGCGGAGATGTTGACCCTGGCCCTGATCGGCGCAGGGATCGGGATCGTCTTGGGGTATTTGATTGCGGCTATGCTGCTGCCTGATGTGGCGGCCACGCTACGCGGACTTTATGGCGCGCAGATTTCCGGCACACTGGACCTGCGTGCTGAATGGTGGCTTTCCGGTGTCTTGATCACGATGCTCGGCACAGGCGCCGCGCTCAGCGGGCGTATCTGGCAGGTTTGGCAGATGCCCATTTTGGCAAGCGCCCGCCCTCGGGCTTGGGTTGTCGGCGGCGCCCAGCGATTTCGTTGGCTTACGATCAGTGCGGTGGGACTGCTTTGTACAGCCGTCGGGCTTTTGGTTCTGGTAGACGGCTTGCTGGCCGGGTTTGCAATGTTGGCGTGTCTTTTGGTTGGCGCGGCTTTTGCCCTGCCAGGGCTATTTTCGCGGGCGCTGAGCTTGATTGAGGCGCGCACGACAGCACCGGTCGCGCAGTGGTTTTGGGCTGATACGCGCCAACAGTTGCCCGGTCTGAACCTGGCGCTGATGGCCTTGCTCTTGGCTGTGTCGGCAAACATCGGCGTTTCAACCATGGTGTCGAGCTTTCGTCTGACGTTCACTGGGTTCTTGGATCAGCGTTTGGCGCCGGAGCTGTTTGTCGCGGTTGAAACCGCAGACCAAAGCGCCGCGTTGGAGGCATTTTTGGCTGACCGGGGATTGGAAACGCTGCCGCTAATGGTCAACAGAAAGCAGATTGCCGGACACCCCGTGCGCCATTTTGGCGTGCGGGTCGGGCCGACATACCGCAACAACTGGGTGTTTCTGGCGGCCAGCCCCAATGCCTGGGACCAAGTGGATGCCGGATCCGCCTTGGTCGTGAATGAGCAATTGGCCCGTCGGGCAGGCTTGTGGGTGGGTGATAGTGTGGACATTGCCCCCGATCTTGCGCTGCCCATCGCAGCGGTTGTCGGCGACTACGGCAATCCCAATGGTCAGGTGATTACGTCCGAACGCGTGTTCAAAGAACTCTATCCGGACAGTACCGCGCTCCGCTTCGGTGTTCGCACCGCAGATGTGGATCGCTTACGGAGCGATATCACCAAAAACCTCGGGATCCCTGCAAATTCGATGATCAATCAAGGCGTGATCAAAGCCACATCCATGCGAGTTTTTGACCGAACGTTTACGGTTACGCAGGTGCTGAATGTGCTGACACTCGGCGTGGCGGGGTTTGCCATGTTGATGAGCCTGCTGACCTTGGCTGACGTGCGCGTGCCGCAGTTGGCGCCGGTTTGGGCCACCGGATTGACCCGTAGCACGCTGGGCAGGCTGGAGATCCTGCGTGCAGTTGGGTTGTCCGTTTTGGTTTTTGCCTTTGCCCTGCCGCTTGGTCTGGCGCTGGCGTGGGTTTTGTTGAGCATCATAAATGTGGAGGCCTTTGGGTGGCGTCTTCCGATGTTCCTGTTCCCTAAAGAATACGCGCTGTTAGGCGTCTACACTATTGTGGCGGCGGTTTTGGCTGCTGCCTGGCCTGCGCTACGTCTGGCGCGGATGTCGCCTGCAACATTGCTGAAGGTATTCGCAAATGAACGCTAGGTGGCTGATATTGATCTGCCTTTTGCCCATAGCCGCCTGGTCGCAGGGCTTTTCTGGTTTGGGAACGGACGCCGAAGGTTTCGCCACGCCAGAACCGAACCCTGCTTTCATCTTTCCAGCAGACCACGGCCCCCACCCAGATTACCGCATCGAATGGTGGTATATCACTGCAAATCTGACCTCCGAGGATGGCACGCCCTACGGCTTGCAATGGACCCTTTTCCGATCTGCCCTGGCCCCGGGGGAGGCCGCAGGATGGCGGTCCCCGCAAGTGTGGTTTGCCCATGCAGCAGTCACGACGCCGGACAACCACTACGCAACTGAGAGGTTTGCACGCGGCGGCATTGGCCAAGCAGGCGTGACCGCAACACCCTTTCGTGCATGGATCGACGAATGGGCGCTGGAAGGGCCAGATTTTGATACGTTGTCCCTACGCGCACAGGGGTCAGACTTTGCCTATGACATGACGCTTGCGGCGGACGGGCCGCTCGTTTTTCACGGCGCGGACGGGTTTTCCGTTAAATCGGCAGAGGGTCAGGCGAGCAACTACTACTCCCAACCCTTCTTCCGTATCGAAGGCACGTTGCGCCTGCCAACCGGCGATGTACAGGTCAGCGGCGACGCCTGGTTGGATCGGGAATGGTCATCGCAACCCTTGTCTGACACGCAGTCGGGATGGGACTGGTTTTCGCTGTCTTTCAACGATGGGACGAAGCTGATGGGGTTTCAACTGCGCCAGACTGACGGCAGCCAATACAGCGCCTCCACCTGGATCGCTGCGGATGGCACAACGACCGCCTACCCCTCCGGTGCTTTTGTGGCGGTCCCGCTTGCTGAAACGTCTGTGGACGGGCGGGCCATCCCAATTCGGTGGCAGGTCAAACTGCCGGACCGCAGGGTTGATGTTGTCGTTGGCGCATTAAACCCGAATGCCTGGATGAACCTGACAATTCCCTACTGGGAAGGGCCGGTTTTGATCAGCGGCAGCCATCAAGGCAGAGGTTATTTGGAGATGACGGGATATGAGTGACACAAACGACCTTGTGGCGTTTTTGGCTGACGCTTGGCGCCATCTAGCAGAGGGTGTTGCGGATGCAGATGCGCCGGCACGGTTTCCCACCTTCGCCACAATATCACCCGACGGTGTGCCAGAGGCGCGAACGGTTGCGCTACGCCATGCAGATCAAAACGTGGCACTGGTAGAAGTGCACACCGACATCGACACTAACAAGGTCCGCGCACTTCGAAAGGCGCCCATTGCCGCTTTGCACGTTTGGGTGCCGCGCGCCCGTTTGCAGATCAGAATGACGGCGGAGGTGGACATTCGCACAGGGCCCGGCGTTGAGGCCGAATGGAACAAGGTGCCATCGGGCTCTCGCGTGTCCTACGGAACTGATCCTGTGCCGGGTACGCCCATCGGACACGTTTATGACTATGCCAAACCGGTGGTTCGCGATCGTTTTGCTGTGTTGCGCTGCCTGTTAACCGACATCGACCTGGTGCATCTGGATGACCAACACCGCCGTGCGGCTTACCAACGGGCGGATGATTGGGTCGGCACATGGGTGGCACCGTAGGCAATCCGCGAGTTATCCCAACAATAAAGCTCACGCAGGTCAGACCGACTTGTGAGACCGGGGTAAGTTTTGTGCTGGGTTGTTTGGCAAACTGTTTGTTAAGCTGGACTTAAGCGGTTTGAAAAAGCCGACAATTGCACCCGGTAGCGAGGGATTGGTCCATGGCAGTTCAAAAAGTTTGCATCATCGGGGCTGGTCCCGCTGGACTGTCGATGGCCCGAGCTTGCCAGGTCAAGGGCATCGACTATGACCAGTTTGAAGGCCACAGCGACGTTGGCGGGATCTGGGACATCACACAGCCGGACGGGCCGATGTATGAAAGCGCCCATTTCATCTCATCCAAAACGATGAGCGGTTACACCGGCCTGTCGATGCCCGATCATTTTCCCGACTACCCATCTCACCGCCAGATACTGAGCTATATTCGCGACTTCGCAACGCAATGGGGCCTTCGGGATGCGATCACGTTCAACACACGCGTCACGGATCTGGCAAAGACATCTGATGGCGAATGGGACGTGACGCTCAGCACCGGGACGGCGCAGCGCTACAGCGCCGTTGTCTGCGCCACGGGGGCGCAATAGTTCCCTTTGATGCCCGACTTCAAGGGCGACTTCGACGGGGAAATTCGCCATTCCAACAGCTACCAACATGCCGATGAGTTTCGTGGAAAGCGCGTTTTGGTCGTGGGCGCCGGAAACTCTGGCGTGGATATCGCCTGTGATGCCGCATCCAATGCCGACCGCGCTTATCTGTCCGTGCGCCGTGGCTACTACTTTATCCCGAAACATATCTGCGGCATGCCATCGGACGTGTTTGCGGACAGTGGGCCTCACCTGCCGCTGTGGCTACAACGCCCGATCTTCACGCTGCTTCTGCGGTTCATCCTCGGCGACGTGTCCCGGCTGGGCCTGCCAAAACCAGATCACAAGTTGATGGAATCCCATCCGATCCTGAACAGTCAGGTCCTGCATTACCTGCAGCATGGCGACCTGCAGGCAAAGCCGGACATTGACCATCTGGATGGCAAAGGCGTGGTCTTTAAGGATGGCACGCGGGAAGAGGTTGATTTGATCCTTTGCGCCACCGGCTACAGCCACGAACAACCGTTTGGAAAAGACTACTTGAACTACGAAGGCGGGCGCATGAAAGCCTACCTGCAACTCTTTTCCAGAAAACACAAAAACCTGTTCACGATGAGCTATGTCGAGACCAATTCAGGTGCCTACAAACTATTCGATCTGATGTCGTTTTCCATAGCGAACCATTTGGCTGATCAGGCAGCTGGTCGGCCATCTGCGCAGGCCATGGAAGACTTGATTGCCACAGACGAACCGGACCTAAGCGGCGGCATTAAGTTCGTGAAATCGGATCGTCATGCGGCCTACTTCGACAGCCATGCATGGCAAAAGTTCATGTGCAAGCTCTACAAGAAAATGGGGTGGACCAGACCAGAAGATGAGCCGGGCGTGATTTCCCCGCCAAAGCCGCACAAAATTGATGTAGCGGCGGAATAGGCGAAATGACCAAGACCGCCCTTTTAACTGGCGCAACGGGTGGTATCGGCTCTGCCATTGCAGCGGATCTGCATGCACGCGGCTACCAGCTGACACTTGTGGATTTTGATGCCCAACGGCTGGCGCAGATGGCAGAGATCTATTCAACCAGCACAATGCAATTGCTTGATCAAACCGACATGTCGGCAGTGGAAGCGTTTTGCGACCAGATGTCGGCCCCTGACACCCGTACTTTCGACGTTGTGATCCTGAATGCAGGCGGCATCAATATTGGCGACCTTGCCGACCTGCCGCGCGACCGGATGCTGTGGGAATTGCAGATCAACCTGATATCCAATGCAACGCTGATCCAGGCTTTTGCGCGGCGCATGAAAGCCGCTGGGTCGGGGCACATTCTGGTGACGGTGTCGATGGGGGCCTTAGTGTCGCTGAAGGGATCTGCCACTTATTCCGCGGCCAAATTTGGGCTGCGCGGACTGCTTTGGGGGTTGCGGGATGAACTGCGGCCCCATGGTGTGAATGTGACCGGCGTCTACCCGGCGGGCGTTGATACGCCGATGCTGCGACATGAGGCCCGCCACGGCGGATCGGCGCTCAATTTCATCAACAAACCTGGCACGGCACAGGATGTGGCAAATGCCTTTATGCGGGCAATAGATAAACCGCGGTTGGAAGTCTATGTGCCCTATTCTGAGAGCTTCTTGGCGCGGTTCACAAACGCCTTCCCGTGGCTGTCGCATTACGCCTACCCGCTGTTTGAGCGGATAGGCGAACGGGGTCGCAAAAAATTCCTCGACCGGATTGGGTCAGAAGATTAGCGCGCTTTAAGCGTAGCCGCCGACCAGGCCAAGACGGTCCATTTCACGCTTCAAAGTGTTGGAGGCCAGCGTCAGTTCTTCGCCGTGACCCGCGATCAATTCGGCCCGTCGGGCCGGATCACGGGTGGTGTCGATAGCGCCCCAGATAGCGGCCAGCGTTTCGGCAGCATTGCTCAGGGTTGTAACCTCTGCTGCATCTACGGCGGCAATCACGTCAGCGGACACTTTGCCAACGCCGGGTACGGTTTGCGCGCCACCACTGGTGTAGCCTGCCGGCACGTCGCCTTTGCAGTTGATCACACGGCGATACCGGATCGCGCTGAGCAACTGGTCCACGGCTTGTTTGGCACCTTCCACGCGGGACGTGTGTTCGGTGTCAGCCGCCGCATGGGGTAGCAGTTCCAGCCGATCCGGGAATGCTTCAATCAATGGGCGGTATGGCACCATCGGACCAAACAGACTGCCGTCGTCGGCCACAAACAGATCCGCGTCGATGGCGGCAAAGCGGACTTTCCCGCTGTCCATTGCCCCATGCAGGGCGTCCGCATCCACTACTTCACCGCGGTCATAGTTCACGACAATCGCACCGTCGTTCAGCGCATTCAGGACCGATGCACCCACTAGACCTGCGTTGGCAAACGCCCCATCCGCGCCTTTGGCACCCAGCCCGGTGTGCGGCGACAAAACGTCGGCGCCCTGGGCTGCTTCTTCTGGCGTGGCAGCATAGATGAAGCCTTCCGACTCGATCCACTGCTTGTGGCGTTCGCGCGCATAGATTGCGACCGTCATTCCAAACGCCTGGCCGAGTTTTGCGACCTCCCGCCCGATATTGCCGTAGCCGATGACCCCCATACGTTTGCCTTCCAGCTTTTCCGTGGGGTAGTCGCGCAGGTGTTTGCCGGTGTCGAAGTCGCCTTCAACCACGCGGTTGTGCATTTCCTCCACGTCCAGGTCAGGCAACACCCGCAACAGCGCCTTCATTGCCATTTGCGCAGTGGCGCGACTGTTGAAGCTGGGTGTGTTCATCAACGGCGCGCCGCCACCGGCGCCGTCACCACCGCCCCAACAGGCGCAGGCCATGTTGCCGGTGCCCGCACCAATGCGCACGCCGCCTTCGGGAAAGGTTGCCCCTTCGGGAAAGAAGGTCGCCGCTGCGATAACCGCGTCATATTGATTTGCACAGCAGGCGGCTGTCAGTTCTTCCTGTGTCGACAGGTCTGGCTGATAGAAAAAGTGCTGGCCTGCACGCAGTTCTGCGCTGTCCCATGGGCCATCGGTGAAGGTCGCACCTTGTGCTTCAATATGAGCTTTGACCTCTGACGGGTCAGGCTTTCCATCGGCGTCGAATTTCAAACCCACCAGATCAGCGATCAAAATGCGGTAGGCGCGCGTCTGGTCGTCCAGGCGTGTTTCGCCATCGGACGCGCCGGATGCCTCAAAGGTTGTCCCGCTCTTTGCCAGTTCCTCTTCCAGGACAACTGCTTTTGCGCGGGTGTAGGCGTAAGAGATGTTTTCCAGCAGCCGAACGATGTCGTCTTCATCCCGGATGCCGCCGATCCAAGCACGGTAGTCGCCCGGCGTGCCGGGGAACGTGTTGACATATCGGGCCGCATCCAGGCCGACCTCATAGTCACCGTTTGGGTGGGTCAGCCCCTCATACCCCATCAACTGTTTGGACCGTGCGATGATGCGGACGTGGAGGTCTGCGTCGGTGACGTCCGGATCATTGACGCCCAGAAGTGTCACCGCTGCACCGCGTTTTGCGGCGCTTGGAACACCTGCGGTCAACAGTGTTTGCCCGGCGATCCATTCATCGATCTTGGCACGGTTGGCCGTGGATCGCTGGTTCATCACCGCCACGGACCCGATCAGCTTTTCCACCCGCAGCAGGCAGTAAGTCGTTTCAGCAAACGCGAGTGACGAAAACGTATTGATCACCCCGCCGGTCATCTTGTCAGCGTCAGCGTCATAGAACGGGCCCAGCGCCACAGACTTGTCCCCGCTGAGCGGTTTTTTGGCGTCCGTCGGAACCACAAGTTTCAGCTGGCGCGCAATGGCCCAGGCCGGGTTCTTTTGGTTGGCGTCTATCAACTTCATCGCCGCCGGTGTGAATGAAGCAAGGAAATAGCCCGACACGCCACCGATTGCCTTCTGGAACGGCGTGAAGATGCAGCATTTCTGCATGAAGTCTTTCACCTGATCCGCAGGCCAAGGCATCGCGCCCAGCATCGAGGTGGCATCAATCATCGCGTGACGATTTTCCGGATCACCTGCCAGCCAATCGAGCAGAGACTGAACCTCTTCGGTGGTGTATGTGGTGGCACCTGTCGTTTCATGCCCGACACCGACAAAAAGCGTGATGCCCATTTCCGTCAAAGCTTCAGCGGATGGGATTGTGCCTTCGGCGTCAGAGAAAACAACCTTGTCGTCGTGCCCGTTAGCGGCAAATTGCTGAAGTTCCAGGATCTGGGTGCCCCAGCTTTGGCGGAAGAACCCGCCTTTTGCTGCTTCAGACGATTCCGGACGTGGCGTATCCACAAATACCTTTTGCCCGTCCAGGTTCGGGTTCATCAGGTGCATGATGGCGACAGTGAAACCACTGTGTCCGCCGCCCAAACCGACGGCCATCGGGTTTTCTTTGGGAAAGCCGAAGTAGCGGTGGATGTGAAACATCATATCCCGCAGGATCGCGTCTGCCGGATAGCCCCGGTGCATGGAACGGCCGATCTCTGCCGTGGTGAATGGACCCAGATCGTTGCCCGCATCGTCGACCTTGCGATAGGTTTCCTCCAACCAGCGATCAAAGGCAAAGCGGTTCTTGCGCCCGTCGACCTCGTCCCGGATCACATCGCTGATTGGGCCTACGCCGAAAAACGGGTTGATCGTACGGGCCGGGGCCTTGGCTTCGGTAGCCGCAAGGGCTGCGGCGTGCTGGGCTTCCAAGTCGCTCATGTTGGGTTCCATCTGAATCGCTGTTTTCGCTTTGGGGACCCTATAGGTCGTATTTGGGCAAAAACGGCGGATAACGACTGAATCCAGTCGCAAGACGTCCCCGCGAGGGAAATGGCGGTTGATTTTGGGCCGGCCAAATAGGTCTGGGATTGAACGACGTAAAGATTGATTTTTGACGCGCGATAATAAAATAATTTTTGGGTAACTTGTCGCAACGAAATGCCGCCGGGAGCGTGTGAGAGATGACAACCGAAAAAATCCGCAACATGGAAGAATTTGCGGCGGCCATAGGGTTGTCGAGGCCCACTGTTTCAAAATTCTTCAACGACCCGGACAGCGTCAAAAAATCGACCCGGCAGCATATCGAGGCCGCGCTGAAAACCTACGACTATCGACCCAACATTTACGCGATGAACCAGAACCGCAAGCTGACCAAAAACGTGGGCATCGTGGTGCCGTATCTGGCGGATCCGTTTTTTGCGGAGATCGCACGCAACATTGAAGAGCGGTGCATTGACGCCGGGTATCGCCCAACGCTTTACAGTTCACACGGTGAGCCGGATCTGGAGGTTGAAATACTCGACAGCCTCCGGTCGCTGAAGCCTGCCGGGGTTTTGTTAGCACCACTTGGCCGCGCGTCTGACCGGTCTTTCATTGAAAAATTCTGCGAGGACATCCCGACAGTCCTGTTCGACAGCCATCTGCAGGATCTGGGCATCGCGTTTGTAGGGTCCGATAACCAGCAATTTTCAAAGCTGATTGTGGACTACCTGTGCCGTTCAGGGGAGCCGCCGAGCTTTTTTGAGATGGCCAACCCTTCCAACCCCAACGCCAACCGAAGACGGCAGGCGTACCTGGATGCGATGGCGGATCTAGGCCAGGAAGCTGACGTTGTTTCTGTCCCCGGAGACGGTTGGGCGTTTGAGGAGATCGGATATCTGGGCGGGTTGCAGGCCCTGGGTGCTGACCGCTTCAAGACGCGCACCGTGCTGTGCAGCAATGACAGGCTTGCCATCGGGTTTCTGGCAGCGTGTTTCGAAAAGGGTCTGTCCGTAGGACACAAGGCAGGCTGTGAAATTCGCGTCGCTGGACAGGATGACCACCCGTTTTCGCGTTTCACTTGCCCACCCTTGACCACCATCGCGCAGAATTATGATGCCATATCGAGCTATGCCATGCAGACGTTGTTTGCCGCCATCGAGGACAAGGTAACCTCCGACGATATCAAGCTTTTTGAAGGGAAACTGGTCATGCGAGCTTCTGCCTAGCATTGTAAAAAGTTATCGCGCGTAAAAATAATATTGACTGCGCGATCATATCTGAACTAGCTTCGCCGCATATCATCCAGACCAGGGAGGATTCGGATGTCTTTCAAGCGCGCGCTCTGTGCGGCGACGGCAATGTCGCTATTTGCGGGTGCCACCTTTGCAGGTGGGCACGCCAAAGAACTTACCATTGCGATCGTGAACAACGGTCACATGATCAACATGCAAAAAGTTGCGGAAGCCTACACCGAAGAAACCGGCGTAAAACTGAAATGGGTTTCACTGGAAGAAGGTGTTCTGCGCGAGCAGGTTACCTCTGACACGGCCACAGGCGGTGGTCAGTACGACGTCATCAACATCGGCATGCAGGAAGCACCCATCTGGGGTGCAGCAGGCTGGATTGAGCCGCTGAATTTCGGCGCTGAATACGATATGGATGACATTCTGCCTGCGATCCGGGCGGGCCTGTCCCACGACGGTACGATGTACGCTGCACCTTTCTACGGTGAATCCTCGATGGTCATGTACCGCAAGGACCTGACCGACGCCGCAGGCGTTACAATCGCGGACAATGACAGCTGGGACAACGTCAAAGCAGCGGCCGCTGCGATCCACGACCCAGACAACGGGGTTTACGGCGCATGCTTGCGTGGCAAACCAGGTTGGGGCGACAATATGGCCTTCATCACCACGGTGGTGAACTCTTTCGGTGGTGCTTGGTTCGACAAAGACTTTAAACCGACCATCGATTCCGATGAATGGCGCGCGGCAATCAACTTCTACGTTGATCTGCTGGGTAACTATGGCCCTCCAGGGTCGGAAGGTAACTCCTTCAACGAAATCCTGGCACTCTACAACGAAGGCAAATGCGGTATGTGGATCGACGCCACGATCGCTGCCTCCTTCCTGGAAGTGGACGGGGTTGCTTATGCGCAATCTCCGAATGCCGGAAACCCGGTTGGGGCCAACTGGCTTTGGGCTTGGGCAATGGCAGTTCCTGCTGGCACCGAAAATGCCGAAGAAGCGAAAGCGTTCATCGAATGGGCCACCTCCAAGGCATATGTTCAGGCAGTTGCAGCGCATCCAGATTTCGGTTGGGGCAGCGTGCCTACCGGCCAACGCACGTCCACGTATGCTAATCCAGACTTCAAAGCCGCTGCGGCATTTGCTGATGCGGAATTGGCGGCAATCGAATCCGCTGCGCCGCAAGCGACCGACCTGAAGCCATACGTGGGTGTACAGTTCGCCGCGATCCCGGAATTCCCGGAAGTGGGGTCTGCTGTGGCGCAAGAAATGGCCGCAGCGCTGTCCGGCGCCAAGACGGTTGATGAGGCACTGGCCGCATCCCAAGCTGCCGCCGCAGCAATTATGGAAGAGGCCGGCTACTAATCCGCGCCAAGTGAAAGAGCCCGGCGCGACCGGGCTCTTTCCAATCGCCATCTGGTCGTGCGTAGTGTCACAACAGTTGGCAAACTACGAAGTTGAGCCCAGCAATCGTTAGAAATCCCTTTCCATTGGGTGGATGAGCTATGTCAAAACGAACGCAACCTCGCCTGCTTCAATCACCAGCCGTGCTGCTGCTTTTGATCTGGATGCTGATCCCGCTGGGGATGACCCTCTACTTTTCTTTCATCCGTTACGTCCTAAACAATTTGCGCCGCCCGGAATGGACCACACCGTCAATCAGCAACTGGCGCGGGTTCGGGAATTACGAGTTTGTCCTCAAAAACAAAGACTTTCTATTTGCGATCCAGAACAGCCTGCTGATTGTTTGTAGCATCCTGTTTTTGACAGTCATTCTTGGCATCCTGATTGCCGTGCTCATCAACAAAGCGTTCCCGGGGCGCGGTATCGTACGGGTTCTTTTGATCTCACCCTTCTTTGTAATGCCTGCCGTGAACGCGGTGTTGTGGATCAACATGATCCTTGACCCGGTCCTGGGTTTGCAAGGGATAGCCGTAAGTGGCTTGAATGACGTCATTGCCACTTTGCGCGCTGCGCCGATAGTGGGCGGTTTCTTTTCGCTCTGGCCGGACCTGTCGCCGATCTCGTTCCGCGCGACACAGACATCTGCTTACGCGGTGATCATCATGGTCACGTGGCAATGGACACCGTTTGCCGTGCTGATCTTTATGACCTCGCTCCAATCTGAGGACCAACAACAGAAAGAAGCAGCCATTCTAGACGGCGCCGGGGCCTGGTCGCAGTTCCGCTTTTTGACGCTGCCGCACCTGTCGCGGCCCATAGCAATTGTGGTGATGATCCAGGCGATCTTTCACCTGTCTCTCTACGCTGAGATTGAGATCGTAAGCCGCGGCAACGGCAACAAAAACCTGCCCTATCTGATCGGCGAATTTGCCAACAACAACATCGGCGCTGCCAGCGCCACCGGCATCTTTGCTGTCATCCTCGCCAACATTGTTGCGATCTTCCTATTGCGGATGATCGGCAAGACCCTGATGGAATAGGAGATCCGACAATGGCTATCGTTGCACAATCGTCAAAGTACGGCCGAACAGGGCGAACGGCGTTGGCCTGGGTTGTCGGGCTGCTGTTCTTCTTTCCGATTTTCTGGATGGTTCTGACCAGCTTCAAAAGTGACGCAGACGCGGTGAAACCGGAGTTCCTTTTTTTCTTCACACCGACGCTCGAAAACTACGTCAACATGACGGAAAACTACGACTATTGGCGGTTCGCTCAGAACTCTGTCATCACCTCCGTCTTTGCCACGATCTTTGCACTTATTGTGGGCATCCCGTGCGCATATGCGATGGCGTTCAACCCAAGCCGTGCCACCAAAGACGTGCTGATGTGGATGCTGTCGACCAAGATGTTGCCTGCGGCGGCTGTGCTTTACCCCATGACGTTTATCACCAAAAGCGTCGGACTGTTCGATACTCACTTCATGGTCATTCTGGTGCTGTGCCTGATCAACCTGCCCATCGTGGTCTGGATGTTGTTCACCTATTTCAAGGAAATCCCGAAAGAGATCATAGAGGCGGGACAGATGGACGGGGTGAACACTTGGGGCGAGATCCGGGAAATCCTCATCCCGCTTGCTTGGGGCGGCATCGCGTCCACCGCGCTGTTGTGTTTCATCTTCTGCTGGAATGAGGCGTATTGGACCGTCCGCCTGACCACGACAGACGCCGCAACGCTGTCAAAGCTTATCGAGGGCAACCGCGCGCCCGAAGGGCTGTTCTTTGGCCGCTTGTCCGCCGTGTCCGCTGCCGCCGTGGGACCCATCGTGGTTCTGGGATGGTTTTGTCAAAAACAACTCGTCCAAGGCCTGACCTTCGGCGCGGTGAAATAGGAGACCCCTATGGGACGTATCGTACTGGAAAACGTGACAAAATCGTTCGGCGAAACACAGGTTATTCCACCTTTGGATTTGACGATCGAAGACGGAGAGTTTGCGGTTTTTGTCGGCCCATCGGGTTGCGGGAAATCTACGCTCTTGCGTCTGATCGCTGGGCTGGAGGAAACCACGTCCGGTCGTGTGATGATTGACGGGGACGACATGACCGAGGTGTCACCGGCCAAACGCGGGCTCGCCATGGTGTTTCAGACCTACGCGCTTTACCCGCATATGTCGGTGCGCAAAAATATCGCCTTCCCTCTGCGCATGGCCAAGAAATCCCAATCAGAAATTGATGCTTTGGTCGAACAGGCCGCCAATACGCTGAACCTGAACGACTATCTGGAAAAAAAGCCCGGCCAACTGTCCGGCGGCCAACGCCAACGCGTCGCTATCGGGCGTGCGATCGTGCGCGAACCAACTGGCTTTTTGTTTGATGAGCCGTTGTCGAATTTGGACGCCGCCTTGCGGGTGGGCATGCGTCTGGAAATTTCAGAGCTGCACGAACGTCTCAAGACCACGATGATCTATGTTACTCACGACCAAGTGGAGGCCATGACCATGGCCAACAAAATTGTGGTGCTGCGCGCCGGAAACATCGAACAGGTCGGGTCACCCCTGGATTTGTACCATCAACCTCAAAACAAGTTTGTCGCCAGCTTCATTGGCTCCCCCACCATGAACCTGATCGAAGGCCCAGAAGCCGGGAAACACGATGCCCATACAATCGGTGTGCGGCCGGAACACATCGAGGTCAGCCAGACGGATGGAACTTGGGAAGGCACCGTTGGGGTGGCTGAACACCTGGGGTCTGATACGTTTTTCTACGTGCATAACACCGGCCTTGCGGACACCATCACGGTCCGCGCGCCGGGGGACGTGCGGTTCAACCACGGTGACAAGATCCACCTGACCCCGCGCGCTGACGTGATCCACCGTTTTGACACGGCTGGAATGCGCCTCTGATGGGTCGGCTTGCCGGCAAAACGGCCCTGATCACTGGGGCTGCGCGCGGCATAGGCGCCGCCTTTGCCACAGCTTACGTGCGCGAAGGCGCCCGCGTTGCGGTGGCGGACATCAATCTGGAAGGCGCGCAAAAGACGGCGGCAGAGCTGGGGGATGCGGCGATTGCTGTGGAAATAGATGTCACCGATCAAGCCAGCATTGATGCAGCTGTTGCGACTACCGTGGACACGCTGGGCCAGATAGACATCTTGATCAACAACGCCGCCATATTCACCGCCGCCCCGATAACTGAGATCACGCGGGCGGATGCGGTGCGTGCTTTTGATATCAACGTCCACGGCACGCTTTTCACGATGCAAGCGGTGGCCCAGCACATGATAGACAGGGGCATTCGGGGCAGGATCATCAATATGGCGTCTCAAGCCGGGCGCCGGGGTGAACCGTTGGTGGCAGTTTACTGTGCGACCAAAGCGGCGGTCATCAGCCTGACCCAATCCGCCGGGTTGAACCTGATTTCCCACGGCATCAACGTGAACGCCATTTCACCCGGTGTCGTAGACGGTGAGCACTGGGATGGCGTTGACACCTTCTTTGCAAAGTTTGAGGCGAAAGCCCCCGGACAGAAAAAAGCGGAGGTTGCCGCCGCAGTGCCTTATGGGCGCATGGGGGTGGCCGAAGACCTGACGGGCATGGCCGTCTTTCTGGCCAGCGCAGAGGCGGAATACGTTGTCGCCCAAACCTACAACGTAGACGGCGGTCAATGGATGAGCTGATGGAGCAAGCTAGCCAGACATCTGACCCGGTGACGCTCCGGCAAGTGACGCTGGATGAACTGCCCGCAGTTGTTGCAATACCCAGCTACGACCGGACAACCCTGTCGCCTGGCATTGTCCACATTGGGCTCGGCAACTTCCACCGCGCGCATCAGGCCTGGTATCTGCATCGCCTAATGCAACAGGGCCTGGCAACCGATTGGGCAATCATCGGTGCCGGGGTGCGAGACAGCGACGCGAAAATGCGGGAACGTCTGATTGATCAAGACTGCTTAACCACGCTGATCGAATTGGATCCCGACGGCATCTCGGCTGAGGTGACCGGCGCCATGATAGATTTTCTGCCGGTAGCCAAAGATAATGCGCCGCTGATTGCGGCACTGGCAGACCCACGTATTCGGATCGTATCGCTGACTGTGACCGAAGGCGGATATTACGCTGCCGCGTTCGGTGGGCATCTGGATACGGATCATCCAGACATCATCCACGATGCCGCAAATCCTGGCAAGCCGCGCACCGCCTTCGGGGCGGTCGTTGCCGGGTTGCGTAAACGGCGTAGCGCGGGCAACGGACCTTTCACCGTGATGAGCTGCGATAACCTGCGTGGCAACGGGGATATTACCCGCGACACTGTGGTGGGGCTTGCGCAACTAAGTGACCCTGACCTGGCCGATTGGATCGCCGCAGAGGTCACATTTCCCAATGCGATGGTTGATTGCATCGTTCCCGCAACGGGCCCCCGCGAATTGGCTTTTGTGCGGGACTTCGGGATCGACGACACGGCCCCGGTGACCCACGAAAACTTCCGCCAATGGGTGCTGGAAGATCGCTTCTGCGCCGGGCGTCCCCCGTTGGAAAAGGTCGGCGTGACGTTGACCCGTGATGTGCACAGCTTCGAGATTATGAAAATTCGGGTGCTGAACGCAGGCCACCAAATCCTTGCAAATGCCGGTGAAATTCTGGGGCACCAAACCATTTCCGACTGCACGTCAGACCCTCAGATCCGGGCGTTCTTTCGCAAAGTGGAAGAAACGGAAATCCTACCGTTTGTGGCACCTGTAACCGACACAGCGCCCAGCGAATATCTGGAATTGATTGAACGCAGGTTTGCCAATCCTGCCATCGTTGACACAGTGCGGCGCGTGGCCTTTGACGGTTCATCCCGGCACACGGAATTTTTGTTGCCTATTGTGCAAGAAGCTTTGGTAGCCGGCGCGTCCGTCGAAGGGCTTGCCTTGGCCGAAGCCCTATGGGCACGCATGTGCTTGGGCACGCGTGAAGACGGCTCAACGATCGTGCCTAATGATCCTCGCTGGGCTGACCTATCCCGTGTGGCGGCAAAAGCTGAGACCGCGCCGGAAAAATGGCTGCTGCAGTCCCAATATTACGGTGAGTTGGCAAAAGAACCCCGTTTTGCCGATGCATTTGATCGTTGGTTGCGGCTGATCTTCTCTGATGGTGCAAAAGCTGCCCTGTCTACGTACGTTGATTTGCGGTGACATGGCGCATGTGAGTGCCAATAACGCAGTGGAGGGCGGCCTGGAATGATCTTGTGTTGCGGCGAAGCACTCATCGATATGATCCCGCAAGACCTGCCATTCGGAAATTCCGGTTTTTTGCCGGTTTCAGGCGGATCGGTTTTCAGCACATCCATCGCGCTGGGCCGGTTGGACGTAAACGCGGGTCTGCTGACCGCGATTTCTACGGATATGTTCGGGGATCAATTGATGACAAGCTTAGCTGCAAGCAATGTCAGCACCGATCTGATCATACGGTCCCCTCAACCAACCACCCTGGCGTTTGTGAAACTGGTAAATGGTCAGGCCCAATACGCATTTTTTGATGAGCAAAGCGCCGAACGTCAACTGCGCGCATCGGATGTGCCTGATTTGCCGGACTCAGTGTCGGCGCTTTATTTTGGTGGTATCAGCCTGGCGCGCGAACCCGCCGGGGATTTCTATGCCGCTTTGGCGCAAAGGTACCAAGGCCAGATGCCGATCATGGTCGATCCGAATATTCGGCAGGGATTTATCCAGGATGAGGCGGCGTATCGGGCAAGGTTGAAGACGATGATGGGCGCTGCAGACATCGTTAAAGTGTCCGACGAAGATCTGGCTTGGCTCATTCCGGATCAACCAACGGATCAGGACCGCGTCGCTGCCTTGCGTGAAATGGGGCCTCGGTTGGTGGTATTAACGCGCGGTGAAGAAGGTGCCAGTGCTTGGCTCTCCGAAGGTGCGTCGGTTCATGTGCCCGCTAGGAAAATGAAAGTGGCGGATACAGTCGGCGCTGGCGACACCTTCAACGCTGGTTTTCTGGCGTCATTGCAAAAACAAGGCGCGTTTTCTGGTTCAGGACTTCAAACACTAACGCCAGAGGTTGCAAGCAAAGCAATGACTTACGCGGCAAAAGCTGCGGGCATCACCGTGTCACGTGTCGGTGCCAATCCACCCTGGGCACGCGAAGTTGTTTGATAACTCGCATTGACATCAGCGCGCTTTAGGCCAGTGGAGCAACTCAGCCTCAGCCATTTTCAGCGCCCGACTTTGGCACTGATTTACGGTACCATGACATTGCCTTAAGTTACAGAACGACCAGGCGGTTAGCTTGGGCTGATACACAAGAATGAATGGACATCTTCGATGGACGATAGCTGGAAAGAAGAAGAAAGAGACGCGGCCAGCGGCCGAACCATCTATGCACGCAACGTTCCCCGCGATCTTCATGGAAATTACGGCACTTATGATTTTGCGATGGCGCGCGAGTTTCAAGTCCGCAGCCCCGATGGCGACGTTTTGCTGCAACAAAGCGGTTCAGCCAAAGGTGAGTATTGGTGCGGCGTATTTTTGTTCTTCGTCGATGGTAGCGAAGGCACAAGGGTGCGGCTTGAGGAATCCGACCGGCCAGAAGATCAGTTTTTTAACGTGCCGGAAAAGCCCATGCCGGTTGATAAAATCAGGGACTAACCCAAGTCTGCCCAACACCCGGGTCATCGACCATTAGATTGTGTCTACATTGCATTTTCAAGGGTCAGGAACGGGATCCAAATAGTGAAATCTTTTCCGTCTGTTCGTTTGTACCGCAAACCGAAACTGGGGTATTTGAACCGGATACTGTCACCTTGCAGTGCACGAAGTCTGCTGCGTGTTAACGAGACCACGAAATAGGCTGACCGATACTCGCCAAGTGCACAGCGTTTTGACCCGGTAGTTACGATTTTGGCCTCAGCTGCATTGGAGTATAGTTTTCGCGGCGTGATCCCGTCTTTGCTAAACCAACAATGTTCACTAAGTCTGATCCAATCAGGAAAAATGGGGACGAGCTTTCCGTCAGTCTCTGGTTTTGCAAGCGCCAGAAATTCACTGACGGAATTGAACAAAACTGGATGCACGCCAGATGCCGGGTGATCCAGCGTCAATGCAAAACTAAGGTCCAGGGTGTCAAATTCACGGATCACGCGGGCCACACAGCGACCAAGATCTGAATCGGTACGCCATGTCTTGCAGCGGGCAAATTCGAAAGAATCCGGTCCTACGGCATCCTTCAAGCTGCGTACCAAACGCTCATAGGTGGCAGGATCGTTCAGTTTTAGTGCAGAATCGGCCTCTACGGACAGCGCCGTGGTGTAGCGGAAGTCAACTTGCGCGAATTCTTGCGGAAGAAGTCCGGATGAAACGTATTGATAGGTAGACCCGCCCTTGTACCACGGTTTTGTTACTTCCCAACGCCGGTCCTGTGCACCGGCCTGCAAAGGTAAGCACAAAATAGTAAAGGCGAGAACACAAGTTAAAAGTCCGCCATAGAGCCTTGAAAAACCGGGCGATGTGATCATTTTCGTTCCTTCAAAAATGGAGGAGGCAGGTTTGCATAGACACAAAAACTGTCCGGCAGCCTAGGTACCAGATCCTAGGTTGTCCACAGAGGCGAGTGCCCGTCGGGAGAGCAATTTTGAGCCCATAAGCCGCCTCGTACATACCTTTGTCGAGTGATGGAATCAGGCATGTCGGATTTCGAATTAGCCTTTCATCATCAATATGCTGTCTCCTAAACTCAAAGTGCCCTGGTCCACAGCATTAGATTATCAGCAGGACTTGATAAGCCTAAGGGCCTAGTAGAGCAGATTTTGGGGGCTTTTGGTGGAATATCCTTGAATTGATCTGCCGAAGCAGTTTGGATCGCGCGGTGAAATTTGCGTGGGCATGTAGACAATGAGCCAGACACTGTATTCGCCATCACGATTAACGGGTGTGCTGAAAAGCGTGCTCTTGGTAGTCTTGCTCTCAGTTGCCGCCACGACGATCGCGCAAGCCCAGAATACGACGGTCAATCTGTCTGACAACCTGACCGAAGAAGAGTTTCAGGCCATGCTCGGTCGCTTAAGTGACGAGCAGGTTCGCGACATCTTGATAGCAGAGTTTGCGGCCAGGCGCGCAGAAGACCCTGTGGACCAAGAAGGGTTGTTGGGTAATTCACGGGACATCGGTGCGGCCATAACGGGCAACGCGGCCTTCCTGTTTTCGAAATGGCCCGAACTGGGCGCTGCGTTCGCTGCAGTTGGTCAACGCCTCAGCGCTGCGGGCGGTATTGCAATGGCGTTTTTTGCATTTGCGCTAAGTTTGTTGGCGGGTTTTGCAGTGCGCTATTTCTGGCGACAGCGCGCCGCACAGATGCAGATAGCTCTCGCGGAGCGGAATGCGGCGACAGGCGCATATAGCTCGGGTAGGACTATTTTGGACGCGGCTTTCTTTCTGGTGATTGAACTTTCAAGTTCTATTGCTTTCGCCCTGACAGCAATGGCGGTGCTTTACCTCTTCTTCCACGACCCTGACCTTCGATATTTTGTATCGAGCTATGTGGCCGTGGTGACGGTCGTCTTGTTGGTAAGGTCTTTCATGGACTTCATCCTGCCTTTGAACTGGCCAGTTTATCGGCTGGTTGCCCTGAGTGATGATGCGACCAGACTGGCCCACAGGGTTGTCTTGGGGTTGTCGGCCATGTGGATGTTTGAAACTGTAACTACAGACGTCATGATGACATTTGAGGCCCCACAGGGCGCGCCAGACCTAATCAGTCTGATGCTTGGCACGCTCTGGATCATTCTGGCACTCATTAGCATTCAGCTGGTCAACCGGGCCACGGCGGAGCTTCGTCCTCCGCTGGAGGATCGACGGATTAACAGCGTGATTGCGCGGAATTGGGCTGCGATCCTGAGCGTCGTGCAAATCCTGACCTGGTTGACCTTCACTGTCGGCGCGCTGGCCAGCGGCGATATCAACCTGATTGCGGCCAGTATCTTCCAGTCGCTGCTTTTGTTTATCGGGTTCTGGGTCAGCTACCGAATATTGGTCCACTATTTGCGTGCGCAAGACATGGATGATGCAGTCAAACAGTCAATCGGCAGCGGTGTGCAGGTTCTTTTACTGGCGACTGGGGTGTTCCTTCTTCTGTCAATATGGGGGCTTGATCCGCAAACGCTTGCGGCAACCGGTCTGACGGGGCGGTCCCTGCAAGCAGTGATCAATGTGCTTTTGACGGCCCTGGTAGGCTGGGCGATGTGGCATTTCATCCGAACGCTGATAGATGTGCGCACGGCGGCTGAGGCACCGGGTGAAGATGACGAAGACGCGGCAGAAGGTGAAGGTGGTCTGGGCGCAAGCCGTACGGCAACGCTTCTGCCGCTGCTTCGCACAACAGCTTTCGTCATCATCGGTTTGGTCTGCATATTCTCAGCACTGTCCAGCATCGGCGTGAATGTGGCGCCATTGGTGGCAGGTGCCGGTGTTGTCGGTCTGGCGATTGGTTTTGGTGCGCAGACGCTGGTCCGCGATATCGTGTCAGGCATCTTTTTCCTGATCGACGATGCTTTCCGTCGCGGCGAATACATTGATCTTGGTTCTGTCAAAGGTACGGTGGAACGCATTTCCGTCCGCAGCCTGCAATTGCGCCACCACCTCGGCGCCGTTCACACTATCCCGTTTGGAGAGATTGCGGCCCTGACCAACTATTCACGTGACTGGGTTATCATGAAATTGCCCCTTCGCCTGACCTTCGACACCGACCCGCAGCAGGTCAAAAAGCTGGTCAAAAAGATTGGCGCCGAATGTATGGAAGACCCGATCATCAAAGATGGTCTGCTCGAGCCGCCAAAGTCTCAGGGTGTTATCCAAATGGAAGACAGCGCCATGATCCTGCGGGTGAAGTTTAAGGCCGTCCCCGGCAAACAGTTTACCATCCGCCGGGAACTTCTGCACCGCATCCGTGCTGCCTTTGAAGACGCAGGCATTCGCTTTGCCAGCAAAGAGGTCACGGTCCGGGTGAATGAGGCTGCTACTCCGGAAGAGAAACGCACCGCCGCCGGGGCCGCTGCAATCCGATCAGTAGAGGCAGAGAATCCGGCGACCTAGGTCCGCGTTTCAGACCAGTTCACCTATCGTTTGGCGCTATCTTCAAAAACCGTACTGCGAAGTTGGCTTGCGGCCTTACTTATTGCCGAATCCGGTGAAAATCTCCGATCAAAGTAAATTCAGGATCGGAGCTTTCAGGCAGCCCATTTTTTCCGAAATTTGAATGACGGCGCTCACCGAACTTTGGTAAGCATTTGAGCCGCGGTGATTTTCGCAAAATTACCTAAATCAGCACCTTATGCATGCTTCGTGTCGTGCTCTAGTCTCGCAGCTCATCCCTGGCGACGCCCCAGATCTGGGATTTTAGTACCCAGCCGGAATAACCGTCGGCGCTGATCTCGCACCAATTTTCCAGACAATCGCCTAGCCGGGCGAGCGCGCCGCGTTCCGCATACGCGCGCGTGGCTGCCGCTTCGTTCGGTTTCAGCCGCATTGCAATCTTTTCGTCCTGAACCCGAACCCAGCGAGCGCCGGACAAAAGGGAATAGTGCATCCAACCACCCTGGCCCTCATGGTCTTGAACCCGGCGCCAATGGCCGTACTCGGCGACAACCTTCAAAGGTTGATGGGTATGGTTAAAAATCCAATCAACCCTATGGGTTAACGATGGTCCGCGCCTCACGTTGCCTTCTTCGGCTTTCATAGAAACGAAGCGCGGCAACGGCAAATTTGTCACCGGACCGCGGTCCGCAGAAACTGCTGTTCCGGCCAAAGCCAGCGCTAGAAAGATACTGATGGTCCGGTGCATGCCAACACGGCCCTATGGTTACTGCTCACTCTCAGGGGTCTTTCGCCTTGCCCCGTTGCGGGGATTTTTGCCAGAATGGACGGGCCAAGTCCAACAAAAAGGGGCAACACGGATGCCACGCGACCGATTGAAAGTGACAGTCACCAGGCGCTTGCCCCAGGTGGTTGAGGCGCGGCTGGCAGAACTCTTCGACGTAACACTCAACGAAGACGACGTGCCCATGTCCCGGGGCCAACTGACAGCAGCACTGAAAACGGCCGACGTTTTGGTGCCGACCATTTCAGATTCAATCGACGCAGGCCTCTTGGCGCAGGCCGGTGACAACATGCGGCTGATTGCCAGCTACGGGTCGGGCGTGGACCACATTGACGTGGCCACTGCGCGCCAACGTGGCATTCTGGTGTCCAACACGCCCGGTGTTTTGGCTGACGACACAGCAGACATCACCATGTCGCTCATACTGGCAGTTATGCGACGCACGCGTGAAGGATCTGCCCATATGCAATCAGGTGATTGGCAAGGTTGGTCGCCGTCCGCCTTTCTGGGTGCGCGCCTGGGTGGCAAGCGACTTGGCATTTTGGGGATGGGGCAGGTTGGCTCAGCCGTAGCTCGGCGGGCCAACGCGTTTGGCATGCAAATCCATTACCACAACCGAAAACGCGTCCACCCCGACCATGAAGCGGAATTGAAAGCCACCTACTGGGAATCACTCGACCAGATGACAGCCCGCGTCGACGTGCTGTCGATCAACTGTCCGCATACGCCGTCGACTTTTCACTTGATGAATGCACGGCGCTTGAAGCTCATGAAACAAGGTGCGGTGGTTGTGAACACATCGCGCGGGGAAGTGGTGGATGAAAACGCTTTGACCCGGATGTTGCGGGCAGGTGATCTAGCTGGCGCCGGGCTTGACGTTTTTGAGCACGGGAAAGCGGTTAACCCGCGCCTGCGCGGCCTGAAAAACGTAATACTTCTGCCGCATATGGCGTCCGCGACCCAGGAAGCACGGGTCGAGATGGGAGAAAAAGTGATCATCAATATCAAGACCTTTGACGACGGGCACCGCCCGCCGGACCAAGTCGTGCCGAGCATGCTTTGATGGATATCTGGCGCCCCGGCGACCGGCCGACACAAAAATCCTCCAACGCGTATTTTACCGGTGATGTCTGGCAAGACCCAATTGTCACTGTTCCAGAGCCTGGCCGCTTGGCGGCGGTCAGCGTCCGCTTCGAACCCGGCGCGCGGACCTTTTGGCATACCCACCCGCTTGGCCAGACTCTGCATGTAACACAAGGCTGCGGACGCGTTGCCTTGCGCGGCGCGGCGCCGCAGATCATTCGGGCCGGTGACACAGTCTTTATCCCTGCGGGCATCGAACACTGGCACGGCGCAGGCCCGGACACGGCCATGACACACATAGCTATGCAGGAGGCTGAAAACGGATCTGTCATTGATTGGCTCGAAGAGGTGAACGATGCGGACTACACAATGGCCGTCTAATTCTGGGTAGCACGCCAAACGCATCTGCCACTATCAAAGCCCTCAACCGTTAAGGGCTCACACACGCCAAGAGTTCCAAAATCGGTGTGCGCCGGGACGGCGCACCTTTTGGAAAGGCGCCGAAACGCTGCGTCAGAGTGTGCTGCCCGTTGAACTTCTTTTGGCGCCGGGGCAGGAATGCCCAGCGCCTCAGAAGGAATACAGACATGAGCATCATAGAGTACCGCGTGGACGGAAAAGTGGCCGTGGTCACGCTCAACAACGCTGAGAACCGCCAGAACCTCGACTTCGCCAATGCCATGCTTGATGCGTTGCAAAAAGCCACCGACGATAAGTCTGTTACGGCCATGGTCATCACCTCCTCGGATGAGAAAAACTGGAGCCAGGGTGTTGATCTCAATTTCCTAAACCTTGCCATGCGCGAAAAGCGGTTCGATGACATGAAAGCGTTCATGTACGGTATGAACGATGTCTTTGCAGGATTGCTTCTGGCGCCTTTCCCGGTGATCGCTTCAATAAATGGTCACGCTTTTGGCAATGGAGCCATGCTCGCTTGCGCCTGTGACTTCCGTTTCATGCGCCGTGACCGGGGATATTTTTGTTTCCCGGAGGTCGATATCTCCATACCGTTTATGCCCGGCATGATCTCATTTGTGAAAAAAGCCGTCCCTTACCACCGCTTTAACGAACTGAAACTCACCGGGCGCCGCGCCACAGCGGATGAGCTGGCGGCAGACCATGTCATCACGGCGGCTTGCGAGGATGCGGACGCCACTTTTGAAACCGCGATGGAGTACGCGCGCAGTTTCAACAAATCTCGCCGCATTTTTGGCGAACACAAACGCCGCCTGCATAGACACATCATTGAAGTGATGGAGACAGAAGACAAACCGCTTATCGAAGCGCTGGAGTTGATGGTCTGATCCAATGGAGCGTCTTCGACGCACGCCAATTGTTTCCTGTTGCGCCGTGTCTAACTGGTGGACTTCCGCACTGACCGGCGGGTTATTGGCGGCATAAGAGAGTCCCCGGCGGCAATTTTTTTTAAAGTACCGCGGGCTCAGAGGGCTGCGAGTGCGTCTTTTGCGGCGCGTAGGCCTTCTTTGTGTGCGCCGGACACCGTGACCGTTTCGCCTTCGTTCATTGCTTCACCCGCGAAATGGATGGTTTCTGCATGGGCGCTACGCAACGCGCCGCGCTGGCCGGCACCGCTTGGGAGTGTGCCGGAATAAGCGCCGCGCGTGTGGGGGTTGGAGGCCCAGCGGGTGGCAAAGCCTTTGACGAAACCTTTTCGCACATCGCTGCCAAACACATTTGCCATTTGGTCTAGTGCGAAAGTGATTGCGGTCTCTGGCCCGGCGTCCTCCAACTCTCTCGCGAAACTGCCAATGTGTTCGAACACGCACAGCCCTGTACCAGAAATATTGGTCAAAATCCCGCCATCGGGTGCGTGTGTCCCCGACAATTCCGTAATGGGGTAACCTGCCCAAGTGTCAGGTCCCACCGGCAAACTGTCATGGGTAAATTGCAACGCGATGTGGTTATAAGTGCCCATCGTGATCGCATCCAGCGCGCGCAATCGGGCTGTTTCCAGCGGCGGATCAAAGCGGATGGCCTCTGACGCGAGCACGCCGACGGAGACTGTCACAATAACCTGGCGGGCTGTCATCTTGCCGCCAAGTGTTTCAATCTCCACCCTTGCTTTGGTCCGCGAAATATCCTTCACAGGCGCGTTCAGGTGCACCGGCAATCCTGCGCCGTTCCTTGTAACGATGGTGCCGAACCCTTCGCGACAGTACCAGTTGTCTTGCTCTAGCCCGGCGGTGGCCCATTCGTGCATGGAAATCTCATCCAGATCGCGGCCCGCTGAGAGTGCCTTTAGGAAAAGCGCGGTTCGTTCTTGGTCATCGCGCGGGATGACCGCCTTGGACATTGGCATGTCTTGCGGCGCCTGAACTTTCTGTTCCAGCGTATGCAATACACGATCAAAGGCGGCTTCAGAGAGGTCTCCTTTGAAGAACAGTTCCTCTGATGCCTCATAGATATCAAAGCCGGAATTGCGACCTATTGGGACAAAAGCGTTTTGAGCGCCGTAGTGCAGCCAGTGCGCCCCCATATCAAAAGGCACACCAAAAATAGTGGTGTCTGTGTACGCCCGCCCGCCAATCCGGTCCGCGGATTCGAGGCAGGTGACCTCGCGCCCAACCTCCATTAGATGCCGCGTGGCAGCCAATCCAGCCGCGCCCGCACCAACCACAATTACATCGAAATCAGTCATTTGGATTAGCTAATGCGTTTCATGCGACACCTGCAACATGTTTGACGTGCAAAGGTCGAACAGTCCTGTGAACTTGGGCAACTCATGTAAACCGAGTTTGGCAATCGATCACAATGCGCCACGGATTGTAGCCGTGCACGACAAGCCGGAAATCAATGCAGGCTCAAAAGCACCTCGACGTCTCGCACCGACAGCTTATCCAGCAACGCCCGTTCCTCTTGCACAAGTTTGGCGCTGCCGCTGATGTAGGTCTTTATGGCCTGGGCGATTTCTGCCGTGGGCCGGTAGTAAAAGTCCGGGTCCATCCCGGACAGCTCCGCCACAAGCCGCCGTAACAGCGCCTTTTGCTTTTCGCTGTCCAGGTCTTTTCGCTTTTCATGCAATGCCACTGGCTAGATCTTCCGCAGGATATCGCCTTTGCGCACGATCCCGTCCTGGACAATCATACACAGCGCACCGCGCAACCGCAGCGTTCTGTTTTCGCGGATGTTGAACCAGTTGAAGCTCTCTCGACCGTAGCGCTTGATCCACTTTGGGCAGGCGTCGTTGAACTTGGTCGACACCTCCAACACGGCGGTTCCGGCCTGTAGCCGTGTTCCTGCTGGCAAATTGGCCTCACTCATGTCCAGATCGGCGATCATGGTGTCGCCCGGATAGATCGTCGTGTCCCGATTACGCCAGCACAGATCCAGCGTTCGACGTCCCAGAATGGATACCTGAATGCGCGGATCAGGTGAGCCGTCTTTGAGTTTCAGCCAAGGCGCCTTACCCCAGCGTTCGCCGACAATGCCATGTTCGACCGTCAATTCAATTTCGTCGCGAAAGTCGCGCTCGCCAAAGTCGGGGCGAAAGCACAGGATTTCTATCGCGGCATTGTCTTTGGGGGCGTCCAACACGTGGCTGAACGCCGCCTCACATTCCGCCATGGTTGTTAACGGTTCAGCCATTGCCTGACCCGCAGACCGCGCAATCTGCGCGCTTTTCAATCTCCACCGTTCGGTTCTCCCCATATAGTGCGTCGTAAATAAACATGCGCCCGGACAGAGTTTGGCCGGCGCCGGTGATCAATTTGATGGCCTCTGTTGCCATGAGCGACCCGATGATGCCGGGCAGGGCACCCATGACACCCGCTTCTGCACAACTTTGCCCATCACGCGGGGCTGTCGGAAAAACGCAGGCGTAACAGGGTAAATTGCGGGTTGGATCAAACAAGCTCACTTGGCCTTCCCACTGGCCGATAGCGCCAGAGATCAGCGGTCGTTCAGCCGCAACAGCGGCTCGGTTGACCAATGACCGGGTCTGAAACGTATCTGTGCCGTCCAGCACCACGTCGTATTCTGAAATCAGCTCGGTTGCGATGTCTTCGGTTAATGCACGGTTGTAGGGTTTGATTTCGGAAAACGGATTAAGAGCTTTCAGGTTGGCGGTGGCGGCGAAAACTTTGGGCATGTCTATCTGGTCATCGCGGTAGATAACCTGACGCTGCAAGTTCGATGCCGAGACAACGTCATCATCGATGACGCCGATGGTGCCAACACCTGCCGCCGCCAAATACTGCAACGCTGGCGATCCCAGACCACCAGCACCGACCACCAAAACGGAGGCTTTCTTAAGGCGTTGCTGGCCCGGTCCGCCAACCTCCCGCAGAACCAGATGGCGTGCGTAGCGGTCCAGCTCAGTCGCGCTCAGCTTGGCGGGATCCGTAGCAATGCTGGCTTGGGGTTTGGCTTTGCTGCGAAGGTTCCCGAGGATTTGTGCATAGAGCATCACGATCACCAGGACCACCCCCGCCGCCGTCCAGCCGGCAAGACTGCCGGTTGCGGTTTTTACCGGATTGCCGTCTGGCAAGGTCAATTGGGCGGCCAGTACAAACAAAACGCCCAAACCGACAATGGCGCCTTGCACATTCCGCGACATGCCAAAAAAGCGCGCTGTGTAGACACCGCCGCCGATGAGCGCGATCATCAAAATCATCCGTTTTTCCGGCGCTGAGACAAGGCTCGCCCCCGATTGCCCGCGGGTTTCCGGGTTATGTCATCATGTAATTAGACGCCCGTCGAGCCAAAACCACCCTGACCGCGATCACTTTCGCCAAGCTCTGTAACCATCTGCCAGGCGACAATCACGACCGGGGCAAAAACCAGCTGCGCTATGCGGTCACCATGCGTCAGGGTGAACGGGTCGGCACCACCGTTCTGCATGATCACCCCCAAAGGCCCGCGATAGTCGCTGTCAATTGTGCCGGGGCTGTTAGGCAATGTAATACCGTGTTTCAATGCAAGGCCGGACCTGGGCCGAACTTGTGCTTCAAATCCAGCAGGAATTTCCAGGGACAGACCTGTAGGGACAAGTGAGATTTCTCCGGGCACTAGGGTGATTGTGCCTCGGTCAGGTAGATTTGCACGCAGGTCCATTCCCGCCGCCCCTTGGGTTTGGTAGACGGGTAGCCCAAGTGACTGGTCAGCACCCGGTAACCAGGCAACGCGAACGGCGATGTCAGCCATCCAGGGCCTCAGCAATTTTGGCGGCCAATCGGTTGGCGACCAGGTCTTTTGTCATGCGTGGCCAATCCTCGGACCCGGTATCGTCGATCAATGTCACGTCGTTCTCGCTGCCACCCATAATGCCGGTCTCTGGCGACACGTCGTTGGCCACGATCCAGTCGCATCCTTTGCGTTTACGTTTGGCGGTGGCATTGGCAATCACATCATCTGTTTCAGCCGCAAAGCCCACAACCAGCTTTGGTCGTCCGTCCGTCATCTGCGAAACGGTTGCCAGGATGTCCGGATTTTCCGCAAATTGCAGGCTCGGCAAGGTCCCGGACCCGTCTTTTTTGATCTTCGAAGTGGCCTCTTGGGCAACGCGCCAATCTGCGACGGCGGCTGCAAAAATCGCCGCATCTGCGGGGAGAGAGGACTTGACCGCACCCAACATCTGGTCTGCGGTTTCCACCTGTTTGACATGGGCGCCTTTCGGCGGGTCCACGTTCACCGGGCCCGTGACAAACGTGACCGTTGCGCCAAGGCCTAGCAATGCTTCCGCAATCGCAGTTCCCTGAGCGCCTGATGAGCGGTTGGCGATATAGCGCACCGGATCTATCGGCTCATGTGTGGGGCCAGAGGTTACAACAATATGTTTGCCACGCAGCGGACCGCTTATAAGTGCATTTTCAATGGCTTCTATGATCTGCGGCACTTCGGCCATGCGGCCGGGTCCAAACTCGCCGCACGCCATGGACCCATCGTTCGGGCCGACGACCAGCGCACCTTCCCCTTGCAACGTCGCGAGGTTTCGCTGGGTTGCAGGGTGGTCCCACATGCGCACGTTCATGGCAGGGGCGATCAGCACACGTTTGTCTGTAGCCATCAACAGTGTGGTCGCAAGATCGGATGCAATGCCATTGGCCATCTTGGCCATAAGGTCCGCAGTGGCAGGTGCCACCACAACCAGATCAGCGGCGCGGGACAATTGAATATGCCCCATCTCCGCCTCATCTGTCAGATCAAACAGATCGCGATAGACCTTTTGCCCGGCAAGTGCCGACACTGAAAGCGGCGTCACAAATTCTTCTGCGGCCCGTGTCATCACCGGGGTAACCGTCGCGCCGCGATCCTGCAGGCGGCGGATCAGGTCGAGACATTTGTACGCCGCTATCCCGCCGCCAATGATCAAGAGTATTTTTCGTCCCAAAAGCATGGGTATCAGGTGTAGTGCCACTGGCCGGGCCGGTAAAGGGGCGCTGCCCCTCGCGCCCTTGGGCGCTCACCCCGGGATATTTGAAGCCCGAAGAAGACAGGGTCCGTTCTTCTTTGGGCAATAAGTATCCCCGCCGGAGGCTCCGACGTCGACCGCAAGCGGTATGGCCAATGTTCGAGGTGTTAGGCCAGCAGCAAGATCACCTCCGCAAGCTCCGGCTCATCGGGTTCGGCAACAAATATGCCCGGTTCGTGGGCCAACAAATCGGCCGAAGCGCCTCTGTAGGCCTGAGGCGCTATGAGCGACAAGGAATTGCGTCACTCCGGTTGGAACCGATCCGGGTGGGCTGCCGCAATTTCTGGGACGTCTTTCAGGGCAGTATATTTTGCCATGATTTTCGGGAAAGGCGTCATATCCACTTCCCACCGCAGGGCGTTATACATTTGCGGCATCAAGCAGCAATCGGCCATCGTCAGATTGTTGCCGTGGCAAAAAGTGTCGGCGTCATGCAGCATCATTTCCACCCCTTCAAAGCCCTTGGGTATGAAATGTTGCATCCAGGACTTCATAGAGATGTTGCCGCCTGAGTTTTCAGAGGCAAATTTGGCAACCGACAAATTGCAGACCGGGTGAATTTCCATAGCGATCGCATAGCTAAGCGCGCGTACGCGGTGCTTTCCCAGGATGTCTTGAGGCAGAAAAAAATAGTGCCCGGTATCGTATAGGTACTCGATCACCGCCAAAGATTGGGTCAGCACCTGACCATCAACGACGGCGGTCGGCACCAGTCGTTGCGGATTGCGCGCAGCGTTTTCATCGCCCCGATGTTCGCCTGCGACCAGATCCACGGATACGCTGTCGAACGGCAATTTTGCCAGATTAAAGGCGATCCTCAGGCGATAGGCGGCCGACGACCGCCAGTAGTCGTAGAGAGTGATTTCTGTCATGGGGTCTCCACCAGCAAGGTCTTCAACAGCCTGCGAAACGTGTCCGCCTCATCCCCAAGACGGGCCATCAGCTCAGCCTCATATTTTGCGGCCAGCGGCAACAGCTCCGCCATCATGGACCTGCCCTGGGCGGTGAGTTCTAACTTCAAAAGCCGCCGGTCGGCGTCGTCCTGGGTTTTTGTGATTAAGCCCGCCTCCTCCAGGCGGGAGGCCGCGCGGCTGACTTTGGACTTGTCCATATCAACGCGCTTGTGGACCTCGCGCACGCTGACCGGGGCCGCGGCCCAGATGTGGACGATCACCCGCCATTCGGATCGGCTAATGCCAAATTTGTCGCGGTAGGAGGCCGCAAATTCTCGGCTTACCCGCTCCGCTATGACGGCTAACTGGTACGGCAAGAAGTCGTCTAGATGGAAGTCCGACACGGTAAGGAACCAATTCGTTGCGATTGACACGTTCACTTTAAGCGGGCGCGTAGGTAAGTATCAAGATACCGGTTCGCGCCATATTTTGTTCTTGACGGGCAGGGTGTAGCCACTAGGGTTTCAACCTTGAGGCAGGGTTTCTAAGGCACGTGATTTCGAGCGCTTTTGTATTTTGAAAGGAGCGCGAAATGCCGCACAAAGAACATTTCGGATTCGACACAACCTACCCAAAAACGGTGACGAACAAGGCCTGGAAAAAGAAGAAAAGCCTCAAAGACAAAGCCAGCAAAGCGACAAAAACCGGGCTCGGAGAGGCGCTGGAAAAGGCCGAGGTCAGTTGGAAAAAAGTAAAGTTTTCGGCACTTCACCCGCGCCTGTCCAAAGACAAAGAAATGATCGGAAACGTCCAAAAGCTTGAAGCGGCTATGTCGTTTGCTGTTGCCAGTGCAAGCGATCTGAAAGCCGCCGCAAAAGACCTGAAAGCCGCGGCCGCAATAGCCAAGAAAACTGCGGCCAACAAATCTATGTCCAAATCCGCGGCGGCAGCATCAGCTGAAATTACAAAAGAACTAACCCTGTTGGCAAATGCGGCCGCGAGTTACAACGCCTTAAAGATTTATCAGACCTTTATTGTGAACACCAAAAAGCAACTGGCAAAGCAGACGCAAGGTTACACCAAGGCCGTTTCCGATCTGGACAAATTGTTCAAGGCACTTGCCAAGGATCCAAGTCTGGAGAGCTTCAAGACCCTCTTGAAAGAGATCCAAAAACGGTTCGGTGTGGTGCAATCTGCGACCGCTGGTTTCAGCAGAACACCGGGTCCGAAACAAGCTGATTGGCAAGCTTCCTCAAAGGCGATCAAGTCTATCGAACACAAGATCCAAGGGCTGATGAAGATGATCAAGACCAGCGGTGTAGATAAGGCGGCACGGGAAAAGGCGTTTAAGAATTGGGCTTTGCAGTCGCTGAAACACATTCCAACGCTAAAAAAGGTTCCTTGACCGTCGATATCGCTGATCAGCACCTCGGGCATTGACTTCGTTGCAATTGCAACAATATACTCTGGCCAAGCGACACATGCGCTTGAGCCAGGGGCTAAATCATGAACAAGCAGACCGCATCAAAAGGATTCATACAGGCCCCCACAAACGGCGGGATCACTGAAGGGTACATGCCGGGTTTCGGGAATGATTTTGAAACCGAAGCCTTGCCAGGCGCCCTGCCCAAAGGGCGCAATTCCCCGCAGCGGGTCGAATATGGGTTGTATGCAGAACAGCTCTCAGGGTCGCCGTTCACAGCGCCGCATGCCACCCTGGAACGGTCCTGGCTTTATCGCATTCGTCCCTCGGTCAAGCATGTAAGCCGGTTTGAAAAGGTGCAGATGCCCTACTGGAAAACGGCACCTCACGTAGTTGAGGATGTGATCAGTCTGGGACAGTACCGTTGGGATCCGGCTCCTTTTCCAACGGAACCTCTGACCTTTGTGACCGGCATGCGCACGATGACGACTGCCGGGGACGTGGGAACGCAGGTTGGCATGGCGGCCCATGTGTACCTTGCCAATACGGACATGGTGGATGATCACTTTTACTCTGCCGATTCAGAACTGTTGGTGGTGCCACAGCACGGGCGGATCAAGATTTTTACTGAGTTTGGCATTTTGGATGTGGAACCGCTTGAGATCTGTGTTTTGCCGCGTGGCATGGTGTTTCGCGTGGAACTGCCCGACGGCGAGGCACGCGGCTTTGTCTGCGAAAACTACGGGGCAAAATTCACCTTGCCGGGGCGGGGTCCCATCGGCGCAAATTGCCTGGCCAATCCACGCGACTTTCTGACCCCGGTTGCCGCGTTCGAAGACAGCGACCGCCCGTGCCGCGTGACGATCAAATGGTGCGGCCAGTTTCACACGACCGAGATTGATCATTCGCCGTTGGATGTGGTTGCGTGGCATGGCAACTATGCGCCGTTCAAATACGACTTGCGGACTTACGCGACGGTTGGGTCGATCAGCTTTGACCACCCGGACCCTTCGATTTTCACGGTACTGACGGCGCCGACGGCAGAAGAAGGCACGGCGAACATCGATTTCGTGATTTTCCCGGAACGCTGGCTTGCGAACGAAAACACCTTCCGCCCGCCGTGGTACCACAAGAACATCATGAGCGAGTTGATGGGTAACGTGTACGGCGTGTACGACGCGAAGCCTCAAGGATTTATCCCCGGCGGCATCAGCCTGCACAACTGCATGCTGCCCCACGGGCCAGACAACAACGCCTTTGAGAAGGCCACGAAAGAAAGCTGGGATCCGGTAAAGCTGAAAAACACCATGGCGTTCATGTTTGAAACCCGCTTCCCGCAGCAATTGACCGAATTTGCTGCCAACGAAGCGCCGTTACAGGATGACTATGTAGACTGCTGGGACGGGTTAGAGAAAAAATTCGACGGTACGCCGGGCCTTAAAGATTGAACGAGACGCAAAAACGAAGTCTTTGAAAGACTTCGGCCGCTTTCTTTCAAAGAAAGCGGACAAACCCAAAAAGAAGCCGAAGGACACCCATGACACTTACGAAAAGCTGGATTGAGGCCGCCAACGACCCCAACGGGAACTTCCCGCTGAACAATCTGCCTTATGGCGTTTTCCTTGATGAGGACGGCGACGGACATCCCTGCGTGGCGATTGGGGACCAAGTGCTCGATCTTGGGCTTTTGGAAGACGAAGGGGTCATCGCTGTCAGCGAAGGTCCAGTATTCGACGTGCCCTTTATCAACGAATTCATGGAAGAAGGGCCAGCGGCCTGGGCTGCCCTGCGGGCGCGCCTGACCGACCTTCTGTCGGACGGCGGCAGTAACGACCTACGCGGCAACGATACCTTGAAAGAAGCTGCCCTTATCCCGATGGTTGAGGTCCAGATGGCCATGCCGTTTGTGGTGGCGGAATACACCGACTTTTACGCCGGTCGTAACCATGCGGAGAACGTGGGCACCATGTTCCGCGGCAAGGAAAACGCCCTGCCGCCCAACTGGCTGCATATCCCCATCGGCTACAACGGGCGCGCGTCGACGGTGGTTGTGTCCGGCACCGATATCCACCGGCCCAACGGCCAGCTAAAGGGCCCTAACGACGACGCGCCGAGCTTTGGCCCCTGCAAACGGCTCGACATCGAGCTGGAGATGGGCGCGGTGGTCGGCGCTGCCAATGCCATGGGCCAGCCAGTTTCCGCGGCGGAAGCGGACGAGATGATCTTTGGCTATGTCATCCTCAACGACTGGTCCGCGCGTGACATTCAGGCGTGGGAATACCAGCCGCTCGGCCCGTTTCAGGCCAAAGTCTTTGCCTCCACCATCTCCCCTTGGGTTGTGACCAAGGCTGCGCTTGAACCCTTCCGCACCACAACGCCTGAGCGGGAAAAGGAATTGCTGCCGTACCTGCAGGAACCCGGTCCGATGCTCTATGACATCAACCTGGAAATCGGCATGACTCCTGAAAGCAGGCAAGAAACCGTCATCAGCCGTACCAACTATTCGGAGATGTATTATTCATCCGCACAGCAATTGGCGCACCATTCCTCTGGCGGCTGCCAAATGGAGGTAGGCGACCTGCTGGGCTCCGGCACAATTTCGGGGCCGGAGGTCAACGAACGCGGTGCCCTGTTGGAGATCACCTGGGCGGGCCGCGACCCGATTACGCTCGACAGTGGCGAGACGCGTACCTTCCTCGAAGATGGCGACACTGTCACCCTGCGCGGCCATGCCCAGGGCGACGGCTATCGCATCGGGTTCGGGGACTGTGCCGGGACGATCCTGCCTGCCGTGAAATATCCTTAGAAAAAGGCGAACCAACTATGTACGTCGAAGGTTTTCTTCTTGCGGTCCCCGAAGCAAACAAAGCTCAGTATCTCGAATACATCCAAGACACGTCGCAGATGTTCATAGATCACGGGGCAGCCCGCGTTGTGGAAAACTGGGGCGACGATGTGCAGCCGGGTAAACTGACGTCCTTCCCACAGGCAGTCGACTTGCGCGACGGCGAAGTCGTTGTGCTTTTCTGGATCGAATACGCGGACAAAGACGTTCGTCAGCGTGTTTACGAAGCAATTACGAAAGACCCTCGTGCTGAAGCGTTCAAGACCCCACCCTTTGACGGTGCGCGACTAATCTTTGGCGGGTTTGAAACCATTCTCGACCTTCGGGCAGAAAGTAAATGATGGCTGTTTCAGACTTCACTTTGCAAAAAACTACCCGCCTCAATGGAGTAACACATGCCCCACATCCCGCCTCTCGACCGCGCCGACCTGCCGCAATTCGAAGACCGGTTTGAACGCTATGACCGCATCCGCGGGTTCCTGCCGAACTCCATCCTGACGATGGCGCGGCGTCCGGCAATTGCCGAGGCGTTCATGGCGCTGAACCAGGCTGTTATCTACGAAGGGGACGTGCCGGAATCGCTGAAAATGATGATTGCGCTGATGACGTCGATGGCAACCGGGTGCCTTTATTGTCAGGGCCACATGGCGAACCTTTCCCATGTCTATGATGTGGCAGACGAGAAGATCAATTCGGTTTGGGAATGTGAGACCTCTGACCTCTTTACCGAGGCGGAGCGTGCAGCCCTTGTGCTGGCCCGCGAAGCGGCCAGCGTGCCGAACACCGCCAGCGCCGAACACTTTGACGAATTGAAGAAGCACTTCAATGAGGCAGAGATCGTCGAAATCGTCGGTACCATCGCGCTCTTTGGCTACCTGAATCGCTGGAACGACACGATGGCCACAGACATGGAAGCGCACCCTGCACAGGTTGCAAAGACAGCAATGCCCGCCTGGGACGGCGGCAAACACGGGATGGGATAATGGCAAAAGCCTTCGCCAGTCAGGGCGACCTCAGCGAAAAGACGATCAGCTTCACCGAAGTGGGCAAAGACCTTTGGGCTTTCACGGCCGAGGGCGACCCGAACTCCGGCGTGATCATCGGCGATGACAGCGTAATGATTGTGGAGGCGCAGGCCACCCCGCGCCTCGCCAACCTCGTGATCGAAAAAGTGCGCGAGGTGACGGACAAACCGATCACCCACGTGGTGTTGACCCACTATCACGCCGTGCGCGTGCTGGGTGCATCGGCATTCAACGCGCAGCAGATCATCATGTCAGACGCCGCGCGCGGCATGGTGGCCGAACGCGGGCAAGAAGATTGGGACAGCGAATTCCAACGCTTCCCCCGCCTTTTTGAAGGCCACGAAAGCATTCCGGGCCTGACTTGGCCCACTATGACGTTTTCCGATTCCATGACCGTCTACCTTGGCAACCGGAAGGTAGAGATCAAACAGATCGGGCGGGCGCATACCGCAGGTGACAGCGTGATCTGGGTGCCGGATGAGCAGGTCATGTTCACCGGTGATATCGTCGAAAAGCACTCCGCCTGCTATTGCGGCGACGGGCATTTCGCCGAATGGGGCCAGACGCTCGACAACGTGGCGGCCTATGACCCGCAATCCATTGCGCCGGGTCGCGGTGACGCGCTGGTAGGGCGCGAGGCGGTCGCAGAAGCCATCGAACTGACCCGCGATTTCGTGGACAGCACCTACAAACCAGTGGCCCAGGTCGCCGCCAAGAACGGTACGCTAAAAGACGCCTGGGATGCCTGCCGAGAGGTCTGCGACCCGAAGTTCAAAGACTACGCAATCTACGAACACTGCCTGCCGTTTAACGTGGCCCGCGCTTACGACGAAGCGAGGGGCATCCTGCATCCACGCATCTGGACCGACAAACGCGACATTGAAATGTGGGAGGCGCTGCAGTCGTGACGCGCGGCGCAATCCCACGATACTTCGGGCCGGACCGTATGGAGGTAGGGTTTTGGTTTTTGGATCCCGCCAAACTTTTCGGAAGACCAACAATTAGTAAAATAAATTGGAGGCCCTGACATGGGTACAGGAGTAGCAATTTTGCTAGGACTTCAGGGCGTGGTGTTCATCACCTGGGCGTTTTTCTTGTTAAAAAACCTTTTACGTCTGCGCCGCGATGTCAAAGAGCAACTGGGGAAAGAAGGTTTCTACAATCCCACAGTTATGGAGACCCTGACAGCATTCGGTTGGTTTTTGAAAGAGCCGCGATATCAGCGCGCGCGGATGATCTTGCTGGCGCTGACAGTTGTTATGTTTGCAGTGATTGGCCTGAACGCCATGCTCATAAGGCCGGGTGAGTGACCTTCAGAGCAACGCTGAAAGGATATCCATGCTCGTTTTAGCTTTCGTCGTCGTGTTCTTCGGCATCTTCGCTTTAATGATCTATGCCCAAGGGCAGCTCTGGTCCGCGTCTTGTTTCGCCGTGCTGAACGATCCGAGTCTCAGCAGCCCGACAGGGATCTTCCGCGTGGTATTCATCATCCTAGGGCTGGAAAAGGGCCCTAACACGCCGGAGTTCCGCAAGGCCCGCCGCAACGGATTCGTGTCATTCTTGCTGATCTTCCCATTCATGTTCGGCGTGACCTTTGCGATGATCTTCGCAATTGAAGATTGCCTCGGCCCAGGCACCAGCCGGGTCACGACCTCCGAGGGCACCCGTGTGACCGTCTGCGCCTATGACGCAGACGGTAATCTGACCAGGACGGTGACCTATGAGTGACGCCTGCGCCTACTTCACAAAAATGGCCCAAAACAACGCATGGGCTAACGATACGCTTTTCAGGGCCGTCTGTGCTATGGCAGAGGCCGAGGTCTGGGCCACCCGCCCCGGCTATTTCGGGTCCATCGGCGCCACGCTGAACCATGTCTACGAGATCGATCTCTACTACCTAGACGCGTTGGAACGCGGTGGGCAGGGCCTGTCGGTCTATGACCGCGAAGACGTGCGCCACATGGGCGAGCTTCGCGCCCTTCAAACCACCGCTGACACCCGCTTCATCGCGTTTTGCCAGGCGCTTGATGCCGAAACTCTAGCCGCCCGGGTCCAGACCGAACGCAAAGACGGCATGACCCAAGAACGCGTGGACTGGCTGATCCTCCACCTGATCCAGCACGATGTGCATCACCGGGGGCAGGTGCATGCAATGCTCAGCCACGCAGGTGTAAAGCCACCGCAGCTGGATGACTTTTACCTTGATTTTGGGCGGGTACCGACCGCTCAAGGATATTGGGAGACCGCAGATGGTTGACGTCCGCTACCAAACCGAATTCACGCTCTACCCCTACCAAAAGATCGCGGAACAGGACGCCCCCGGGCCAACCCGCCATCCGGTGGTTATCGTTGGCGGCGGGCCTATGGGGATGGGCATGGCGCTCGATTTGGGCCTTAAGAATATCCCTTGCGTGGTGCTCGATGACCATGATGGGGTCGGCGTAGGCTCCCGCGCTATCTGCTTTGCGAAACGGACGTTAGAGATTTGCGACAGGCTCGGCGCGGGCAACCTGATGGTGGACAAAGGTGTGGTCTGGAACGTGGGCAAGGTGTTCCGCGAAGACCGACAGATCTATGACTTCAACCTGTTGCCGGAGGAAGGCCACAAACGCCCGGCCTTCATCAACCTGCAGCAACCCTATTTTGAAAAATACCTCGTCGAGCGTATCCGCGAGGTGCAGGCCAAAGGCGCACCGATTGAAATCCGAGGCCGCAATCGGGTGGAAGCGATAGAGACCCACGACGATCACGTAGCCCTGACCATCGACACACCAGACGGGACTTATGAGATGGAGGCCGATTGGCTTATCGCTTGCGATGGCGCGCGGTCGGCGACGCGATCAATGATGGGCCTCAGCTTCGACGGGCGGGTGTTTGAGGACAACTTCCTGATCTGTGACGTGAAGATGAAGGCTGACTTCCCGACCGAGCGCTGGTTCTGGTTCGACCCACCCTTCAACCCTGGCCAGTCGGTTCTTTTGCACAAGCAACCCGATGACGTTTGGCGCATCGACTTTCAGCTCGGCTGGGACATCGACCGGGAAGCCGTTGTTCAGCCGGATTTCTACGGTCCAAAGGTCGACGCGATGCTGGGCGATGTGGAGTGGGAGCCGGAATGGGTCTCCGTCTACACATTCCAATGCGCGTCCATGGAAGAATACCGCCATGGCCGCGTCTTTTTCGCAGGTGACAGCGCGCATCAGGTGTCGCCTTTCGGCGCGCGCGGGTGCAACGGCGGGATGCAGGACGTCGACAACCTGGCCTGGAAACTGGCGCTGGTGATTGAGGGTAAGGCGCCCGAGGCGTTGCTGGATAGCTACCACGCAGAACGCAAACATGGGGCGGAAGAGAATATCATGAACTCTTCGCGAACTACCGATTTCATGACGCCAAAGTCGGATATCGCAAAGCTCTTTCGCGAAAGCGTGCTGGACCTCGTTGAACATACCCCGGCCATGCGCCCGCTGGTGAATTCAGGCCGATTGAGCATACCTTGTACTTATGACGGGTCTCCTTTGAACGGACCCGACGCGGCGGGAATGCCGCATCGCACGCGGGTCGGCAGCCCCATTGTCGATGCCCCTACGGGCAACGGCTGGTTGATCGATCAAACCGGCGGAGCGTTTCAACTTCTTGCCATCGGTTGCCGGGCGGAAACCGTCGAAATTGGCGGCATCACAGCACGTGTTCTGGAAGTTGAGACAACAGATTTGATCGGGGAACGCTATCTCGGCGACGCTGAAGCCGCTGTCTATCTGATCCGGCCTGACCAAATCATCGCTGCCCGTTGGACGGATTTTGATGCCGATGCGGTTGCCCTTGCTATCTCGCAAGCAACGGCGATGTGAACGCTGCCAGGGAGACCGAATTGACCAACGTTCTAGACACCCCAAACATCGACGACCCAGACGGCTTCTATCAGGAGCTTTTGGCCACCCACGAAGGTTTGTCCGAAGCTGACAGCCACGCGCTCAATGCTCGACTAATCCTCGTCTTATGCAACCTGGTGGGCGACCGTGAGGTGATCCGAGATGCGCTCGAACTGGCAAAGAAAGCCAGCTGACGGGCGGGTTTCCTTGTTGCTGTTGTGACAAGACAGTCTGCCATGGACTTCCATCCAACCGGCAAACCCGCTAACACGCCCGCAAGCTAAGGAGCCGGGGCATGTTCAACACTTTCGGGCGTTTTTTTACCGTCACCACGTGGGGCGAATCCCATGGCCCAGCGCTCGGCGCGACTGTGGATGGATGCCCTCCGGGTGTGCCGATTACCCAAGACATGATCCAACATTGGCTGGACCGTCGTCGTCCGGGTCAGTCGAAGTACACGACCCAGCGGCGGGAACCTGACGCGGTGGAAATCCTGTCCGGTGTGTTTGAGGGGCGCACCACCGGACACTCGATCCAGTTGATGATCCGAAACACGGATCAACGGTCCAAGGACTATTCCGAAATCATGGAAAAGTTCCGACCCGGGCATGCGGACATCACCTACTGGCAGAAATACGGCATCCGCGACTACCGCGGAGGTGGGCGGTCTTCGGCCCGCGAAACAGCCGCACGTGTGGCGGCGGGCGGTCTGGCACGGGCGGCACTTGCCGAATTAACCCCAGGTGTCAAAATCCGCGGCGCCTTGGTGCAAATGGGTCCACACGGGATCGACCGGTCCCGCTGGGACTGGGAAACAGTGGAACAAAACCCTTTCTGGTGTCCCGATGCGCAAGCTGCAGAGCATTGGGCCGAATATCTCGACGGGCTGCGCAAATCGGGCAACAGCACGGGTGCGGTGATCGAAGTAGTTGCAAGCGGGGTTCCCGCAGGCCTGGGCGCACCGATCTACGCCAAACTCGACACTGATCTGGCGACGGCGTGCATGAGCATCAACGCCGTAAAAGGCGTAGAAATTGGTGACGGTATGGCGGCGGCAACCCTGACGGGGGCAGATAATGCCGATGAGATTTACATGGGCAATTCCGGCAAGCCGGAGTTTTCCAGCAACCACGCGGGGGGCATTTTAGGCGGTATTTCCACGGGTCAAGACGTGGTGGTTCGCTTTGCAGTGAAGCCCACGTCGTCGATCCTCACGCCGCGCAAGACCATCACCAAATCTGGCGAGCCGACCGAGATTATTACGAAAGGCCGTCACGACCCCTGCGTCGGCATCCGCGCCGTTCCAGTGGGCGAAGCAATGGTGGCCTGCACGATCCTCGACCACTTCCTGATGCATCGAGGGCAAGTGGGGAAGAACCTCGGAAATATAGGTTAAGTATATGAAAAATAACGCTTCCTGAGGTAAAAATCGCTTTGCCCCTCAAAATTGGGGCGATAACATAAGTCCTGTGTACAAGCACCTTCAGCGACGTCTGCAACTGCAACCCCGATCTTCATTTTACAAGTTGTGGCTGTCTAGGTTCCGAGACGGAATTGCTCCCTCATCAACAAAGAGGGTCAGAGGCAATCGCCTTTGCCGTGTCAATCTGTTGAGGCGCCAGGCCCGGCACGATGATCGCGCCCTCTCTTGACTCGCAAGGGCTCCCGACCCTGAACTGCAGGTCGAAATATGCCGGGCGTCGCCGCAAGGCAGCCGTTCGTCGCTTTGGCTCAGCTCGTGTCAGCCTTCCACGGGCGGCGTCCAAGTCAAAGACGAATGGTGGAGCGAGATCAACACGCGGCCACCGTGCTTGTGGTAGGCAAATGTGTAGTCCGCTTGCGTGGCTTCGCCGTCGCCGTTCACAAACGTGCAGTGGCCCATGTCTTTGTAGCTCAGCCCGCCAGCATCTGGGATCGGACCTGCCGCGCTATCAAAGGTCACCTGCTTCCAGCCGTTTTTAAGAAAGCCGTTGTCGTGGGGGTACTTCGGATTACCGCCGACAAAATAGGATCGTGCGCCTTCGCGGTCATGTCGGATCACATCTGACAAGGTGGGTTTGAACAACAACGGTGCTCTTGGCTCGCCAAAGTCATAAAGGTCCAAAAGTTCATCGACATTTTGTTCCGTCACGCATTTGACCCAAGCGGCTTGCGCATCTGATACATCGTCTTTGGTCATTGGCTCGTAGGTGCGTTCAGTCATTTTCGGCCCCGGCTCCTTGTTCGGCGATTTTGCGGATGCCCAATACCATACTCAATCTCGTGGAAAACCTAAAACGTCGCAGTTTGGCAAATTGCCGTCAGGTTGGGATTTCGCTGTGCAGATGAAATCCCAACGCTTTCGTTGCTCGTTAGCGTTCCGCCATGCGGCAGGCGTCCTCGAACAAGACCTTGCCAAGCGCGTTGCGGGGCAGGGCAGGGACAAAGACGACGTCCTTTGGCATCTTGAAACGCGCGATTTTACCGTCACAGGCGGCGATCAGGTCTTCCGCCGTTGGGCCGTCGGGGCTGACGTTGGCGAGGATCACCGGGATTTGCCCCCAGCGTTCGTTCTTGCGCCCGACCACGGCCACCTCTGCCACGCCGTCCAGCGGGGCCAGAATGCGCTCTATTTCTGCGGGGTAGATATTTTCGCCGCCAGAGATGATGACATGCTTCAGCCGCCCGACAAACCACAGCAAGCCGCTTTGATCGCGGCGTGCCACGTCGCCGGTGCGGAACCAGCCGTCCACCAAGGCCGCTTGCGTGGCATCGGCGTTGCGCCAGTAATGTGAGAAGATATTGGGCGCTTTTACCCAGATCTCACCGGCCTCATCGGTCGGGCAATCCTGCCCCTGGGGGTCCACGATACGGATCGATACATGTTGGCCCGGGCGGCCGATGGATCCTTGTGTGGCGTGCGCTTCCGGTGCCTTTTGGTAAGTTGTCACCGGGCCTGTTTCAGTGGCGCCGTAGATTTGTATCATAGGGATGTCGCGGGCGTGGATGGATGCCAGGATATCGACAGGCACATCTGTCGACCCAATTGCCAGCAGGCGCACGTCGGGCAATTTGGCAGAGGCCCAGCCCGGATCGGCAAAAAGCGCGCGCATCACTGTGGGGACCACCAGCGCAACAGAAACCTCTGCTGTTTCCAGCAGATCTATCCCTTCGCTGGGGTTGAAGCTGCGCATCAAAACCACGGTTCCGCCGGCATAAAAACACGGCATCATTTGGATGTTTATCCCGCCGACGTGGAACAATGGCAGCATGTTCAGAACGCGATCTTTCGACGAAAAATCATGGGCGTGTCCGCTGATCAAAGCGTTCCAGAAAACGGCCTCTTGCGTCAGCACGGCCCCTTTGGGCCGCCCAGTGGTGCCAGAGGTGTAGACCAACAGGAACGGGTCCGTCAGATCGCCGGAAGGCGCTGCTGGCGCTCCGGCTAACATAAGAGCGTCCGTCATTTCTAAGGACGTTAAACCCAGACCAGCGGCAACCCCTGTTGCCGTTTCTGCCATCTCTGACCCATGGAAAAACGCCTGCACGTCGGCGTTCTGCGCAATGTAGGTGAGTTCGTCGCTTGCCAGCCGCCAGTTCAGCGGTATCAGCATCAACCCCGCCCGCGCGGCGGCAAACATAAGCGCCACCTCTGCCGGGCTGTTGTGGCCCAGGTAGGCAATCCGGTCGCCACGCTGCAATCCGTGATCGTGCACCAGACGCGCCGCCATATGTCTGACGCGCGTGGCAAATTCGGCGTATGTCCACACCTCTGTGTCACAGATAAGCGCGGGCTTTTCCGGCTGATGCGTGGCGTGCGTTTCCAGCCAACTGTCGATGGTCTGTCCCATCAATCGTCGGTCTCGCCCGGTTTATAAAGCGTACCGGTTCCCAGCATGTCGAGGCACAGTTCAGCCGTCCATGGCAGCATCAGCGAACCACAACGGCTGTCGCGGTAAATGCGTTCCAGATGCAGCGATCGTAACATGGACTGACCGCCGCAGGTGCGGATGGCCAGTTGCGCCAGTTCGTTGGCGTTTTCCATCACCGTGTACTGCGCAGCCCACGCCCTAAGCAGGCTGTCCTGAGACGGATGCGGGCGCGCCTCCGATATGGCTTGAAACCAGAGCGCTTTGGTCTGTTCCAGCATCACTTTCATCTGCGCCACCGCGATCTGCTTGGTCGGGTACATGCGGCGTTTGATCGGGGGCGTGCCGGGCATTTCCCCGCGCAGGTATTTGACCGTAAAGTCATATGCCGCCTGCGCCAGCCCCACATAGGCAGGGGTCAGCGTCATGAACATGTGTGGCCAACGTTTGGCCGCCTGAAAGTAGACCCCGCGCGGCATCAATTGCGCACTGTCCGGCACAAACACATCCTTGAAAATCAGCGTACGGGACACCGTGCCCCGCATGCCGAGCGGGTCCCATTCCCCCTCAACCGACACGCCGTCGGCATCCGCCGGGATGGCCAGGTACATGGTGTTTCCACGGCTCATCTTTGCATCCGGCGCGTCGAGTTCCGTGCAAAGTGCACCGTAGAAATCCGCATAGCCCGAAAGGGAGGCGAAGATCTTTTTGCCGTTTACCACCCAGCCACCATCGGTTCGCAGCGCGGTAGTGCCAAAGGCCTTCTTCCCTGCCGCAGCGTCCCCGCCTTCGGAGAACGGTTGGGAATAGATTTTGCCCTCATCCAGGATCCGCGAATAATGCACGGCGCGCTTTTCTGCGTGCTGTTTTTTCAGCCCGGTATCATAGTCGAGCGTGTCCAAAAGTGCGCCAGACCATAGACACGAACAAACGTGCATGTTGAAGGTCAGCGCCGTGGCGCCGCAGTAACGCCCGACCTCCGCTGCCGTCAGCATATAAGTCTTAAAGTCCGCGCCCTGACCGCCATATTCCTTTGGGATCGCGATGCCCAGCAGGCCGTTGTCGGCGAAGTCCTTGAAGTTCTCCGTCGGGAAAATGGCCTGCCGGTCATAGGTTTCTGCCCGCGCGTGCATTTTGTCCTGCCCCATATCGCGGGCGACGGTGGCGAGGTCTATCTGCTGGTCCGTCAGGTCCCAGGCATCGGGGTCAAATATCGGGGCGTCGCGGTCGGCGGTAATGCGTTCGGCTTTCATGGCAGGCCCTCATAAAATGTGTTCAGGATCGCGTTGGTCTCAGCGCCTTTTTCCAGGTTGATCAGGTGCCCGGCACCTTTGACCAAATGATATTCGGCGTTCGGCATTTTTTCGGCCATGCGGGCCATGGTTTTGGCAGGCGCATTGGTGTCGTGTTCCCCGGCAATAAGGCAGATGGGTTTGGCAAGGCCGCTGATGTCTTCGCGGCGGTTGAAGGTCACGAGGCAACGGATGATAGATCGGTATGTGGCCTCTGGCACAGCCGCCATTGAGGCTACGGCGCTTTCCCGCGCGGCGGGGGTGACGTCTGGCCCGGTGATGTCGGGTACAAACTGCGGCGCAAGCGTGGCCAGCGTTTCACCAGCGTCGAGTGGTTTCAGCCGCGCCGCAATGAATGCGTTTTTGAAACTGTCGTCGCGGCCACCAAAGGCGCTGGTGGTTCCGATCAGCGCCAGGGACGTTACGCGGTCGGGGTAGAGGCACGCGGCTTCCAACGCGATCATCCCGCCTATGGACTGGCCGCACAAATGGGCCGCGGAAAGGTCGAGCGCATCCATAAAGGCCGTGATCCGAGCCGCAAGTTTGGGGAAGGTTGGGTGCTCAACCGCCTCTGAGCCGCCATAACCGGGCAAGTTGACGGCAATCACACGGTGGCCGGGCAGACCGGAAAGCTGGGGGGCAAATGACGACGTGTTACCGCCGATCCCGTGCAAACAGATAATCGGTGCGCCATGGCCCGTTTCTTCATATTCCAGGCCCGCAGCGTTGTTCATTGGGTCAGGGTCCCCTGATCAACCACAACCGTACCATCCACAGCAATTGTGCAGCCCATCATGGGCAGGTCAAAGTGGCCCTGCGTGAACCGCCCGGCAAATTCGTTGGCACCAGTGGAATAGAGGAAGTTGCCTGCCACGGCCCGCAATTCGGTGCAGTTGGTGTCGCGGGCGTCATACATCGTCAGCGCCTCATACCGCGCGGCTTTGTTAAGACCCCAGCCAACGTGGGACGTGGCGTATGCCTCTTTGTCTCCGAACGCTGCAAGGTAGTCGCGCATCAGGCGTGCGTCCGTGCCTTTGCCTTCAACGGCGGTCACATAGTCATCTTCCAGCGTGAAGATAACGGTATCATCAAAGTAGCGTTTGAAGGTCAGGTTCATGTCGCCCGGTTGAAATACCAGGCGACCGTTGACTGATCCGGCGGCAGGGAAGCTTACGACAATTCCGCCCGGCCAATGGGCCAGCGTGCCGGGTTTATCCGTCCAGCCCCACACACCCACTGAATTGTTGCCTGCCATATTCACGGTAAGGTCGGTGCCTGCATCGCTGACCACGATCATCTCTTGCGCCTTCCGGCACATCCGTGCTGCGTCCAGCGTGCGGGTTTTCAAATCTTCATCCGGGCGCATCCGTTCCAGCGCATCGGGGTGTTCGTTCGAGATATTGAGGATACGCGCCCCACCTTGCAGGATCTTGCCTGTCTGGCGCGCGTGCATCAGACCTTCCAATGTCATGTCCACGACGAAGTCCGCGCTCGCCAAGGCGGCAACAGCGTTGTCCTGCCCGGTCAAGCAAAGTGCAGTCCCGGTCGAACGAAGGATTGCAGGCGCATCATTGCAGGGGGTGGGTACGCGCAAATGATAGAAAGTTACGCCCATCCGTGCGAGCGCCAGTTCCGCCAAATGAACGTTTAGGTCCCGGCTTTGCGTTTCGCTCAGGATGACGGCCGTTTCATCGCTGCGTAGTTTGCAGGCCTGAAACCTCTCTTCAAACGCGTCGATCCATTTGGCCTCGATCCGGTCGGAAATCATGCAGCCCTCCCCGGCAGCAGTTTTGCGGTGGATTCGTCACCACATTGTGCCTATGGTAGATGAAAATGGATAATATGCAAAATAATATATCTACGGAAGAACCCTTCGTGGATACTTACCTGCTATACCTGATGGCGCAGGCGAGCGCGGCCGTCAGCCAAACGTTCCACGATACCTTGGAACGGCAAGGCATCCCGGTATCAAAGTGGCGCATATTGGCGAGCCTGTTTCCGGACAAAAAACTGAATGTGGGCCAGCTGGCGCGGCGATGCCTTGCCAAGCAACCGACGCTGACGCGCCAATTGGACAAAACCTGCGCTGATGGTTTGACCATGCGTTTGACCGAAGACGGGGACCGTCGCGGTGTCCTGATTTGCCTGACGGCAGAGGGTCGCGCGGTTGCCGCTGATCTGGTGACAAAAGCGCGCGAACACGAAGCATTGGTAATGGCCGACTATTCTCTCGAAGATGTGGCCAGGCTGAAAGAAACACTGATCCAATTGGCAAATCGCGCGCAGTCCACAGGGACACTCTGAACCCGCTTAGCAGAGGTTTTTAGCCTAAGATCAGTCCCCCAAGCGAATTCGATTGCGCTTAAGACCTCATAGTTTAAACAGGCGCCACCAACCTTATGGAGCCTGATATGACGTTCATGAAACGCGTCAAAGGCTTCGCGGTTGCTACAGCAGCCATTGCGACCCTGATCGCATCAGCCCCTCACGCAAGTGCCGAAGCCCTGACATTAACCGACATTGCTGGACGGGAAGTAACCCTGCCGGAACGACCAAGCAAAATCATCTTGGGCGAAGGCCGGATGATGTATGCGATTGCCCCACTGACGGACGGCAATCCATTTGAAAAAGTTGTCGGGTGGAAAGACGACCTCGTCCAGTACGACCCTGACGCCTTCCGTAAATTCAAAGCGGCTTTCCCGGCTGACGCCGACCGGATGATCAATTTCGGCAACCCATATGCCGGTGACTTCAGTATTGAGGCGGTTCTGGAAGCGGATGCGGATCTGGTACTGCTCGACAGTGGCAACCTGTTCAAAGCCGAAGAAACCGGGTTGATCGAAAAGCTGGACAAAGCTGGTGTACCGGTGGTGTTCATCGACTTTCGGCGCAATGCCACGGAAAACACCGTGCCGTCGCTTCTGATACTGGGCCGCGTCCTGGGGGAAGAGGCCAATGCCGCCAGGTTCATCGACTTCTACATCGCCGAGATGAAGAAAGTCACAAACGTTGTCGATCAGATCCCAGCTGACGAACGCCCGCTGGTGGTTGTTGAAAACGCCGCCGGCTGGCAGCCTGACTTCTGCTGCTGGTCCTTTGGTCCTTACAACTATGGCCGGTTTGTGGAACTGGCAGGCGGGCGCAACTTTGCCTCTACCCTTGCCAACGCCTATTCGGTCACACTCTCCATGGAGGGGGTTATTGATGCCGATCCCGACCACGTGATCGGCACCGGCGCCAACTGGGTGGAAGCCCGGCCAGAGGTGACGTCAACCTTGCTAGGGTACGAAGGTGATCCAGCCGTGAACGCGGAAAAGATCAAGGCCCTGGCCGCGCGCCCGGGGTTTGCTGAGCTGCGGGCCATCAAGGATGGCAACTACCATTCGATCTACCACCAGTTCTACAATTCGCCTTACCACTTCGTTGCGATCCAGCAGATTGCCAAGTGGCTCTACCCGGACGACTTTGAAGATCTGGACCCGCAAGACACTTTTGACCGGATGCATGCCAAGTTCATGCCATACGACAATTCCGGCCAATTCTGGCTTTCGGTCGAATAAGACATAAGGGCTCGCACTGGAAACGGTGCGGGCTAACCTTTCATGACAGTATCCCCCCATGACGCGGAGGCCGTGCAAGGTATCGTCGGCGACTATCGCCGCCGAAGTGCGAAACGTGTGCTTCTGGTGATCGCTGCAGCGCTGGCATTGTTTGCGACCGTCGTCATCGACATTATGACCGGCCCTGCGGATTTGACGTTCTTTCGCGTGGTCCATGTGATTTTTGACCCTTCTGTGGCGTCCCCGAAAGAAGAGGTCATTATCTGGGATCTGCGCATGCCAGTTGCACTGATGGCGGTGGTCGTCGGCGCCATGTTAGGCGTCGCTGGCGCAGAAATGCAGACGATCCTGAACAACCCCCTGGCCGACCCCTTTACACTGGGCTTGTCATCTGCGGCCTCTTTTGGGGCTGCTGTGGCGATTGTACTGGGCCTGTCCCTGATACCTGGCGTTGGCGCGCTGTTTGTGACGGTGAATGCCTTTATCTTTGCCATGCTGGCGGCCATGGCCCTGTTTGTGTTCACCCGGTTTCGCGGTGTCACGCCAGAGGCGATGATCCTTGTCGGCATCGCAATGTTGTTCACTTTCAACGCGTTGCTCGCGTTTTTGCAATATGGCGCGACGGAGCTGCAACTGGCGCAACTAATCTTTTGGCAATTGGGGTCACTGTCCCGCGCCACCTGGGCCAAGGTTGGTATTTGTTTTGTCGTGCTCATCATCGTGCTGCCCTACTTTGTCAGCCGGTCCTGGGCGCTGACCGCTTTGCGCATGGGCGAAGACAAAGCCGCAGCGCTGGGCGTGAATGTAACGCTGTTGCGCCTGACGGTGTTGGCCGGCGTTTCGCTGCTGTCGGCCGTGGCCGTAAGCTTCGTTGGTGCCATCGCTTTTGTAGGCCTGGTAGGCCCGCACATCGCCCGCATGATCGTGGGCGAAGACCAGCGCGGGTTTTTGCCGTTGTCAGCCTTGGCGGGCGCCTTGATTTTGTCGGGCACCTCAATTGCGTCAAAGGCGATTACGCCGGGGATCGTCTATCCCATTGGCATGATAACGTCGTTGATCGGGATCCCTTTCTTCCTCAGCCTGATCCTGAGCCAGCGGAAAAGGTACTGGCAATGAGTGGGCTGAAGGCATCGGGCATTCACTTCGCCTACGGTGATCGGCCAATCCTCCGCGATGCCGGTTTTGATGTCTTGGAACCCGGCCAATTGACGGCGCTGATCGGGCCCAATGCATCGGGCAAATCCACACTTTTCCGGGTGATCGCTGGGCTTTTGAAACCCACCGGGGGGCAGGTGCATCTGGGGGCAATAGATCTGGCAACCTTGTCTGCGCGGGAGCGGTTGAAAAAGGTCTGCTTCATGCCGCAGTTCTTTGCCGCCAATGCCGCCCTGACGGTGTTTGACGTGGTGATGATGGCCCGCAAGAACCTGCAGGGCTGGCGGGTTACATCGGAGGATATGGACGCCGTAGGCCATGCGCTGCACGAAGCTGGCATAGGGCATCTGTCGCCTGCATATATCAGTGAGCTGTCGGGCGGCCAATCGCAGATGGTGTCGGTTGCCCAGGCGCTGATCCGCACGTCGGATGTCTACTTGTTTGATGAGCCGACCTCAGCGCTCGACTTGCACCATCAACTGTCGGTCCTGTCGCAGATCAAAAACGCAGTCCAACAGCGGGGTGCGGTGGGCATTGTCGCGCTGCACGATCTGAATTTGGCCGCACGGTTTGCAGATAAACTTGTGTTGCTGCGTCAGGGGGAAATCCTGGCGCAGGGCACGCCCGCAGATGTGCTGCATCTGCCCGCTTTGGCAGACACCTACGGTGTCGATATCGAAATCACCCCCGGCCCCAGAAAGGATTTGGTTGTCCATGCTTACGCGTCGTAAATTTGTAGTTGCACTGGCGGCATTGCCGACCACTGCATTGGCGAGAAACGCCGTTCCCGATACCGTTGACGGCAAACACAGCGTGCTGATGCTAAACGCCGATTGCAACGATGCCAACGTGATCAACGTTTTCGACCCGGCCATCCTGAGGGTGGAACCAGGCGACAGCGTGAAGTTTCTGGCAACCGACGGGGGGCACAATGCGGCCTCCAAACGTGGGATGATCCCGGATGGGGCAGAGCCATGGAACGGATCAGTTGATGAAGAGATTGAGGTAACGCTGACGGTTCCCGGCATCTATGGCTACATCTGCCTTCCCCACTACGAGTGGGGCATGGTAGGCTTGATCGTGGTTGGCAATGATCTGCACAATCTGAAAGCGGCAAAGAAGGTGCGTCACCCTGGTGACGCGCGCAAGAATTTTCGGGCGCTTTTGAAGCAGTTCGAAACTGAAAGCTTGGACCCGTCAATGGCTGATCTCGTTAACACCTGGTCAAAACTGTCTGCGCAGGAAGACGGGATGGCTGATGAACACGCCTGGATCTGGCGTGAGATGATCAATGCCGTGTCAGGGGATTTGTCCCAGGCAGATGTGTTGGACTTTGGCTGTAATCAAGGCGGATTTCTGCGCACGTTTTATGACACCCGTCCTTTTGCAAATGGCGTTGGCGTTGATCTGGCACAGGACCGGGTGGCGCTTGCAGAGGCAGCCAAAGGTGACAGGCCGCTACAGCACTTCGCTATGGCCGAATTGACGGAATTGGAAAGCAGGTTCGACGTGGCCTTCAGCCATGAGGTCATCTACCTGATCGAAGATTTGGGCGACCATGCGCGCCAGACTGCGCGCGTTTTGAAACCGGGGGCAACCTACCACGCAGTCACTTGTTGCCATGCGGACAATCCGCTTTGGCCCCGTTGGCGGCCAATGATCCAGGAATTTTCAAATATTCCGGCGCCTGATCATAGTGTCGATGATATTCTGTCCGCTTTTCGGGCGGCTGGATTTGCCACGCGCGTAAGTCGATTTCTGGCGGCGTCTGCGGTGCCAGCCGAAGGGCCAAACGACTTTTTTCCAACCGATCTGGATCGGTTGGAGGTCTATGCAAATTGGAAGTTGATGTTCCATTTCACGATTTAGCAGGGACCTGCCTTCGAGAGACTCCCTATCGGCTTGGGCGCGTTTTTGAATGGCACATTGGGTGCGGCGACCGGTCTGGTTTCCAGAAAAATAATATAGACGCGTGTTATATGACGCGTCGTGCAACACGCGTCATATGTGATAGGTTGGGGTCTCGTAGCTAATTGAAAAATAAGGATTTAAGAATTTTTTAACCACACGGGAATTCGCTTTCAAACAGCCGCGTTTCTAAAGCACAGCCTCAAAGAGCGCGCGTGTGTTGTCCTCTGTCAAAGCAATAGGGTTCCCGCCAGCCGACGGGTCTTGCAAGGCTCCTGCCACCAGCGCATCCTTATCCACGCCTGACACGCCAATACCGCTTAAGCGGCTGGGGATCCCCAGTTGATCCCGCAATTCCGCAACAGCTGCGATGAACCCATCCGCACCGCCGGAAACCCCGCAGTACGCCGCGGCGCGCGCAAACCGATCTACCACGGCGGGCAAATTGAACTGCATAACCGCCTCAATGACCACGGCGTTTGTGGTTCCGTGGTGGGTGTCGTGCATGGCCCCAATGGGATGGGACAGTGCGTGCACCGCACCCAGTCCTTTTTGAAAAGCTGTGGCGCCCATCATCGCGGCGCACATCATGTGCCCACGGGCGTCCAAATCGCCAGGCGAATTCATAACCTTTGGCAAGTTTTCAAACACCAGCGCCATACCTTCCAGCGCTATACCTTGGCTCATCGGATGATAGTGCGGGGACGAAAACGCCTCTATGCAATGGGCCAGTGCATCCATGCCAGTGCCTGCGGTTATTGCGGCGGGCATCGTCGTGGTCAGTTCCGCGTCGGCAATCACAACCGATGGCAGCACTTTGGGATGGAAGATGATCTTTTTCTGCTGCGTCGACGTATTGGTCAGCACCGATGCGCGCCCAACCTCTGACCCGGTTCCGGCGGTGGTTGGAACCGCGATGTTGGGATAAATTGCATCGGCATCCGCACGGGTCCACCAATCGCCAATGTCTTCAAAGTCCCAAACGGGGCGTGTTTGGCGCGCCATAAAGGCAACCATTTT